>RFGP01000009.1 GCA_003697365.1 Chloroflexota bacterium | reverse complement strand
GGCAGCATCATCACATTGAGTTACTATGGTGCAGAAAAAGTTATTCCACACTATAACGTCATGGGGGTGGCAAAAGCTGCTCTGGAAGCAAGTGTGAGGTATTTGGCCGCTGATTTGGGTCCGAAAAAGATTCGAGTGAATGCGATTAGTGCTGGTGCTATTAAAACTTTATCTTCATCAGGCATTGCTGGCTTTCGGACATTGGCACGTTATGCGGGCGAAAGTTCGCCACTAAAAACACTTGTTTCTCAAATTGATGTGGGCAATGCGGCGGTTTGGCTGGCTTCTGATTGGGCGAGCATGGTCACCGGTGAAACGATCTATGTTGATGCTGGCTTCCATGCAATGGGGTTACACATTCCAGAAGGTTTTGAAGCTGACTAGTATTTGTATTAAAAGGAAACGTTGTCATCCTCATCTATTGCGGATGGGGATGGCTCAATTGTAGGGGATGTTGGCTCTAAGGTTCGTGATGGTACTGGGGTAATTGTAGGAAGTGGCTCAAATGTCGGGGTCATTGTAGGCGTAGGATTGAGGGCACGTAATGTAATTTCGTTCATATAGCTGACTTCTGGTAAAAACGCATCGGGGTCAAGTAAAACTTCATACCAATCATCTGCATTGGGGAATTCCTCGCTTTGTGCACGTCCAATTACACAGACTGTCTCATTAGGTTCAATAAAGGTTATATCTTTACAACTTGTATCAGGGCATTCGCGCACAAAGGCAGCTTGAGGGCCTCTCACTACAAAATATTCACACGGCGGAATAGGTGTAGAGGTTGGATAGAGAACGAGAGTAGGTTGATTTACAAAAGCATCAAAAGTTGAGGTGCTTCGTGCAGCAATAGTTGCTGTTTCAGCGCGTGTATTTGCGCTTCCTTCATCTAACCAGTTTAGAAAGCCTGTCCATAATAGATACCCTCCAAACACAAGTGCCAGACCAACTAAACCAATGAGTAGTGGGCTAGGGGAACTGCTATTTGGGTATGAGTATGACATGTTGCTTGTTCCTAGAATATCTGCAAATAGTCGATTAGCTCACTTATAACAGATATTAGGGGCAAAGAAAACCAATTTATTGCTGACGTTTGAGTTCCGCTAGTGCAGCATTAAGCGCATAGTGAAGGCGTGTGATCTTCATCAATGTCTTCACCCGTGCCATCAGTAGCTTGGCATGATAGGGCTTCGTAATGAAGTCGTCGGCACCAGCTTCTAGGGCATCGATAATGTCACTATCTCGCTCTAATCCTGTAATGATTGCAATGGGGATGTGCTGAGTTGCGGGGTTAGCTTTTAATTGACGACAAAAATCTAGTCCACTGACACCCGGCATCCGCATATCGCAAATGATCAACGATGGCAGCACTTTTTCCATAATTTTTAGGGCCTGCTCAGCGCTCGTAGCCAATGTACTTAAGATACCTTCTAATTCAAGGTAGGCTTCTAGTACTTCTAAGTTAGACCAGTCATCATCGACTAACAAGACATATTCATGAGGAATGGGAGCTACCATCTTATATAACTTTCTTGTTGTGACTGAACTACATTAATCCTTTAATTATAGCTTAGTGGGATGCTTTTTATTGGAAAAGCCCACTGATTTTAGAGCAGTGGGCCTTTGGCTTATCAACCAACGAATTATCGTACGCCGCGCTGAATCGCAAGTTTAACCTCACCGATTGCGCGTGTCACTTCAATTTCACGTGGGCAGGCGGGTGTACAGTTGAAAATCGTGCGGCAACGCCACACACCTCCGGGCTCTGCCAAAATATTAAGGCGCTCATTTGTTGCACCATCACGGCTATCAAAGATGAAGCGATGTGCATTCACAATTGCAGCAGGGCCAACATATTCACCACTTGCCCAAAAGCTGGGACAACTGGTTGTACAACAAGCGCATAAGATACATTTGGTTGTGTCATCAAAGCGTGCACGATCTTCAGGGCTTTGCCGACGTTCGCGCCCATCTTGGGGCACGGGGGTATTCGGTACAAAATAGGGCATTACAGCTCGGTAGTGTTCAAAGAATGGCTCAAAGTCAACGACTAAATCTTTGATCACTTTAAGCCCTAAAATAGGTTCTACTTGAATAGGGCGGTTAAGATTCAGAGTTTGTAACAAAGTTTTACAAGCGAGCTTATTAACCCCGTTGATTCGCATTGCATCAGAACCACAAACACCATGCGCACATGAGCGCCGCAAGGTTAAAGTTCCGTCTTGTTCCCATTTTATGCGATGTAAACAGTCAAGGACGGTATCGGTACCTTCAACATCCTTGACAGTATATTCTGCCCAATAAGGTTTTTGATCTCGTTCTGGGTTAAAACGCCGAATCCGAAATTTTGCATCCATTTTAATTTACATCCCTTACGACAAGTTTTCTCTACACAGAATTAATAAACCCGCTCTTTTGGTTCATAGCCGAGTGATAGGTCTACGGGACGATCATATTTGATTACGATTTGCCCATCTTCTTGAGGATAAGCCATCGTATGGGCGAGATATTTCTCATCATCTCGTTCAGGATAGTCATCACGGCTGTGAGCACCACGACTTTCTTTGCGTTCAAGTGCACTGACGGCGGTAATCTCGGCCAAATCAAGCATACAGCCTAGTTCCCATGCTTCAAGTAAATCTGTATTGAAGCGATACCCATCATCATCAATAGCCAGCTCTGTGCGATATTGTTCTTTGAGCTGACGGATACCATCAACTGCTTCTTGCATCATGTCTTGAACGCGGAAAACGCCTACCTTGTCCATCATGAGTTGGCGCATTTGCTTGCGAATATCATAGGCTTTCACTTTACCCTTATTGCTACGAATGCGTGAAAGCTCTGCTTCAATGCGTTCTGTTGGGTTCGGTGGAAGATCAGTGAAACCTACTTGACGGCAGTAATCGGCCATTTGCAAGCCTGCTTTGCGACCAAAAACAATTAGGTCTGTAAGGCTATTTGTCCCTAAACGATTAGCACCATGAACACTCACACATGCTACTTCGCCCGCAGCATAGAGCCCTAATACAGGCTCTTCTTGACCATTCCAAATAACGTGGGCATCAATATCAGTAGGAATACCACCCATAGCATAGTGCGCTGTTGGCGCAACAGGGATCGGGTCTTTAACAGGGTCTACACCCGCATAAGTACGACAAAAGTCGAGAATATCGGGGAGTTTTTGCAAGACGTAATCTGCATCGATCCGACGGCTTTCGCCTGCTTCTGCTAAATAGCGATTGACTGTTTCGGGACGCACGTCAAGATGTACATAAGGCTTACCTTTAATGCCGTTACCGGCCATAATTTCGAGATAGATAGAGCGGCTTACCACATCACGACTTGCAAGGTCTTTGATAGTAGGGGCGTAACGTTCCATAAAACGCTCACCTTTTGCGTTAATGAGTACGCCACCTTCACCCCGCACGCCTTCAGTAATCAACACACCCAATGGATATAAACCTGTTGGGTGGAATTGATAAAATTCCATATCTTGTAATGGGATGCCATTGCGCCATGTGATAGCTGGGCCATCACCAGTTAAGCTATGTGCATTGCTTGTTGTCCACCATAAGCGTCCCCAACCACCAGTAGCAAAAGTGATGGCTTTGGCATGGAAGACATGCAGATCGCCGGTGTCAATATTCACCGCAACTACACCCACTGCGGTTTTATCATTCATCAGCAAGTCAACAACTTGATATTCATCAAAGAACTTCACATCTTCTTTGATGCAGTTCTGATAGAGTGTTTGCAAAATCATATGCCCCGTGCGGTCAGCAGAGTGGCAAGCACGACGTACAGGCTTTTTGGTTTCGTTATTGGTGTGTCCACCAAAACGGCGCTGTGAAATCGTGCCATCTGGGTTGCGGTCAAAAGGTAAGCCCATCCATTCAAGTTCTATAACAGCCTCAATAGCTTCTTGGGCTAGCACTTTAGCCGCTTTTTGATCGGTTAAATAATCGCCGCCTTTGACGGTATCAAAAGCGTGCCATTCCCAACGGTCTTCTTCTAAATTACCTAATGCTGCACCAATACCACCTTGTGCGGTGCCAGTGTGGCTACGTGTGGGGTATAGCTTGCTGATTACAGCTGTGCGAACGTGACGACTGGCATATAACGCAGCCATCAATCCTGCACCACCACCACCCACCACGAGCGCATCAAATTGATGATGATGTACTTGCATTGCCATTATTCTTATACTCCTAAAATTAAACAAAAACTACCAATACGACTAACCACCAAATGGACTTGTAGTGTTCTGTACTGTTGCAGATGCGGCATTGCTGAGATCACTGGCAATTCGATAGGCAGTTTCGTCTACACCCGCGATAAGCGCGGCCATTCCTAAGATGATGAGCGCTGCTCCACCAAATACGATAGCCCAATTAAACGCACGATTAACAATCTTGTTGTGGGCATAATCGTTAACAACATAGCGCAAGCCATTGAAACCATGAATGACTACTAACGCTAGTAATAACCCATCATAGATGCGCCATACTGCTACCCCTGCTACCAGATGATCCCAACGACGGCCTACAAATTCGGCAGCACGGCCGCTTTCATTGATGGCCGTAGTTCCTACAACTTCTGCGCCAGCATGATTAATATCAAACACACTACCAATTAAATGAATCATGGCTAAGTGTCCAAAGACCAATGGCACAATGAGCACGCCTGACCAACGCATAAACGACCAAAGCCATGCGTCAACTTGGCTGGGGCGTTTGGGGACAACACGGGCTTCACGTTCATCGCCATTAATGAGCGACATCACAAAAGATGCTGCAAGTGCAACACCAATGATAACAATGAAACCCAACAAGAATTGTGACTGAGTGCCGATAATATCCATCAAGCTAGCCACTTCACGCTCTTCTGCAGGGCGATCCCAAAAATCGATAGTATGTCCGAGCATGATGATGAATGTTGGCAGCAGAATGATGGCTGAAGCGGCAAAAACGCCAACGGCTGCTTTTTGTTGCAAATGCCATAGATGAGGACGATAGTCAAAGAAAATAATGCGTAAACCATTCATTGCATGGTAAACGACAGCCGCTACTAGGAAAAATTCACCAATGGTGAATAGTGGGCTTTGGTACTCTTGGATTGCTTTTCCGTATAATTC
This sequence comes from Chloroflexota bacterium, assembly GCA_003697365.1. Lineage (GTDB taxonomy): Bacteria > Chloroflexota > Anaerolineae > Aggregatilineales > J027 > J027. The sequence continues at coordinate 47,672 of RFGP01000009.1, read as the reverse complement.
GGGATAAAAAGCAGCCCATGAAGTATCAATCACGTGTAAAATTAAGAATAATACAATACCAAGACCAGAAAGCCGATGAAACGCCCAGCTATATTGACCAATCTTACCACGATAACGGAGCGTCTCGGTGATAGTTGTTACGAGGGTTGCCATGCGGCTTTTGCCTCCTCAAAAATTTATATTTAAAACCGATAAGCCAATTTCTATGTTTTAACATGGGTTAACACATTATAGCACCTGCGTATTTGTTTTGGCAAAGTAAAATCATAGCTTGGCAGCGCATCAAAAAAGGCGCAAAATAGAATCAGGACAAATGACATGTATTTAGGAGTTATATATCATGGACTTGTCAGTACGTAGTGATTATCTGGCACAGCAATTTGCAGAATCTATTCGTGAATTCGAGCAAGGCGCTTTCAGCAGTCGAGGATTGGCTTTGAAAGCTGAAAAATTAACGACAGTCGATGAGTTACAAACTCTTGATAATGAGCTGTTAAGCCATGCCTATTGGGTGATGCGGCATTTAGTACATCAACCAGCATGTTGGGCACCTACACTTGATGAACTTAAATATGTTTATCGCTGCTTGATAGGTGAAGAGTCTTTTAGCCAAGAAGTTGCTGAAGGTCATCGCCTGTAATAGAGAGGCACATATGCCAAAGAAGCTAAATTCTATGCGTTGGCTAGAACAACGACAAATTCCCTATGAAGTCATTGAATTTGACGATAGCATTCATAGTGCAGAAGGTGTTGCAGCTTTTATAGGCACTTCGCCTGAACATGTTTATAAAACGCTTGTTGTTTTGCCAGAAGGCAAATCAAAACCTATGCTAGTGATGCTAGCAGGAGACCGCAGTCTTGACTTGAAGGCTTTGGCAAAAGCTGTCGGTTATAAGCGTGTTGAGATGGCAAGCCATCAGATGGCTGAAAAGCTCACGGGGTTGAAAGTTGGTGGAATTTCGGCGCTTGCTTTGACAGCTAAAAATTGGCCCATTTACATAGATGAAGCCGCTTTAGCGTTAGAGTCACTTTATATGAGCGCTGGACAACGTGGCATAAATTTGAAAGTTCCCGTCAAGCCATTAATTGAAGCGTTACAAATTAAAGTGGTTGCGTGTGCTTCACCAGCCTAGCTGTATTTTTAATTGCTCGATTACATTGTAAATAATGGGGCAGAGACCTATTCCGCCAAAAGTATCTTCAAGTGTCCACCGAAAATCGGGGGTAAACATTGGGTAAATGCGGCAACTTTCAGGGCGATATTCATAAATGCTGCATAAAGTATCTTTGAGAAATACACAAGGTTTTTGTTGAAACATCCCCCATTCTTCAACTTGTGCGGCGTGTTCGCGGTCAATGTATTGATGCAATAATGTGCTGTATGGAATAAAAGTGCCTGAAGATAGACGTTGTGCATCTGCTTCAGTAAGATACACATCTAAATGACGACAGCAGTTTGCACAAGTAGTGCAATCAATAGCAGCAATAATGGGCGTTGCAATTTGCTCAACCAACTCATCAAGCGCTTCATCACTCCGCTCATCTAATTCAATATAATAGCGAAATGCTTCATAATCATCTGCTTTTTCGGCGGCTTGTCGTGCGATAAATTCAAGATCAGTAATCAACATCATCACTGTTACTTATTTAAGGAAACTGTCCCATTTAATGATGGTTCGCGCTTAATAGGCAAAAACGGCTCTAATAATAATACTTGAAGCGCAGCAAGACGGGTTTTGGCCATCTCTGCGGTAATAGCGGGGAGGGCCTTTTTTAACTTTAGCGGGCTTGTATCTAATACGTCATATACTTGTGTCAATTTGATGCGGTCTGAGGGGGTTTCAGGCGGATTCATGCTATCAAATTGTTGAAGCAATTGATAAATATCATGCAATATATCATCGGGCCTTGAGGCTAGTGCTGGTGTGGTAACGTAATCTAGCAATATATCCTGAATCTGGGTTAAAACGTTATTATTGCGATCAATTTCGTCAGCCTTTTCGTGCAGAGTGGTAGCAGGCATGGGAATGGTTGGGATTTCTGTAGGCAATTTTTCAGGAATAGTGTTCGTGGGTACAGCTGAAGGTTGAGGCTGAGTAGTTTGTTTTTGTAGGGGAATATCTCCCTGTATTTCATGTGCTGCGGTTGCATTTGACGGAATGAGAATCGCAAAGGCTTGATGTCCTGTTCGCGTGTTTGTTTGCAGAACATAGCGTGTATGATTAATCAACAAAAGATCGCGAATGAGATCAACTTCAAAATGGACGTTTTTCCCTACATTTTGTTCAAGTGTATCAATAACAGCTGATAGGTTACTATACTTTTTTTCTAATGATGGCGTGAATACAATTCGTAACCATATGCCATTTTGTGGTGGATTGGCATCATTTGTGGTGATATGGCTGAGTTTTCCAATAGCATATGTTAACTTCAGCAATAGTAAAAGTGCCTCATAAAATGTGGAAGGATGTATATAGATTGTTTTACTGTGCTCCATCTTAATACTTACGGAGCGATTAAGCGTTTCAAAAAACCACGTCGGCGCTTCACCAAGATGCATTTGCTCGAAGGCTTCTTCACCAAACGATTCTGGCTGTGCTTTCCACTTTAACCATTCTGACCACGCCTGAAGCCGATTATATACCAGTTGTAATTGTTGAATAGTAAGACGCGGTGACTGATAAACTTGTTCAATCGCTCTAGTGATTGGATGTTGCAAGCGCTCATAAAGCTGAGAATGAAATTCAAAGAGTTTTTCCCAATCTAAATATTGTTCATCAGTCATCGCGTATAGTTCCTTTAGAGCGTTTTTGTATCCTCAATCTAAGTTGTTGCCTATTATGTATTGTAACGTGAATACAAAGCTCTGGGGACATTCAGCTAAAAATTCACTAAACAAATTCCTGATCATCATGAACTATAGTTGGTGCTATTTGAATGCGCACATCTTCGAGGGCTTTTTCGTATAATTGAATTAATTCTTCATCATCGCCTTTGTAACGACGCAATGTCTGTATGGCGCAGGCTTCACAACCTCGCATTGCGCGATAGCTATCAGTTTCGCATTCTAGGCAATTGTTTAGACGAATCATCAATAACATAAAAGCAAGGGAAGCCTCATGAGTTTCTGGCAAGGCGAGAATATGATCGATGAAGTTGCGCCATTGAGGGCCGCGCACATCGCGAATTGCGGCTATCGCGTAGTGCGGGAATAAAATCTCATTTTGAGTATACATGGCTAACCCGATTCCTTCTTAAGTAATTTATTAGAATATGCTATTTATAGCATAAACGTTCGTCATGTGATGACGAACTATACTAGAGTACTAAATGTTGTTATAGTTATGTTTGTTTTTGGAATAGACCATTTGTGCTAAAGTGCACGAATGCTTTCTAATAGCTGTTCAATCATAGGCCGATATTGGTCGTGGCTTATGTCAACCACTGTGAGATGCCATTCAGCAAGTGAAGTTGTGCCCACTGGTACATAAATGACGTAAATATGTTCGTCTTGCCCAGAGATTGCACTTGTTCCGAAATAGTGAATGACATACACACAATTGCCACTGGGTTGTTGAACCACTTGGTTTTCGAGAATAGTTGCTGTTATGCCTGAGGTGGCAATGGTGTTTTGTTGCTCGGCGGCCAACTGCTGTAGTCCTGTACAACTTGCATCATCCATACTTGCATATATTGCGCCCAAGCGAATGAGTTGTAGGCGTAAAGGATAGCCACCACTGGCAATAATACTGTCAAAATTGGTTTCAACGATAGTGACAGGAGTTTCTAAAGAATCATCAGCAGGATTGATTTGAATGGCACTCAAATTGGCTGCAAAACCTGCCCAGTTAGCTTGAATAGCGGGGACTTCTGCTAGGCTTTGGCTAATACTAGCCCATTGGGGCGATGCCGCATCCGCTACTATCCAGCTTGGTGGCGTTTGCATACGAAAACGAATCGGTAATGTTTGGGTGTTCGTCTGAATGGTTAACCACAGCTCATGAGGCGTGGCTGTATTTGAATTAGAATTCTCTATTAGGTTACGCCCCAAAATGATGCCAACTGCACCTAATAAGCCAATGACGAGCGTTATTACTGTGAACAATATAAGTTTTTGACGTAATGAGCGCTTTTTTCGTTGGCGTTGCATTCGGTTTACAAGATGCTCGTCTACGACAAATGGTTGTGAAGGAACACGAACGTTCATGGAATCAGTATTAGGAAGTGTAGCGTTTGGTACTTGCGCAGGTAGGGCTGGAATATTACGTAAAGCTGCTTCCATTTGTCGGGCAGTTTGATGATGCGGGGCCAATCGGATCGCCTGTTGTACACAATAGCGATATTCCTCTAGTGAAGGGGTAACATGGGCTAGCCATAGCCAAACTTCAGGGTGCTGTGGTTCTTGGCGGGTTGCTTGTCGTAAATAATGTATAGCTTCAGTGCGCCTGCCTTGTTGTGCAAGTTGAATGCCAATGCGCGCCTGTGGAAATGAGTCCATTCAGTTCTCAGCCTTGTGATTCCTTCTCAACAAATTTATTTCATTATACAAGTGAATTTGTGATGACAGATTCATAGGTAGCAATAAATCTTAATTTGCGCCAAAATCAATGGCGCTATAATGTATCTGAGTTAAAGGATATACACTACAAATGACTGATAACCGCAACACACAAGAAATTGTGACTGATTTTTTTGGTGGATTAACAAGTCTAGGCGCGCGTGGCGTTGATGGGCTCATTATTGCTCGTGCAGTAGTACGACTGTTGATTCAAAAAGGCATCCTTTCGGAAGATGAGATGGTCGCTATGATGCGAGAAGTTGCAACACAGGAACTAGAAAAAGCAGATACTATTTTTTTACTGGAAGCCTTTAAGGAGATTCTATCTCGTTTAGGAAATGATAAAACAAACGAGGATTAAAAACTGGCCGCCAATATTGGGCGGCCAAATGATTTATTCTAAACGCAGCGTTGTTTGGACAACACCAGCGCGGTCATGATGTGCAGTAATAACAGCTTCTCCACCTTTTGGTGCAAACACGACCCATTCAAATTTTGCCCGATCATTGGTAAAGCCGCTGCTTTCCCAAGGGGATAATGCCGAATTAACATAGGCGCGCCCTTCTAACTCGCCAATAATTTCGCGCGGTTGACCAGATTTTAATGTAGCCCCCTCTGGTAACTGAATTTCGCATACAATACCACGTGTGAGCTTTTTCTCTAGTGCGCGTTTTGTGATGTATGTCGGCAACCATCCTTCATTTTGGACAACGAGGCGGACTTGAAAGTGATGATTTCCTAAGCGATAGAGGGATACATCAAGCATTGTGAGTTGGGGGGCAATTTGTAAGTGCCAAATTGCCCAATCTGCAATTGGTGCAATTTCGCTCTCAAGGAATTGAGGCGGTGGGTTTCGCCATGCATATTGCACGTTCCATCCACCTAATTCTATTGGCCCAAGTTGAGGATGCTCAAAAGGATACCAATCTACATAGCCTTTGCCTTCCAACACTTCATCATTCCATTTCATCATTTTCAAATCGTCTTCGATGCTATGTTCACGATACCAATCGATGAATTTATATTTTTCAATACCTGCTTGGCGTTGTGGGCTCCAAATTTCTACTGTCCATGCGAAAACTCCCATGTGGTCATACATCCAATCATCGAATGCTCCAGAGATATATTGTCCCGGATGATATAGAAAATCATGGAATACGGATACATTGGGATAGCCAGTAATTTCGGTTCCTTTCTGGCCGATCTTTTGATAAGTCCATAAATCTTCCGCAGGGAATTTGTCATCAGGTTGATTACTGAAGGGGCGCAGAAGGACTCCGCTAAATGTGTGTAATGTGATAGCGCCTGTAATGTTGCGATGATCGGCAATAAATCTCATAATTGCGTTTGTTTCGGCTTCTGACGCAGGGTAGGGACCTGCTCCTTTTTGTTCGTGTTCTTGTTTCCAATTCGCTGGGAAATTACGATTGAGGTCGAGTCCTTCTTTGGGGGGGCGTGATTTTATGATGTATCCATCAAAATTCTCAATTCTTCCTTCTGGTAGAATACGGTAGAATTCGCCCTCAAAATCTGTTGGTTCACGCCTAATCATTAAACGCGGATCGTCAGGATGCGCTTTCCATTGGCCATTTGGATCACGAATGCGCATCATTAACATACGACCATCACCATCGATGTCTTCCTCAATCAGTCCGCCTATGGGCTCTTCATCATAAGGATAGGGGCGCGTACTTGAGCGAATAATGCGTGGTTTATCAGCTAGAGCAAGCTCTGCGCCGTCAGGATTTACACGCGGGCAAATATAGAATGTTCGCTGATCTAAAAGCCTTTGAATAGCAGGATCGCTATCATAGTGAGTAACTAACTTGTTGATGAGATACAAGGCTGCGCTGGAAGGTGATACTTCTGATGCATGAATGTTGCCATCCACCCATAAAGCAGGCTTTCGATCTACCTCGCCTATATTAAAATTTGTGATAGATACAAGCCAAATATCTCGGCCTTCATAGCTTTTTCCTAGACTTTCGAGCCGAACAAGCTGTGGGTACTCATTGGCAAACGCTCGTAGTATTTCAGAAAGTTCATCATAACGATAATAACGGTCGAAATGTACTGTGGGCATATGTTTTTTTCCTCTAATTTCAAAAGGCTAAAAGTTCTATAATTTGCTGGCGAATTTTTTCAACAGTGGGTACGACAGCATCCATCAATGTCGTGTTAAATGGTACGGGAACTGAAGGCGATCCAATACGCACAATTGGTGCATCAAGGTCTAAAAACACCTCATTCACTATTGTTGCTGCAATTTCTGCGCCAAAACCGCCCAATAAGATGTCTTCATGAACAATAAGGCAGCGGCTTGTTTTTTGTACCGAAGTTAATACTGTATCCTTATCCCAAGGCACTATGGTACGTAAATCAATTAATTCGATACTTGCTTCTACTGATTCTATGGCACGCTGACAGCGCTCAACCATTGCTCCCCATGTAACGATAGTGAGATCGTTACCTTGTGTGATCACGTTCGCTTGGCCAAAAGGCAACATATAATCATCACCGGGATAGGGGCGGCGCGCCCATGCCGCATCCAACATTGCGCGGTGCTCAAAAAAGATCACAGGATCGTTTCCGCGTAATGCTGTGCGGAGCAAACCAACGGCATCTTCAGCATTGGAAGGAAAAGCGAGCTTCCAACCCGGATTATGGGCAAAGATAATTTCACTGGTGACGCTATGCCATGGATCACCAATTTTTCGATACCCACCCGGAATGCGGATAACCATCGGAGCAGCAAATCGATTATTGGTGCGCCAACGAATGGTTCCAATATTATTGATCTGTTCTGTAGCAGGATCGGCATACTTGCGAAATTGAATTTCAGGAACAGGAACAAGACCAGCATAAGCCATTCCGACTGCGCGCCCAACAATGCCTTCTTCTGAGAGGCTTGTGTCAAAAACGCGCATTTCTCCATGTTTGGCTTGCAAATCCAATGTGGCAGCATGAACACCGCCTTTTACACCAACATCTTCGCCAAAAACGAGACAACGCGGATTAATAGTCAATTCAACATCTAATGCGCGACGAATCGCTTCTATCATGTTAATGCGACGTGGATCAGTGACATTGGGAGTTTGGTTTCCTTGTGGCAGTTGAATCCCTTCTGCGACTAGACCACCAACTAGTTGTGGCTGATCGGGATGTGAAAAAACGTAATGGGTTACAGTGTGTGGGTCAGGTTGTGGCTGATTCTGGGCTGTTTGTTTGGCAGCATCAACGGCTGCTTGTGCACTTCGGACTTCTTGCTCCCATTCATCTTCTGTCATTAGTGTTGGAACAACGGCATCATGTAAATGTTGAATTGGGTCTTGTGACCATTCGGCCTCGCGTTCATCGGGGGATTTGTAGGCTTGATTGTCGGTGCTAGAATGGCCTGAAAGGCGTGGCATTGTAAGCCGCAATAATCCCGGCCCTTCTCCGCTACGGACATATTGAACTGCATCAAAAACAAGTGTCGCTGTTTCAGTGGGCTGAGTTCCACTTCCATCCCAAATGTGCAAATTGTGGAATGAGCGTAAATTGGCTGCGATATTCTGATTGGGTGTTTGTAGAGGGCTGCGAACAGATATAGCGAAGCCGTTATCTTCAATAACAAATAAAATCGGAAGTTTTAGGGTTGTGGCAATAGTGAGTGCTGACCAAAAGCCATTAGCAGCAACAGACCCATCACCACCAAATACAACGGCAATACTATCGGCAATTTCCGCTTCTTCTAAGACAATTTGACGATAGCGAATGGCCTGCGCCCACCCTACGGCAGGGGTATATTGTGAGCCAACATCTCCTGCCATTGGTAAAATAAGAGCACGATGACGACGGGGCATATTAAACACGACACCGACATCGCGCCCTCCGCTTATGCTAGTAGCGCGCGCCATATCAGAGGCAAGTGCTTCTTCAAGCGTGAGGCCTGATCCTAGCATAAATGGCCGTGAACGATAATATGGGCTAGCGGCATCGAATGGTTTGGTGAGCAGCTGACTGATCAGCAATTGACCAAGTTCGTGCCCACGTGCAGAAAATTGGTAGGTGACAAGTCCTTGAGATAATAACTCATTTTCTTCTAATTCATCTAGAAAGCGTGAAGCCAATGCAAGCTGAACAACTTCGCGCCAATCAAAAGCATTGTGTAAAGACATGGGGCCTCCGAGCTTATAACAAAGCCGAATATGCTTAAACTATAGCAAGGAGTACGGGTTCATACAAAATTTTTGTAAGTTATAATGGCGAGCTATTACATTATGAGATATTTTTTCTGGCTTGTTTCAATTTTGATAATGATAATATTAGCAGCATTTGTGTTAGTATCTTCAGCACGCTCTAATTTGCATTCATCCATCGCTTCGCCAACGCCAGCAGCTCCAACAGCAACGCCATTACCAGATGCTATTGGGTGGGATTCTTTTCCATCACAGATGAATCCGCTTACAGGCCTTATAGTTCCTAATCCAAGTGTATTAGAGCGCCGACCTTTAGCGATAAAAATCAGTAATGCTCCCAAAGAAGTTCGTCCTCAAGCGGGTATCGCTCAAGCAGATATTGTGTATGAACATTATGTTGAGGGTTCTTTAACGCGCTTTACGGCAATTTTTTATAGCAATACGCCTGCATATGTTGGTTCGGTGAGAAGTGCGCGTTTAATTGATTTGCAAATTCCATTGATGTTTCAATCTTTATTCGCATTTTCTGGAGCAAACGGCCCCACACTGTTACGTTTACAACAAAGTTCTTTTGCAGATCGGCTTTTTGAAAACGTTGGGCCACCGCTATTTTATCGAGAGCCAACTCTTGAGGCACCACATAATTTATTCGTTCGTCCTGCTGAAATTTGGGCAAGGGCAGATCAGCTTGGCATTAATCAGCGCCCGACGCTAAACGGGCTGGTGTTTTCAAATACAACGCCGCCTTTTCCCGAAAGTTATGCGGAGCGTGTTTTGATTCATTATGGCCCTGATGCGGCGGAATGGCGCTATGATCCACAAGATGGTTTATATTGGCGTTGGACAGCAGGAGAACCCCATTTAGATGCACTTGATGGGCGACAAATCTCAGCGGCAAATGTGGTGATCATTTGGGCACATCATCAAGAAGATGTCACGATAATTGCCAGCGAATGGCAAGGGAACATTACCTATGCTTTTGAGATTCAAATTTGGACATTAGGGCCTGCAACACTATTTCGTGATGGATTACGTTATGATGGGTTTTGGCATCGCTGGTCAGATGAGGCAATGTTAACATTTTGGCGGGATGATACAATGACAGAACATCTATATCTAAAGCCCGGCATTACATGGTTTGAGGTTGTGCCTCTAGATTTTAATAAGTTGTTTGTACAAGCGCGATTGAATTGAGTACCCCAAGTTGGCCGATAAGCCGTGTTCTGTACCCTTACGGGCGGTGATCATCTATCTAGGGTGCCGATCACTCGACACCTCATGCGACCTACCCAAGGCTGATAGCGGGGCGGGTCACCCCTCACCTTTGCTTGGTCTTGCTTCCGATGGGGTTTGCCAAGCCGCCACTGTCACCAGTGACGCTGGTGTGCTCTTACCACACCGTTTCACCCTCACCCAAGTAACACTTGGGCAATCTACTTCTCTGTGGCACTTTCCGTCAGGTCACCCTGCCTAGCGGTTAGCTAGCATCGTACCCTATGAAGCACGGACTTTCCTCACTGTTGATAGAACCAACAGCGCGATCACCTAGCCAACTTGAGGTTCCTATTTTTATTTTAACATATTCTCGACATCTAAGCGTGGGGGATTTTTACTACTGATAATGACTTCGGAGACTTAACATCGTTTTCTGTAACATCACTTTTAGTTCTAGGGGGGCATAGAACAACTCTGGTGTTTTTATTATGATTATCCAGTCTAATGAGTTCAAAACCTGTCAAGAGAACGTAGTGTTTATGGCTTGAGGATTAGTTTATAATGGTATTGAGGCAATTTTAATTTAAACAGCCAGAAGGTTATTGGGCACGGCATGTCGCGTTGGGGTTTGCGCTGGATTTTTTGTTGGGTTGGGGTTTTGGTAACTGCTTGCACGCAAATTATTAGCCCTACGCCTGCTTCAAAAACTGAGCCCGCGACTCCTATTACAATGTTTCCTTCCTCCATAACGCCACAAGATCATTCTTCTACGCCTAATGCTCATTTTGTAACATCAGAGCCGTATACATCCGTTCGTGCTACAGACCCCAGTTGTTATGAGCAACCTAATGGTACACTTATTTGCTTAGGGTGGGTATGGAATTATACAGCTAACCCGATTGAGCAAGTTGTAGTGGATGTACAATTAATAGCTAGGCAAGGGTTCGTTCTAAATAAAGCTCAGGTGTCTCCTGATATTCCTGTTATTTTGCCGCAACAACGCATTCCCTATCGTGCGATCTTCACATCTGTACCAGAACTAAGTTGGCAAGCGATTGCTGATGTACAATGGCAAGATTCATCATTGACTGGCAGAAATACTGCATTGGTGTTATTGACACCACAGAATATTGAAGCACAGTGGCGTGGGCGCGATTATATCATCAAGGGGAATTTTGTTAACTCATTTGAAACGTCAATACACTTGAATTTAATCATCGGTACTATTGAGACACAACAACAACTACATGGGCTTCGCATAAAAAATCTTGAATTAGAACTTTTACCTAATGAAAGCTATGAATTTGAATTGCTCATTGCACCATTAGATGGCCAACAAGGTAACATATATGTAAGCGCTTATGGCTTTATGATTTATTAAATAATGATGCTGTATGATAAATTTTTGCCCATTCAGATAGCGTTAGTGTCTCGGCTCGTCGTGTTGGTTGAACTCCAGCATTTTGTAGCCATGCTTCAACTTCATCACTACTTAAGCCTAGTCCTCGCGCAAGCGCATTTTTTAGCTGTTTACGCTTTTGTCCGAACCCTGCGCGAACAATTTTGAAGAATTGCTCTTGATTTTCTACGCTTGGCAATGGGCGCTTGCGTAAATCAATATAAACGACTGCTGATGAAACTTCTGGTGCAGGCCAAAATACACCCGGATTTAGCCGCATGACAATACGAGGCTCACCAAAAAATTGAACACTTACGCTTAATAAGCTCATATTATTGGGGGTGGCGACCATTCGCTCAGCGACTTCTTTCTGTACAGTAATAGTCATACTCTGAGGTGGATTTTGAGCTTCTAAAAGTTGGCGTACAATAGCACTTGTGATGTAATAGGGCAAATTGGCCACAACATGATAAGGTGCTTTACCCATTATTGCATCAATGTCTGTTTCTAAGATGTCTGCCCAATGTATTTCAACATGTGAATAGTTGCTTAACTTTTCAGTCAGAACAGGTTGAACCCGCGTATCCGTTTCAACCAATACAAGGCGCTTTGTGATAGGTGCTAGTCGAACGCTTAATGCTCCTAATCCTGCTCCAATTTCTAGAACGGTAGATTCAGGGGGCAGTTGCGCATTTTCAACGATTTTGTCAAGTGTTTGAGGATCATGTAAATAGTTCTGTCCTAAAGATTTTTTGGGGGTGATGCCCAAGCTTTCTAAAAGTTGTTTGGGGCTAGACATTCATAAAATCCTATCGAATACCATAAATGATAATTTGGTGTGTTGGCGGTTGCACAATCCAAGGGACAGATTGAACACGACTAACGATTTGGTTGTTTTCATACCTTGTACGAATTTGTGTCACTTGAAGTCCTTCTATGCCAATTTGAATTACTTCTTGTTGGCCAGCGGGAAGCTCGGGCGTGGGATAGTATAGCGTTCGGTAAGGAATAATTTGGTGTTGCTCTTCAACTGTTTCTAAAACTCGGACTATCTCTATCACCATATTGGCTTGCAATGGAGTATCACTATTTGGAATGGTGTAATCCTGCCCACTTAAAGGGAACCCTGCGCTGTTGATAGCATCATAAACAGTTTCACCCGTTGCCCTTGTCATGATACGCTTGCTGTCTGCAACGATTGTGATGGGTATTGAACGCTGGATTTCAATTGTTAGATTGTCTACGAACGGTTGATTCACCGCTGGTGTAATTTCATCGGCAACATATAGCGGTATATTAAGTTCGGCGAGCAGAGCGCCAACAGTTGCTACGGTTGAAGTTCCTTCAGCTATAACAATATTATCTTCTACGATTGTATATCGCTTTGCGCTGATGATTTTCAAGTGGCGGATAGTTTCACCATTACTGATATTATTAGCCGGGCGATAGTTAACGAGGAAGGTGTCATTTGAACTGAGCATGATATTTTGTTCTCTTAAGATTTGGTAGGGGTCATTTTCATGAGTATAAACACGTTGAATTTGCCCGTTGTAATCGAGAACAAGTTGTTGAGCTTTGGTAATTGTGATGGTCATGCCATCAGTGAGCGGCCTATTTAGTGGTGGTTCAATGTGATCTGCTTTATCAATCAAGATATTGGCATCATCAATAGCTTCGCCCACTGTTTTGGCAGAAGTGTTGATTTCTTGTATATGCCCATTGATTGTAATAATGACCGTATAATTAGATTGATTCTGCCACCATAAAATTATACCAACAATGGCAATACCTATAACCAATAATCCTAAAAATAGAAGATAAAAACGACGTTGAGGTAGGTTGGGGAGAGCTGATGTCATCATCGGATTTAAAACCTCACAGCAGGTTTACCCATGAACCTGCGCACATTCCTTATGGCTGCTACTTCTCAGTCCTGACCAGGTTCGGAAGGCAACAGAACATGAGGCCCACTGTGAGGGGACTCTAGCGTATCAAACCTCATGAGGTGTGTCAATGGTAGTTGGATTATCGCAAACGTCGTTTCCATTCGTCCTTCATTTCAATTTGTTGAAGGTCTGGTGCTTCTAAGAATTCCTTTAATAATCGTATGAAGCGTGGAGTGTCTTCTAACATGGGAAAATGCCGAGTGTTTTGCAACACTAGTAACCGAATCTGATCATGGTTTGACACCGCTTCAAGAATGGATTCATCCGGCATTTGAATAAAGGTGTCATTTGCGCCAAACAACGTCAGTGTAGGTGTAGAAACCTTTAATAGTTTTTGCAGTGGATTGTATTGGCTGAGCGATGAACAGCTGACACGTATCGCTTCTTCATCGGCCTTTTCGACTTCTACTCGTAATTTCTCAAAATCAGGAGACGTATTATCTACATGTCTGCTCAGCAAAGCCTGTGGTTTCATACGCTGTACCATATTAGCCAACGGATTACTTGCACTATTGCTGATTATCTCTTGTGTAGAGAGCGGCTTAGGTGTTTCTGTAGAAGTTTGCTCTGTTGATTGGGCCTCTGTTGAGGAATCAGTGTCAGATGTAAGTTGCTTTGATGATGCTACTGTCTCATCTGTACCACTTTTAGCTGCTGCTCTAAGTAGCATAGCTCGATCTGCATCACTTAAACGCGCAACAGTAGGGGCATCATCAGAAGCTGTTACCGTAAATGTAAAGGTCGTTGCCGTTGGTTTTTCTGTAGGTTCGTCATGGTTTGTTGATGTGGTCGTTGTTGCAGAGGTAGACGTATCTGATGACGTGTTTCTGAAGCCTGCGCCAAACAAAGGAGGAGAGATGACCATCATGCGGTGTACGAGTTTTCCACAATTAGGGCGTGTTGCAAAATGTGCCATAACAGCCGCACCCAACCCATGACCAATAAATACGGCTTTACTAATTCCCATACGCTCAAGGAATTGTTCTAGGAGTTGGGCTTGACCTTCAATATGATAAAACGGTTTGTTTTTCCCTGAATCACCAAATCCCCACAAGTCTAGGGCATAGATGCGATATTTGACACTTAACTGTTGCATCGTGGGTATCCAATATCGCCACGACCCTAACCAGCTATGCAACAAAATAACAGGCCGACCTCGTCCTAAAACTTCGTAATGCAGTAAATCACCACTAACCGTAATTGCACTCATAACAATAAATACCCCTATTGAATATTGAACTTCGCCAGCACCTCATTAATGCGCTGAGTCAGTTGATCTGGGGCAAAAGGTTTCAAGATATATTCATATGCGCCGGCTTCTAATCCAGTGTCGATTTCCGATTCTTGCCCTTTAGCAGATAGAAAAACAACAGGAATATGCTTTACTGAATCCATTTTTTTGATTTCACGGCAGGCTTCATATCCTGTCATTTTAGGCATTCTCACGTCCATCATGATTAAATCAGGCATGACTTGTGGGGCCAGCTCAACGGCTTCTGCGCCATTGCTTGCCTTAATTACTTCATGCCCAGCGAATTGAAGGGTAAATTCAATCAAATCGCGGATGTCGCGTTCGTCTTCAGCAATCAAGATTTTTGCCATTGTGTGCTCCACAAGTTATTCATTATTCAAACATAGACAGATACAGACTAGGACTCTGTATCATTATAGATTGGTAATTCAACATAAAAAGTTGTACCCTTGCCGACTTCAGTATCGAACCAAATATCGCCATCATGCATTGACACTAATTCCTTGACAATGGCAAGGCCTAGCCCAGTGCCGGGTGTGTCCATAACCAAATCGCTGTATTCATCTCCTCTAAAGAATCGTTCAAAGATACGATCCTGAATTTCGGGAGGAATACCAATGCCTTCATCTGTGACTGCAAACAAGATCGTTTGCTTTTGTGCATTATACTCTGCACGGATACCAATTGTGCAGGGGTCTTGTGAATAGTTGAAAGCATTATCCACGAGATTTTGCAAAATTTGAATGACGCGATCAAAATCACCACGCAAAGGCGGCATCTCTTCATCCATGTGGAGTTCTATCTTAATATCGCGTTCTGCATCTTTGATGCGCCCTGCAAGATGAGATTGTAAAGTTTGCAGTACTTCTTCAACATCAATCGGGGCAAAGCGTAGCTGCATTTGACCTTGATCGATGCGTGAAACTTCTAGTAGATCGTTCACAAGGATGCTAAGGCGGTCAGCATTTTGTTTAATGGTTTGTAAGAAGCGTTGTTGTGGTTCAGTCAGTGCGCCTGCTGCCCCAAGTAGGAGTAGATCAGCATAACCTTTGATGCTGGTCATAGGTGTGCGCAGCTCATGTGAAACTGTAGCCACAAATTCGCTCTTTAAGCGGTCAACTTCTACTTCACGAGTAATATCACGGAAAACGGAAACTGTACCCAAAAACTGATCGCCCATATTCACTGGCGAGAGACGCACATTAATCACTCGTCCATCATCTAGTGTGAGTGTGAACTCAACGAAGTCTGATTCAACATGTTGTGTAGGATCAGACATCCATTTATTGATCGCATCCATCCATCCTGTTTCTCGACCACCATACACGCCTGCTAATTCACGAATATGCCGATTCAAAACACGTTCGCTATCTAATCCTAGAATTTGCGACGCGGTGTTATTGAAAACGCGAATGATGCCTTTTTCATTAGCATACATTACGCCATCTGCAACTGAGTTCAAAATAGCAGAAGTCTTCGTAGACTCTACTTGTTCTTGTCGCAGAATTGCACCCAGACGCTCAGCTTGATCACGAATCAGGCTGTATAGCTCAGCATTATTCATTGAATTTGCAAGTTGTAATGAGGCAGCCGTAACAAGGCGTAAATGGTCTTCGTTAAAGGCGTTTTCTCGTTCGCTAAAGAACATAATTACGCCGCGCACATCATCTGCGCTTTCTAAAAGCGCTGCAATGGCTGAACGAGGAGCGCGATCACGTTCACTGACTGAGATCCAACGAGGATCATTTTGGACATCATTAATGACTACGCCTTGCCGATGTTGAATCACCCAACCTGCAAGACCTTCATTTTGTCTTAGTTGTAAACGTTCTGATTCATCGCTCACATCAAGCCCACGTTGAGCAATGACATAAAGCATGTCAGATATATCATCAATTGCCAACACAATTCCACTTGATGCCCCAATTGCTTCTGATAGTGCCTCAAGGGTGCGATTCAAAACGCGATCAAGATCAAGTGTGGCGGCGGCAATTTCAGAAGCAATTTCATACAGTGTTGTGAGACGTTGTCGTTCTTGTAGAAGTTCTGCGGTTCGCTCTTCTACGCGCGTATTTAGTTCATTGGCAAAGTCGGTAATCCGAGCGAACAGATTGGCATTCTGTAGGGTGACAGCAATTTGTGAGCTAACAGTAGACAAAATGCGTTGATCGTTAAAGTCAAATTTGCGAGACTCAAGATCATCTCTAAGTGCAAGAATACCGACAAATGAATCACCGGCAATCATTGGCACACCAAGAAAGCTGCGGGCTTCAGGGAACATAGGCTCAGTGATGCCAAATTGTTTACGAACATCTTGTAAGCCAACCCCTGCTAGCAGTAAGGGGGCTTGTGTACGGATGATATATCCGAATTCATCGTGTTCTGAAGGAACAAAGGGCTCAATATCGTAAGTATTCCCATAATCATCTAAAGCAACAGGAAAGCTAAGTTTACCCGTTTCTCGGTCATAGATAGCAACATATAGATATTGCGCATCTGTGAGTAGAGGTAATTGTTGCTTCACTGTTTCAAAGAGCTCATCAACATCAACCGTACTTGAAACCGCTTTAGCTAGCTCATTAATGAGATAAAGCTCTTCAATTTGCGAACGTGTTTCGCTTTGTAGGCGTGCATTTTCAATGGCAACGGCTGCTTGGTTGGCGAGCGTTCGTACTAATCGCACTTGGTTCGCATCGATAAACCGATTTTCATCGCGAATGTCTATTTGAACAAGACCGATGGAAACCTCGTTGACAACTAGCGGCGCGAGAATACGATTTGTTACGCCGTGCACTTCCATATGCTCTTTTTCTGAAGGGTCTAAGTCTTGATCATCAATGCGCAGTGTGATGGTATTGCGATTTTGTAAGACTTCGCGCCGAAGTGGAAATGTAGTGAGATCATAGACAAGACCACGTATTTCAGCGGTTGTGGTTTCGTCAAGCCAAGAGCTTTTGGCTTGGTCGACGATTAGACAATTTTCTAGCTGATCCCAACGCATAATTTCGGTGCTGTCTGCTCGCAAAGCAATTAACATTTGCGTTGCGACACGCCGTAAAACGTCAACGACATCAATGGCACCAGATGTTGCCTGACCTGCTTCAAAGAGCGTTTCAAGTTGATAAGTACGTTGTAATGATTGCTCATAAAGGCTAGCATTTTGGACGGCAATAGAGGCTTGGCTAGCGATTGTTTGTGCAAGTTCCACTTGCTCATTAGTAAAAGGTTCTGATTCGGGCCCGCCATCTAGGCGAATAACGCCGATCACCTTACCACTGACCACTAATGGAACAAATAGGGTTCGTAAGGTATCTTCTCGTGGTAACAAACGCTTAAGGTCTTCTTGACGTTCGGGCAATTCTGCTTGAATGTCATTAAATAGCACAGGTTGGGCTTTTTCAACGATACGCTCCATAATTTTAGAGCTGTTAAGTCGAAAAGCCATTGTTGGCTCAATGTTGCCGCGTGGATGTTCAATAATAACTCGGCAGATGCCATCATCTATGTTTATTTGAATGGCTGCTGCGTAATCAACTTCTAGGGCATTGACAGTCTCGCGTAATGTGATCTCAAAGATGTTCTCAAGGTCTAGCGATTGCGATAAAGCATTTGAAACGCGGTTTAAGAGTGCTAAACGACCAGCTTGCTTCCTTAGCTCTTCGGCGCGTTGTTGTGTTTCGGCAAACAAGCGCGCGTTGCTGAGTGCCACTGCAGCTTGGTTGGCAAACGCAAGTGCTAACTGTTCATAGTTTTGGTCATAGAAGAAAGGCTCACGTTTTTCTACTTGAAGAACACCAATGATCTCACCCTTAGAGATAAGTGGAGCTGCCAAGAAACAACGATAAACTCGCTCAGCACCCATCGGGAAGCGCGGGTCGTCGGCAGTATCGCCAATATTCACGACTTGCCGTTGTTGAGCCATTTCCTTGAAGAGCAAGCTGTCATCAATTTCGATCCACAAGTGTATTAAATCATCAGCTGATGAAGCGGCGGGATCGTTAAACCCACGCGCTGCTACAATCTCTAAGCTATTGGGACGGGTTGGATGTTCTAGCCACAACACCACACCATCGTAGGGGATAACTTCTTCAAGTGCATCTAACACAACTTCGACCACTTGATCAGGTTGGAGGGTTTGCGTCATGCTGCTAGAGACATTGGTAAGTGCAGCTAATTGTTCTGCACGGCGACGTACGTCAGCTTCTAGTTGTGCACGTTCAGTAATGTCTTCAATCAGCAATACGACACCGTTAACGCGCGTTCCTTGTCGCAAAGGATAGATATAGAAATTCACAAGGAACTCTAGATTGGTAATTTGCCCTGTTAGGGTAACATCCATTTTTTGAGTATTACGTCCTGTTTCGAGCACAGTCTCAATGGGATGAGAAAGCACATTCGATAGTTCTGGAAGATACTCAAAAAGCGTAGACCCTACTGCTTGGTATGTCCAACCATAGTGGGTCATCATGTATTGATTGGCAATACGAATGCGTAGATTCTCATCCAACACCACAATACCTTGTTGGATAGATTGAACGACCGCTTCGTTGAATGATTGGCTTTCACCTAAGTTATTGAATAGACGAGAGTTTTGAATGGAAACAGTCGTCAGATTGGCCATCCGCTGAATCAAGGTAAGGGTTTGGCTATCTGCAAAACGGAAGGCTTGATCGAGCTCACTACCAAGACGCAGCACACCTAAACGATCACCGCCTGCTATGAGGGGCACCATCAACACGTTGCGTTCGCCTTGTGCTGCCCATGTTTGTAAATCGGTGTATTCATAACTTTCAGCGTCAGCTGCGTTTAGCTCAAAAATACGAGTTTCACCCGTATAGTATACTTCTCCTGCAGCAGTTCCTTGTAATGGAATAGGATTATCTGGCAAGATGTAAGTTTGATTATCTGGTGTTAGCTCTACACGAGTCATCTCAAAGAAGTCAGGATCAGCGTCAGAGCGCACCGCCAAATGCATGTGCGTGAAGATAACAAATGGGCGTAAACCTTCTGAAAGCGCTAAGATGATTTCTGCTTGATCTAGTGTAGAGGCCATTGCTTCCATCAAGCGGTTCAATTGTTGTTCAATATCTGCTTGACGGACTGTTTCAGTATAAAGTCTTTGGTTTTCGATGGCTGCTGCTGCTTGTAAGGCGAACAATTCAATTGGTTGCAATGATTGTTCAGTAGGGCGCTTGCCATCTACAGGAGAATCTAGACGAATGAGACCAATAATACGTTTTTGGTCATGCCCCATTAATGGGAGATATATTACATCTTGCGGATGCCATTCGTCTTCATCAACTTGGGGGGGATCGGCGGGCTCACCACGCCGAATGTTCTTCGTTACCCATTCACTATCATAGCGTAGATAGTAAGCATTTCCGAGTTTGAGCTCGTGGAATTCAAGGTCATTGAAACGCTCTTGCCAAACGCTACCCGGCGTTAGGGTGCGTTGGATTTGAATTTCTTCTTCAGGTGTATATCCGACACTAATAAATTGTGTGGGCTCAAGTTGAGGGTCTCGGAGTGTGATTTGTACATGTTGCCATCCCGCCGCATGGATTGCTGCTGCCACAGCATTTAAGCGGCTCGTCATGTCTGGAGCGCGCTGAATTTCACTAGAGGCAAGATTTAATTGTGCAAGACGGTCCCGCTCGCGACGGGCTTCTTCGGCTTGTTGACGAATATTATCAACAAGTTGATGGCTTTCAATCGCAAAAGCCGCTTGTGCCGCAAAACCTTCGAGTAAATCAATGACTTCGCGCGTGGGGCGCATTCCATTTTTAGGATCATCAAGGGAGATAATGCCAATTAATTTTTGGGCAGCATTATATACAGGAATCACCAATAGGTCATCAGGATGCCAGCGCCGTGGCCCGCTACCAGATGTATGCTTTAAGGGATCATCTACAAGTTTTGTGCTTTGTAGCCCAGCACGCCATTCATCCTGAAAATTTGCTGGGAAAAAGTAAACGGACCCCGTCTTCCATCGTGGGTCAAATAATGCGTTAACTTCCTCAATAGAACGAGAGCGAACGGATGGGTCTTCAAAGGACTTGGCATCAATACCTAAATGATTCACAACATCAAAGGTTTGATCGCGCTCATTAAGAACACGGATCAAGATTTGTTCAAATCCCACAGTTTCACGGATGTTTTTAGCGATCACATCCATTATTGCGTGGATGTCTTTTCCTTGCCGTACTAATTCCCCTAAGCGGAAGACATTTTGTATTTGATCAGCTCGTCGTTTAAGGCGCTCATTGGCTTGGACTTGATCGCGATAACGTCGAGCATTCGTGACCGCTAACGATGCTTGTTGCCCTAACTTTTTGACGAACGCTTGTGTTGTTGCATCAAAAGTATTAGGTTTATCGCTATAGAGGTGAATAAAGCCAATGATCTCATTTTCAAAATAAATCGGTTCAACAAGTGCAGATTGTGCTGTTGATGGCACCGCATTAATATCTGCGTTGCTATAGTCTTCTACGACGATTGTTTCAGCACTATCAAACATGCGCTTTTCTATGTCATTAAGCCTATGAATGATGGCTGGGTTGGTTTCATTAGGAAATAGAAGCTCTGCCCCTAAGCGTGTTTCAAGCTCAGGTACATCTTCATCAACCCACAATGTGCTTGGTAACAATAACCCCACACTAACGCCAATCGCATTTGTGGTGAGAAGGGCTTCATTACGAATGACTTCTAGCACACGATCAATTAAGAGGGTTTCGCTTAACTCACGATGAATACGCTGAATAGCCTCTTGTTCTTCTATGCGTGTGCGTAAATCAGCATCGGTTAAGGAATATAAACGCGCTCGTTCAAGTGCTGTGGCTATCTGGGCACCAATGGCTAATAAAAGTTCTTCATCTGATTGAGAAAATAGCCCTTGTTTTTTGTTACCAACCGCTAGCTCGCCAATAGCGCGTTGGTTGCTGATCAAAGGAACAATCAATACATCTTTTTGTAGTTGTAAGAGTGTTGCAAGCTCACGATAAACGGGCAAGACACGTTTATCATTTGGTATATCATAGCTAATAAAAGGCTTGCGAGACATAATAGGGCTGTGGTTAAAGTCTGAGCTGTAAATATCTATTTCAAATGGAGATTGTGGGAGCTTTATCCCACGCATCATCTCATTTCGATAAACTAATTTACCGTTTTGGTTATCTAATAATGCTATGGCGACCTGTTCACAGCCTATAACATCAAATAATTCATCAAGTACTGTTTCAAAGATTTCTGTTTCATTAAGCGGCATGGCCAAACGTTCAGCAATACGACGTAATGCCAATGCTTCGCGTGAGAGGCGTTCTACATCTTGGTGTAAATTGGTGTTATCTAATAAAACAGCCGCTTGAGTAGCTGCTAGGCTTAATACACGACCATCTTCTTGATTAAAGTTGCGCTCATTGATAGGGTTGGCAATTTGTAGTAGCCCAAATTGAATATCCCCCACAACAAGAGGTGCAAACATCACTTTGCGCACACCCGCCATATTCGCTAATTGCGCAAAACTAACTGCACCTGCCCATGTTTCTAAGCCTATTTGATTGCTATACCAATAAGGTTTACCTTCTTGAAGTTGTACAAAAATAGATTCTGGTTCAATAGGAATCTGATAAAATTTTATTGTTTCATCATCTATACCAAAAAATGGCGATTGTGCCACCAATAATTTACGTTCGTTTTCATACAGTAATATGCCGCACATTTCTACTTCAAGTAGCTGTGCGATGTGCTCTGTTATGTGGGCGATAAGGTCTTCTGGCGAACGGCGAACGCCTTGGGCTA
Organism: Chloroflexota bacterium; assembly: GCA_003697365.1. Classification (GTDB taxonomy): domain Bacteria; phylum Chloroflexota; class Anaerolineae; order Aggregatilineales; family J027; genus J027. The sequence goes on along the minus strand of RFGP01000009.1, from coordinate 25,324 downwards.
TTTCTTGTAGATTCGCTAATTCCGCCATATAGTGGCGCTCACGCTCGTATAGATTCGCGTTTTCAACAACGATTGCTGCTTGGGTGGCAAAAATGCTAGCTAGGCGCATATCATCGTCAGTAAAGTTGCCATCATCACGCTTGTTCGCTATTAGCAGCATACCTATACGTTTGCCACCAATGCTGACAGGAATCATCGCAGCGTTATGAATGCCGATAGTTTCTGCAAGCCCACGTAAATTAAGCGCATTTGACATTTCATCATTCAGAACTTGGTTGCTATACCACCAAACGTTGCTTTGCCAAATGCGGTGAGCATGGCTTTTAGAAGAAACATCAAGCCGATGCAAAGACATGACAGCGTCGGTCACACCAAAAAAAGGTAATTGACTGATGAGCGCGTCGGTATTGGCATCATATAATAGCAATCCACAGATTTCGACATTGAGCAAGTTTGCGATGCGCTCGTGTAATTTTTGGTAGAGCTCACGTTTATCGACTTCTTCACCCATTGTTTGGGCGATATTTTGCAAACCATTAAGCTGTAAAATGCGATTTGCTTGTTCTGTCGCTAATCTAGAGTTTTCGATAGCAACGGCTGCTTGCCCTGCTACTGATTCTAGGAGGCGTAAATCTTCATGTGTGAAGGCATGGGGCTTATTGCTAGCAAGTTCGATAGTGCCAATAAAACGCCCACTGACAGTTAAAGGAACACCTACATAGCTTTGATATGGAAAGGCTTCGCTGCGTGGGCCAACATCTGCACGAACAGATACATCATTCAGCAATAATGGCTGCTGATAGCGCGCTATCCATGATGTATAGCCTGAATCAGAATCCGCTGAACTTCCATTTCCGTTGCTACTATTAACGTAATTGCTATAACCGTTTCCTACTTTTCCGACAGGGCGCGGGCGATTAAGCGTTTGATCCCACAGAATTACTTCACCAGCATCGTATTCAATAACACTGCTGATACTGGTAAGAATGGTTGTCATGGTTTGATTCAAATCAGCTCCAATAGTAATGGTTTTGCTGATGTCTTGAACAACGGTCAGGGCGCGCGCCGTATCAAAAATCTCTTCTTTATCACTTGTTGCAACTTCGCGCATAAAGACAACAAATCGTTGCCCCTCTGCTGTCGGAAGCGCATAAGATGCTGCTTCGACACGTCGCATCCCGATGCGCAATAGAGCTCGACCTTCTTGCGCAAAAAGATCATGGAATACATCCGCAGGTTGTACTCTTGAGGCTAAGATAGTCAGATTAGGCTCAACACCACTCAATTCAAACCATTCAGCGGCGCGTGGACTAATATAGATGAGATGTCCACGTCCTTCAGCCACGATCACCGCACCATCATTATTCAACAAATTCACAGGAATGGTGCGCTTGGCATCTACGGACCGAAACCGCGCTTGGCTTCTCGCCATTTGTCGTGTAAAAGCGTAGAGCCATGTCAACCCAGCTAGTCCAACTGTTACTAGTAGCAGTTCAAAGCTCATGATGCTCTTCTATTGCCACACGACTTCAATGAGAAGTTGTGGGCATTCTCCTTCCTTGTATTCCACTACCACGATGTTTCGATGGGCTCGCTGTCGTCTTCACTTTCGTCACCTCGTCGTCGATCTTCAGCAGCCCGCTCAGTGATTTCGCGAATATCAGCGAAATGATGCGTTGCATTCGATACTGAGCCTACTGATAAGGTCATTAAAGGTATTTCGCGCCCATCACGCAGCATATGACCGCGTTCACGGTCTATAAATGAATAGTGTTGCTGTACCTCTTGATTAAATCGTTCGATCAATTTCTGCTCGAAAACATCGCTACGATCTGTATACGTGATGATCACAAAGTTATTACTGCCGGGATGCCCTAAAAAGTCATTGGGGGTACCGTATTTATCAACGATTTCACCAATAATTAGTGATGTAAAGCGTTGAACCTCTGTGCCGGCGACGAAGCCATAAACTTCTTTAAAGTCATCGAAGTGCTCGATTTTAGCATCTAAATAAGTCCATGTTTCTTCTGAGCGCATTAACTCTCTGAGGCGATTTTCAATGATAGCGCTACTGGGTAAACCGCTGTTAGGATCAGTATAGTTTTCACGTTCAGCGCGTTCAATTTGGTTTTTGACACGTAGCTTTAGCTCTTCGATGTCAAAGGGCTTGGTGATGTAATCGTCCGCTCCTAACTCAAGGCCAATGAGCTTGTCGGAGCGCTCATCTTTTTGAGTGAGGAACATAATAGGAATATGACTGGTGCGTGTTGTTTGACGCAACTCTCGGCAGACATCGTACCCATTCATATCGGGTAACATAATGTCAAGTACGATGAGTTGTGGCAGTTGTTTACGAGTCATCTCTAGAGCATCGCTACCACGCGCAGCAACCTGCACATCGTACCCTTGCCCCGTGAAGTAAATACGTAACATGTTTGAAATATCAAAATCGTCTTCGACGACTAAAATACGACCTTTGCTCATCAATCCTTCAGCGCCAAGTCTGTTGGCTTGACGCTAGCCTCCTTTCCTCAAAGGGTTTGTGATTGAATGTGTGACCTATGAATGTTTGCAAATAGATAGGCAACTCTGTAATAACAATTTACTGTGCCCATTATTGCTTTAGTATAACATAGACTATCTATCAAGGCTAAAGAACAATGATGTTGTTTTGTTGACTAAAATATAACATAAATAACGTTTGATTTTGGCTAGTTTAATATGATGGTCGCCAAGTGCGCCCTGTTTGTTGAGCGCGCTCGCGTACACGAGCAATATGCTCTTCTGTAACCGGCTTTTCAAATGTACGAAAACCACTCAATCGGAAACCATGTCGTGTGGCAATTTCGCCAATTTCTTTTGCTTGCTCAATGCTTATGTGCTTGCCTATTGTGTAATCTTCATAACGCCCTTCAAGCGCGAGCGCAATCGTTTCTGCCATACAGGCAAAAGATTTGCCACGAGGGAAGCCAAAATCAAACCCAAAATCGACCGGGCCGGGTACTTCTACCATACCACCTTCAATAACTAATACATCGTCGCGTTGTTCAAATACACGGCGACTTACATCACGCGGTCGGGCGACATCACAGACAACAGCCCCCGGTTTTAGATGATGCGGTTCAATGACGCTATGTGTAGCACTAGTAACCGTTAAAATGAGGTCTGCGTCATAGATGGCGGTGATGTCTGTGCTTGTGTGTACCCTCGCTAAAGCGCCTTCACAGCGTTCGCGCGTGCTTTCTAGTGCATCAAGTCTACGACCTACCAATACTATCTCTGGCACATCTTTTGCCAACAGCTCTGCGCATGTGCTGCCAATTGCTCCAGTTGCTCCTACAACGGCAACCTTAGCCTCACGAATGTCTATATCCATGACATGGGCGGCTTCGCGCATGGCCTCTACGGCAATATAAACGGTATAACTATCCCCTGTTGTTACTGGAACTTCGAGCCGTTCGGCAATTGTGCGACCAGCATCTCCTACTACAGAAGTATAGGCCCCTAGGCCTACAATTTTAGCCCCTTTTTCACTGAGGCGTTTTCCGCACGCAACGATTTTCCGATACACTTCTTGCACTGGAAGGCGCATCATTGTTGGTGGTGTGTATGGGCAAGCTACAAACCATCCCTCAGCGCTTTCGCCAGTTGCTTCAGAAATAATGCCTTGAATATGGCTAATATCTACGGGTGGAAAGAAACGCGAAAAGAAATTGATTTGCCCTTCAGTTAAAATCTTACCAACCCATGGCCACTTGCGTGAGACATCTTCTTTAATACTAATAGGGTGAAAAATAAAGCCAAAGGTATGCTCGCTCATCGATGGTTTATATCCAGTCATCCAATAACTGACTCTCGTCTAAAATTTCATCACGTTGATATAAGCGCCGATGCAAAGCCGCAATATTGGGCGGAAAAACATGATGATCGCTTTGCTCAAAAGTAATGCTTTTACGTATAATGCGCCGCTCTGGCGATGCAGCCAGAATGACATCTGATTCAATCATACGGGCAGGCATAATGATCATGCCTGAGCCAATACGGCAATTGTGCCCCACACAACCACCTAAAACAGGTTGGCGTGTATCTTCAAATTTGCCTTCATAATTTGGCGCTTTGATGGGGGAGGGTAGTAAGTTAAAGTCTGTAAATGTTGAACCTGCTCCAATGAAGCTATTTCTTCCTACAACACACATTTGAAGGCATGTGTTTTGAGCAACAATTGTGTTTTCCATCAACATCGTCATAAATAGTGCAGCCCGAAATGGCAGAAAACAGTTATGCCCTACAACGCTTAACATGAGTTGGCAACCTGTAGCAATGGTCACATTATCCCCAATGATGCAATTATCGATAACAACACCGGGACCAATGTCACAGTTTTGGCCAATAACCGCTGGGCCAGAAATAACGGCAGTTGGATGAATAACTGTTCCAGCGCCAACTTGTACTGCACCAGACGAAGACAATACTTGGCGTTGTTCAATAATTGCTTTTAACAAAAGTTTTAGTGCGAAAAGATTGTGACGGCTAACTTGTTCGTCGAACCGACTAGAGCGTGAGAATACACCTAACGGGATAACAGCATTGAACAGATGTACCCAACTTTCAATAACTACACAAGTCCGTTCTGAAAGAAAATGTGTCAGGTCTTGATCTTTACGGACATTCTCTTCGCGTTTTCTTCCACGACTTCCGCGTTTAGGAGTATCAAGTTTAATATTTGTCATGGTATCGGGGATGTTGTAATAGCCTTTTTCAATTGCCCCTGATGGAATGGCAATAGGAATAAGTTCTTGGCGTTCGGCCCACCCTGAAGGCAAGTAGTACATCTCTACAGGATAATATTCAGGCCCGGATGGTGGAATAATCCGTTTTAGACTGCTTAGTGGAATAACGTATTTTTGCCATGCTGGGTCATCAGCGGGCAAAACTGCTTGGCAGGGTTTTCCTAGATTACGAGCTGCTTTAATAAAATAATTCAAAAAATTTTCATCAAAGTAAATATTATCACGATAAACAAAAATGGAATCGTCGGCACGTACTCCCGGTCGGTCACGTTGCAATACTTCTTTTAAGTCTTCATATTCTGTGAGGTCTTCTTCTACGGGGCAGGGCTCAAGACAACGCGCTGTTACTTCTTTATGATGAATTTGTAAATTAGCAGGCAAGCCCGAAGGACTAATAACCTGAAGATTGCTAGCGGGTTCGTTAAAAGGTTGTATAAGTCGTTTATCAGCTATAATGAAAGTACGCATGATAACTAGATTCCTTATAAATACTATAGTTTTACCTCAATTGTAGCAATGAATGTGCCAACAGAGTAGCATCATTCCCAATTGTGCATTACACACCAACTTTTAATCTTAGAGTATTGCGCTTAGTGAAGATGGTTTTATGATAGGTTTTATAGCATTTGTGAGTGTTTTTTATGGTATAATTGGAATGCAAGATAATTCAAATTTGGCATAAATATTGCTAAAGTAAAACATGTGAGCGAATATTGGCTAGTATGCTTGGTCAATACATTTAGAAGTTTTGCTTGTTTGCTGAATTATGTCGCTATAATTGTCAAAGCATAATGTGTATGTTGTACCAAAGTAATTGAGGTGTCGAGAAGACATACGTTTTGTGACTGAAGTGCGAGCCTTTTCTCCTACGCCAATGGATTTAACACTTGTTAGTCGTTTGGCTGGTGACCAACTGATTATGGATACCACCACTGCACTAACAAAAGATGTGCGTCCTCTTGAGGCTGCATTATTAACGATTGTTCCTTTGGCTGATTTAGGGTTACCAACACTTGTTTTGCGTGAACAAGAAAATGGTTATATAGGTCAGTTAAAGCATCGGCTAGGGGATACCCATGCGCACCTTGCTATCTTAGCTCCAGCCCCGCCTTCAGATGCAGACCCTCGTCCATGGGTACAGTTAGTTGAGGGGTTGCTGCAAGTTGCAACACAACGAGGTGCAACGACAGTTATTGCTGAGCTTCCAGAAACCGCATCAGCCGCTTTCAAAATTTTACGTCAAGTAGGATTTGTAGTTTATGCTCGTCAAACAATCTATCATTATCAACCAACACAAAAACTAACACCGCTCCCATTAGTACGATTACGTTTACGACCAGTCGTTGTGACTGATCTACCGTATCTACATCTGCTCTACGCAAAGTTGTTGCCCAGTTTGATTCAACAGGCTTGCCCCTATGCTAAGCCAACGGCTCGCAACCATGACAGCAGCTTAGTTGTTGAATCAATAGTTGATGGGCGCTTATTGGGTCATTTAAGCGTTTCAGAAGGGCGCAGTGGCTTGTTGGTTCGTCCGTTGCTACATCCTGATGTGTACGATGAAGCAACTGCTATCTTTCAACAAGCAATTGCATTTTGGCCGAAAGTTGAGCGTTTGCCGCTTTATGTCTGTATACGATCTTACCAAGAGTGGTTAGATTTGCCACTGCGAGAAGCGGGAATGCATCCACTTGATCGCCAAATCCTTTTTGTGAAACATCTGGCAGTGCGGGCGAAACCTTCGTTTGAGCGGATTACAGCGGAGTTAGCAACTGTGGGTTTTGGTAAGTGGGTTAATAGTCGAGACATTGAATTACAACAAGATCAAAAATAGGTGATCTCATTACTATGGAATATCAGATAACTGATGACATTGAAAAGCTGATGGCGGTGTTGCCAGACAACCTAGCATATGCTATCGAGCAAATCGGTAGCCCTGACGATTTGATTGAAATCGTTGTTGACCTTGGCCGCCTGCCAACAGCTCGTTATATCAATCGAACTGAAATTTTGAGCGACCGCGAAACAACTCATGCTGATATTGAGTATATCGTGTCGCGCTTAGGTGGCTTTGATGCTGATAATCGCGGTGGCATCGAGCGCACCTTGCATCGGATTAGTGCAATTCGTAATCGTAATGGCGATATTGTGGGGTTAACTTGTCGCGTGGGGCGCGCGGTCTATGGCACGATAGATATTATCGAGGATATTATTCGCTCTGGACGGAGCGTGCTTATTCTTGGTGCGCCCGGTGTCGGGAAAACCACCATGCTACGTGAAGCAGCTCGTATTCTTGCGAATACGCGACGTGTCGTCATTGTTGACACATCTAATGAAATTGGTGGAGATGGTGACATCCCACACCCAGCCATTGGGCTGTCTCGTCGAATGCAAGTTGCTCAGCCAACTTTACAACATGAGGTAATGATTGAAGCGGTAGAGAATCATAATCCGCAAGTTATTATCATTGATGAAATTGGCCGCGAGCTTGAAGCTCAAGCAGCACGAACAATCGCTGAGCGCGGCGTACAACTGATCGGGACGGCGCATGGCAACACTCTTGAGAATCTTATGCGCAACCCGACATTATCTGACCTCATAGGCGGTATTCAATCTGTGACGTTGTCAGATGAAGAAGCGCGAAGACGACGTACACAGAAGACCGTACTAGAGCGCCGTGCACCACCCACTTTTGATGTTTTGATCGAAGTGCAAGATCGGCATCGGATGGTGATTCATCATGACTTGGCATTAGCAGTTGATAGTCATTTACGTGGTCAACCTGTGCCTGCTGAGCTGCGCTATCGTGATGAAAATGATGTCATTCGCAATGAGCTTGTGATTCCTATTTTGGATGAAACTAGCCGTCAGAGTGGAGGATTACGCAGTGCCGACACTCACTATGTCCCTATTGGTAATCTAAAACGTGGGCGCGCTAGTTCTCAAAATGAAACCGCCCCTTATTATCGGACAGTAAGCAATGGCGAACGCCAGTCGCGTCAACGTAGGCGCGCAGATATGATACAAAATGGGCAACATGAGCCTCATTCTGATCAGAATGAAAACTTTGAAGTAGCTCTGAGCAAGGTGGCTGTACGCCCTAGTCGGAATTTACCAATGATGCGAATCTATGCTTATGGTATGGGGCATAACCGCATCATCGAAATGGCAAAACAACTTAATGTGCCTATTGAGATGGTTGAAGATATGCGTAATGCTGATGTGCTTGTGACGATTAAAACATATTATCGTCGCCGTCCAAAGCTCATTTTGGATGCTGAACGTCGTAATATTCCAATCCATGTATTACGCGCTAATACAGATACACAAGTGGAGAATTTTCTTATCGATCTGTTTCAATTGGATACTGAACAAACCGATGATCCTTTTGAAGCAGCGATGGAAGAAGTGAGACAGGCTATTATGCGAATCCGTGAAGGCGTTGAATCTGTAGATTTAACCCCACAAGCCGCGCATATTCGTCGCCGCCAACATGAGGCCATTCGGGCCGAAAATCTTGCCTCGCATAGTTATGGACGAGAACCGAAACGCTATGTGCGTGTATTTCGCGAGGAAATCAACTAAGCCTATCATCCTGCTGAAAAACTTGGCAGGATGATTTTTCTCCAATCTTATAAGGACATACTGTATCATCTTATTTTTGAATTCCCTCAAAAATAGATATGGAGTTCTTTTGATGAGAATCCTCAAGTGGGTTGGAAGTATTGTTATTGTTGTGTTGCTTATATTGGCAGCACTTTATTATTTAGGAACTGAAAATCAAAGTGTCAAAGCATCCGCAACTATGCCTACAACCATATTTGTTGATGAGCCTTTTACATTGACGCTCACTCTCAAAAATCAAACAGACAGTGAGCGCGAAGTTGTGAGTGTTGGCCTTGAGGATACTTTTCTTCAGCAGGGAATAGAGGTCATTCGTGCGGTGCCCGAATATCGAACGGTTGAAGATGAAGGGGCTTGGTATTCGTTCGTGTTTGCAAGGCGACGACGACCCTTATTAGCGCCCAATGGTGAAAATGTTATCCAATTGACACTTATCGTAACGCAACAAGGGCGCTATGATACGCGGGTTGTATTATGGTTTAACAATCAACTTCAAGGGGTGTATGTACCAATTCACCTTGAAGCAATTGCGCACCCAACCCCTTGGCTAGGACGTTAGTTTTTATGTTCATTTCTTTTGAAGGACTGGATGGTAGTGGTAAAACTACCCAAGTAAAACTCTTGTTTGAATTTTTGCAAAAAGCAGGATATAGCGTCTTAGTTACTCGTGAACCCGGTGGGACACCCATCGGCGAAGCCATCCGAGACGTATTGCATGACATGAAACATGCTGAAATGCATCCACGCACAGAATTATTGCTATATGTTGCTTCTCGTGCTCAGTTGGTTAGCCAAGTTATTCGCCCACATTTAGCACAAGGTAATATTGTCATCTCAGATCGATTTGCCGATTCAACGCTTGCCTATCAGGGCTATGGTCATGGATTACCACTTGAACCCTTAAGGCAAATTATCAATTTTGCTACAGATGGGCTTTGGCCAGATTTAACACTTTTTTTGGATACTGATCCACAAGTTGGGCTTCAACGCCGATATGATGCGGCACGCGAAGGGCAAGAATATAATCGCTTGGATGATAAAGATTTGGCTTTTTATCAGCGTGTTTATGCGGGGTATCAGGCTTTAATGCAAGCTGACCCAAATCGTTGGAAGCAAGTCAATGCCAATGATGATCCTAACACTATTGCCAATAAAATTCGCGAAGTCGTGCTGTCTCAACTGAAACCAACTTAACGGGACATTTGCAAAATTTGATGACGCATTTCATGGGCTTTAAGCTGTAATGCTGGATCAGCTTTGATCTTTTTCTCTAGTTGCTGATAGCTTCTTAGGACTGTGCTATGCGTACGTCCCATTGCAATGCCAATTTCTGGCCAAGAGGCTTTGGTTTCTTGGCGTGTAAGATAGATAACCCATTGCCGCGCTGTTGCAATTTCGCGTTTTCGGCTTTGCCCTAAAATTTCTTCAAGATCAATTTGCATGACCGCAGCAGCACGCTCAATCATCTGGCTTACTGTTAAGCGGCGTTGGAAAACGTGAATATCACGTTGTAGATGACCTTCTGATATGATTTGCTCCACAATAGCTAAGTTCAAGGGGAGCTTCAATAAAGATGCGCGTGCACTCACTTGATTGAGTAGGCCTTCTAGTTCACGTATATTTTGGGTTGGTTGTTCTGCCAAATATTCCGCAACACCTTCTGGAAGTTGAAAACCTTGAAGAGCAGCCTTTTTCTGTACGATTGCTAGCCGAGTTTCATAATTGGGCATTTGGATGCTTACCGCTAGTCCCCAAGCAATCCGCGAGGCTAATTGCTTGCTGAGCCCTTTTATATCTGTAGGGCGACGATCGGCAGCAATAACAATTTGTTTATTACCATCATGAAGCGCGTTAAAAGTATGATATAGCTCTTCTTGGGTACTATTTTTGCTCGCTACGAATTGAATATCATCAATCAACAACACATCAATATAGCGATAACGTTCACGGAATTCGCTCATCCGCTTTTCACGGATGGCATCAACCATTTGATTAGTGAATTCTTCAGCAGTAACGTAAAGTGCTTTATAGCCACGTTTTTGGTAAGCATTCCCAATCGCATGTAATAAATGTGTTTTTCCTAAGCCAACATCACCATAGAATACTAATGGGTTATAGGCTGTTTTTCTAAAGTTCTGAATAACTTGGATAGCAGCTTCATAAGCCATCTGATTATTGGGGCCCGTAATAAAACCAGAGAAGGTATAGTTGCTGTTTAGGTTACTTTTCCAACCAAAATTCGGGCGCGAAAATTCTGCATAATCATCAGTAAAGGTCGGGGCAGAAGATGATTTTTTCTGGATAGGATAGACATTAGGAATGCTTGGCAAGTCAGGGGCAGGGCGGCTATCCTCAGCAAGGACAAAACACACCTCAACTTCTTGACCATATACACGTGTCAAGGCTTGACGTATTGCTGGCCAAAGCCGCTGAGAGATATAGTCATATTTATAGTCATCTTTAACAGAAATAGTAAAAGTATCGTTTTCAAAAGAAACAAACTCACAGTCGTGTATCCACGCCCTGTACATATTTTTGTGTAGATTAACTTCTAAGTATCCTTTTGCGGCTTTCCATACTTCTTGTGGTAGCATTTATTCTGCCCTGCCATACTAACCGAGTAAGTAATAGCAATGCCTTAGTTAGGTATGCTAAATAACACGCATTCCTTACGCGGTAAGTCTAATTTAAATAATGTGATACATTCCTGTTTTAGATGATTAGACCCAACCCAATTAGTGGTGGAAAACACTTATGCAAGTGTGGGAACAGCATCTCTCGGTGTTGATGATAGTAGTTGTTACTGAGTTGTTTTTTCGTTCAAATTTTATTTATGGGTCTTCTCATCAATTTGAAAAGAAGTTTAACAAAAACTCTGAAAACTTACAACCTATTTGTTCTCCAAAAATCACCAAATTCGTATTAGATAAATTTAACGCAAATTTGTTCTACACAATATATGGGGGTATTAATAGTACTTGATCACCATATATGGTGTTTCGACACAACTTTTCTGAAAATTTATGAGAAACCTTAAAATTTTCAGAGGTGTCAAGAATGGCTTTTTTTCGTTGGCGGTGATGGAAGAAAGCGTATTTTGTTTAATTTTATTTAACTTATGACGTTTTTCCTGATCTGGACTGATATTACTCATATTAAGCGTATTTAGAGTAAAAGAGGGATGTATACTTGTAATCGTAGCTAATGATGACTTTACTAAGGAATAAACTTATGAACACCGCTGAACAGGCATCTGTTTCTAACTCAACATCATATTCAGATTCAGCTGCTTCAAACGTCATCAAGGTCGCCAGTAATTCTCGCAGTACAGCTGTAGCGGGTGCAATTGCTGGCGTGATCCGAGAGCACGGCCATGCCGAAGTACAGGCTATCGGTGCGGGGGCTGTGTATCAGGCAATTAAAGCAATTGCTATTGCGCGCAGTTATCTTTCAGGAGAAACAGACATAACTTTGATCCCTGTTTTTACGGATGTGATCATTAATGGGCAAGAACGTACAGCAATTCGTTTTATGGTAAAAAGCCAATCTAAAGACGCTTAAGAGCATACCCTGAGAGTACCGGTGCGCGAAATTCAAAAGTTAAAAAGTGTATAACGTTTTTATCGATAACCGCGCCCAAAACCTCTTGCTTTAGCTATGGGGATGTAGGGCGCTTAACTCAGTTCAGTTAAGAAACAAAACCCCCCTTTTAATTTTAAAGAAGAATGCTAGTCAGTTTAGTATTCTTTTGTTATTCTTATCCCCGAAAATCTTAAAATATTTTATGTTAGATTATGTTCAGGATGGAGCGATGCTTCCATGAATTATTCTGTGGATGCTGCAACACAAGCTAAAATTGAAAAAGCACAACAACTACGAAACCGCCCACAATCGAGTCGTCTTGTTCCATATCGAAGCATACGGCATTTACTTGATAGTCGCGCAAAGGAATCACCCGACAAGGTCTTTTTAATTCATTATGACAGTGATGGACACCGTGAAGAGTTTACCTATGCACAGTTTAATGAGAAGGTGAATCAAGTTGCGAATTTATTACTTAAGCTAGGTGTTCGGCGTGGCGACCGTGTGGCAACACTCGCTTACAATCATCATGATACAGTGATCATTTATTTTGCCTGTTGGAAAATAGGCGCAGCAATTGCCCCACAAAATACTGCTGAAGATGATCAACGCATTGCTTTTATTTTACGCAACAGCGAGTCAGTGATTTTATTTGCTCGGCATGAATATCTTGAGCGAGCAGAGAATATTGTGCACAGCAAAGAGGAAGGTCTGGGGGCAGAAAATATCCGCCAAATTATTCAGGTAGGTGGCGAATCTAACTCAAAGTACCCCTATTTTGAGACTTTGTTAGCTGAACAATCTTCAGAGCTGGATTTTTCTGATGAAACCTCATTAGATGATGAAAGTTTGTTAGTTTATACGAGCGGCACAACAGGTGCACCCAAAGGCGTAGTTTTGACGCAATATAATATGTTGGTTGATGCTTACGGCATTTCTTCATGGCAAGGCATCGCAGGCAACCAGCGTTTAATGTGTGTGCTGCCAATTCATCATGTCAATGGCATTATTGTTACGTTAGTCACCCCGTTATATGTGGGGGGGAGTACTGTATTAAATCGTGCCTATAGCTCTAAGCATTTTTGGGAGCGAATCGCGCGAGAGAAGGTACATATTGTCAGTGTTGTACCTACATTACTGCAGTTTAGCTGTGAATATGCAGATGCCCAAGTTGCCGAAGGAAAAAGTATCTATGGGGATGGCGTTTCTGCTGAAGATTTAGCACATTTTCGCCATTTAATTTGTGGGGCCGGAACATTGGCCGTTCAATTGGCTAAGCGCTTTGAAGATCAGTTTCGCATTCCAATTTTGCATGGTTATGGCTTAAGTGAGACCACTTGCTATAGCTGCTTTTTGCCTATCGATTTGGATTGGGAAACACATCAGCATTGGATGCAAGATTATGGGTATCCAAGTATTGGCTGTCCAATCTCGACAAATGAGATGGCAATTTTTGATGCAAGCGGTAATGGTCAACAACTTGGGCCAAATGAGCGTGGTGAAATTTGCATTCGTGGGCACAACGTCATGAAATACTATTATCAACGCCCCGATGCAAACGCCGAAACTTTTAAGTTTGAGTGGTTCCGCAGCGGTGATGAAGGCTTTTATCTAGAAGATGAACATGGACGACAGTTCTTTTTCATCACTGGTCGCATTAAAGAATTGATCAATCGCGGCGGTGTAAAATTTAGTCCCTTTGATATTGAAGAAGTTTTATTAGAGATAGAAGGGGTAAAAGTCGGCTTAGCAATCGCTTTTGAAAACGATTACTATGGCGAAGAAGTTGGCGCTTATGTGGTTTTGGAAGAAGGTGCAAACGTTTCTGAAGAAGAAATTATCAACTATTGCCGCGAACGCATGACTTTTGAGAAAAGCCCGAAAGTAGTTGTTTTTGGAAAAGATATTCCTGTAACAAGCACCGGAAAATATCAACGCCTTAAGCTGCGTGAATTATTCAGCCCATGGCGTTCTACACAGTTCCGCAAGTAATGTGTCTATAATTTTTAGTGGTGACGTATTGGAGATTAACACCATGCATTTTGAACTAACCGAAGAACAACGTATGTATCGTGATGCTGTGCGCGACTTTTGTCAGCGTGAGCTTGCACCATATGCTGCCGAAGTTGATGAAACTGGGAAGCTACGCTGGGAAGCTATAAAAAAAATGCCACAAATAGGCCTTACTGCGTTGCAAGTCCCTGAAGAGTATGGCGGAGCAGGGCTCGATACTATTAGCGCAGCATTAGCATTAGAAGAAGTAGCGCGTGCTTGTGGCTCAACAGCACTAGCGCTTGCTGCCCATAATGGCTTAGGGACAACCCCAATTGTAAAATGGGGCACGCCTGCTCAGAAAGAAAAATATTTGCCCAAGCTGGTATCAGGAGAATATTTAGGGGCATTAGCCCTCACAGAACCTAACGCGGGTTCTGATCTGAGTAATATTAAAACGAATGCCTACCGCGAAAACGGGCAATGGGTATTGAATGGTCATAAGGCATGGATTACCAACCCCGGTTTTGCGCCTGTGATTATCACCTTCACGCGGACAGATCGAGAAGCGGGGTCACGAGGGTTTTCGATGTTATTAGTAGAGCCTGATCTAGAAGGTGTGACGATTCATCCACCGGAAAAGAAAATGGGGTTAAATGGCTCGCTTACGCAACAGATTACCTATGAAAATGTACGATTGCCTGAAGATGCTATCTTAGGAACAGAGGGGCGTGGTTTTCAGCAGACACTTGAAACGCTAGATGGCGGACGGATCACAATTGCGGCATTAAGTGTTGGGTTGGCACAAGCAGCTTTTGATGAAGCAGTACGCTATGCTAATGAACGAGAAGCATTTGGCGGGCCAATCGCGAGACATCAAGCAATTCAATGGATGATTGCCGATGGCGCGCTCGAAATTGAGGCCGCACGTTTGTTGACGATGCGCGCTGCTTGGTTAAAAGATCAAGGAAAACCCTTCAGCAAGGAAGCCGCTATGGCCAAACTTTTTGCTTCTGAAGTGGCAGAGCGCGTATGTTTTAACGCTATACAAATTCATGGTTCTTATGGTTATAGTCGCGAATTTCCGGTAGAGCGTATATACCGCGATCAACGTTTGATGACAATTGGTGAGGGAACAAGCCAAATTCAACGCTTAGTTATTGCGCGTCGTGTGCTGGAATCTTATGGCTATAACGTTCGCTAAAATTTTCCGAACATTGATGAATGCGGCGAGGCTATTTTCTCGCCGCCACAATGTATCGTATGCCTTAAGAAGATAATTCTGCAACTAAATCGCGTTGCTGTTCTCTTGTTGATTCATTCATCACGACTTCACGAATGGCATAAGGGCCTTTGCCTTGTGATTCGTAATATGTCCGCATGAGTAACTCAATAATAAGCCCAAGCAAAATTGTTTGTATGCCACCTACGAGGAACACGGCACTAAAGAAAGGCATTGGTGTCGCAACCATAGGTTGAGCGCTGATAAGGCTATGAATGATACTTGAGCCAAATAGTAGAATACTGAGCCCTAGAAAAGCAAAGCCAATACCCCCGAAGATATACATCGGACGTGTATTAAACTTCGTAAGAAATGTGACCGTAATAAGATCAAGCACAACTTTTACTGTTCGCCAAAGGCCATATTTACTCTTTCCATGAATGCGGGGACGATGATTAACAACCATTTCATCGATCTTTGCCCCTGCCGCATTTGCCAAAACGGGGATAAAGCGATGCATTTCACCGTATAACCGCACATGATCAAGAACTTCTCGGCGGTACATTTTTAGGGTGCAACCATAATCGTGTAGGCGTACATTGGTTACACGCGAGATTAAGCCATTGGCAATCATGGAGGGGATGCGGCGTGTAATCATGCGATCTTTACGATCGCGTCGCCAACCACTCACAAGATCAAAGCCTTCATCCATACGTGCCTTCATGCGCGGTATGTCGTTAGGGTCGTTCTGTAGGTCAGAATCCATTAAGCATATAATGGCCCCTGTTGCGAGATCGATACCCGCTTGAATTGCTGCAGTTTGTCCAAAATTACGACGTAAGAAGACCATTTTGACGTGCTGATCTTCATTAGCAATTTCCATCATTACTTCTGCACTACGATCACGGCTGCCATCATCAACGTAAATGATTTCATAGGCGATATTCATTTTTTCCAGCGTGTCGCTCAGTTCTTGGTGCAACAAACGCAGGTTATCTTCTTCATTATAAACAGGCAACACCACCGATAAATCAAATGGGTAATTATGGTTGCGATTACTTACGATGGCCATAGGTTTTGATTCTTTCTACTGAATTTTGTTGATAGAACGGCGGCATTATAGCTTGCTGTTGGATAGTATGCTAGCTTGACATACTCCCCATGCATAAAGGCAGGGGATTCTTGCCGTCCACAACGGTCGCGTGCGAAACACGTCTTACACCGTCTTCATACAGCCTAAATTTGTAGGTTTTGCGTCGCTCTATTATCATTATTACTAGGTTACTTCTTTGAGGCGCGTCTAGATTGTATTATACCATAAGCAAGCGCCCTACATCCCCATCGCTAAAGCAAGGGGCTTTGGGCGCGGTTATCGGTAATTTTAAGAAAACCACCTCTTTAGCACAATCGAACAACTACCTTTCATCATCAAGTGAGTACAATAAAAAAGGCTGTATTTTTATATGGAAAGTATCTCAACATGCTACGTTGGACTACTTATGATCTTATATTTTTTGATTGTGATAGCACTTTAAGCACAATAGAAGGTGTGGATGAATTAGCACGCCTAAAAGGTAAAGATTGGCGTGTCGGCGTTTTGACACAGAAAGCAATGGATGGTGATTTAGACCTAGCGGATGTATATGGTAAACGGTTGAAAGCCATTCGCCCCACACGTGGACAATTAGACATGATTGAACAGCTGTATTGGGAACGTTTAGTGCCCGATGCTGAAACAGTTATTGCTGCACTTCATTACTTAAAAAAATATGTGTTTATTATTAGCGGTGGTTTATTGGATGCTGTGGCAGGTTTTGGCAAGCGGTTAGGCGTACCTCCTGAACGTATCCGCGCTGTTTCATTAGAATATAACGAACTTTCTGGCGAATGGTGGCGCTATTATGATCAAGCCGTTCAAAAACACAAACGTTATCTTGATTTTGCTGAAGGCCCTTTAACTGTTTCATCTGGAAAGCCCGAAGTTGTGCGTGAATTGGCCGGCGACTTATTTGGCCATCGCTTTTTTATTGGAGATGGCTCAAGTGATTTGGCAACAAAGGGGAACGGCGTAGATTTGTTTGTGGGTTTTGGCGGCGTTGTGGTTCGTGAAAAGGTTGAGCGCGAAGCAGATATTTTTATCTATCCCAACACGCTTGCTCCTGTATTGCCGCTGGTCACTGGTGTGGCAGGATGGTATGCTTTGCAAAATACCCCTTATCAAGAAGTGTTTATGAAAGGGGTAAGGCTGTGCTTATCTTCGGCTGTGCGCTTTAACAAGGCCGAATTAGCCCAGAGCTTTCAGAAGGAATTTGAAACTGTCCAGATCAATGATTGATCTGGACAATAGTTAGGTATCAGTAGGGGTGGGAGGATGCCATCCTTCCCAACCGCGTGCTTGCCATGCCGCATAAAGCGCAATTGAACCTACTGTGGCGACATTGAGACTTTCAACATGACCGCGCATAGGGAGTGTTGCCAGTAAGTCACAAGTTTCACGTACAAGGCGGCGTATTCCTTCACCTTCACTGCCAAGCACTAATCCAATGCCCATGTTAAGGTCAACCTGATCAATTGGTTTTGTATCAGGGCCAATATCTAAGCCCACTAACCAAATTTCTTCTTCTTTCAGGCGTTTCATCGTATTTACGAGATTGTTAACTTGGGCAATCTTCAAGTGCTCAGAAGCACCAGATGATGCAGCAACAACTGCGGGCGTAATCCCTACACTACGTCGTTCTTGTATAATAACGCCATGTACACCGACAGCATCAGCAATACGCAAGACAACTCCCACATTCTGCGGGTCTTTCAATAAGTCCAGCAATAACAAAAAGGGGCGTTCATTGCGTTGACGTGCATACTCAAGAATACTTTCAACATCAGAGTAACGATAGCCACTTGTGCGCAACAGTACCCCTTGATGGTTGCCTTCACGTGCGAGATCATCAACAATGCGTTTTGGAACACGACGAACGTTAATGTTCTTTGCATTCGCTAAGCTCGTAATCTCTTGGACGATTCCCTTTTCTTCAATGGTCTCGACCAATAATAGCTGTTGAAATTGTCGATTGTTAGCCCGTAGCGCTTCCAGCACCGGCCAACGTCCATAAATATATTCTGCCATATGAATTAGACGTACCAGAAACTTTCTTCGTTTGTCGGATCAATAATTGTAACACCACGCTTAGCTAATTCGTCGCGAATTTGATCTGCTAGTTGAAAATTGCGTGCTTTGCGGGCATCACGACGCATCTGTACTAAAAAGCGGATGAGGTCTGCTTCACGCTCTGGGTTACAATTGACAGTTTGCTCAGGAACAACTCCTAGAATGTTTCCACCTAATTCGGTGTAGGCATCATTGATAGCAACTAGAACGTTGCGTCCAATGGTTGTGTTACTATAGAGCATATCATTGACTTCGCGGGTTAAGGCATATAGCGCCGCCAATGCGTTAGGCGTGTTAAAGTCGTCATTCATTGCATCAAGGAATTGTTGGCGAGTTTGGCGAACTGTTTCTAGAATGCTATTTCCTTCGTCGCTTTCAGGGGCAAAACGCATTCTTTCTCGTAGAAAATGAACAGCGGTATACATGCGCTTCCAGCCAGTTTGTGCATCTTCTAGGGCTTGGGTGCTAAAGGTAATTGGGTTGCTGTAATGTCCACTTGCAATAAATGCGCGAATTACTTCTGGACGATAAAGTGCTAATGCATCTTTAATGGTATAGAAATTCCCTAAGCTCTTTGACATTTTAACCGGATTGCCAAATTCATCGGGCACCATCAAACTACCAACAAGTAACCAATAACGCGCGAATTCAGCGTCATTGCAGGCTTCGCTCTGCGCTATTTCGCACTCGTTATGTGGAAATATGTTGTCAATGCCCCCACCATGAATGTCAAAAGTATCACCAAGATATTTACGTGCCATTGCTGAACATTCAATATGCCAGCCCGGAAAGCCTTCTCCCCAAGGGCTTGGCCAACGTAGGATATGCTCTGGATCGGCTTTTTTCCAAAGGGCAAAATCTGCGGGGTGACGTTTGTCTGAGCGAACGGCTTCACGTGTGCCAGCTTCTTGTTCTTCTACACGCCGATTCGAGAGTTTGCCGAATTCAGGGTAAGATTGCACTGAAAAGTAGACGTTGCCATCGACTTCGTAGGCATACCCTTTTTGGATCAGCGTCTCAATCATTTGGATTTGTTCGGGAATATGCGCACTGGCACGAGGGCTAATATCCGGCCGCAGCACTTTAAGCGCATCCATATCTTCAAAATAGCTGCGCGTAAAAGTTTCAACGATCTGCATTGGCGTAGATGCAGCTTGTCGCGCTTTACGTAGGATGCGGTCTTCTCCTGTATCCAAAAGATGACCTACATCAGTGATATTCTGAACATAGAGCACATCATAGCCCAAAAAGCGCAAATAACGGTTGATGATGTCAAATGAGACGTAATTTTTAGCGTGTCCTAAATGGGCATCATCATAAACGGTTGGCCCGCAAACATACATATTCACTCGCCCTTCATATAGGGGCTCGAAGGGCATTTTTTCGCGCTTTAAGACGTTATAAACCAGTAGAGACATTGCTACTCCTCAACTGTGGTATCACGAAGTATTGAGCGGTTATTGTACCCCACAACTGCAGCATATCCTATAGAGGCTACACAAAATTAATAACTTGTGCATTGTGCAAAAAATCCATAAGAATGAGATGAAAATCATTTTGAATTCTGAGAGGACATGCTATACTTTACTGTGGATTGCTCTCTATGCTTAGGCAGAGGGCAATTGTTTTGCAATCTATAAAAAATCTCAAAGTGGAGGAATTTTTACTATGAGCATTATTCGTAAACTGAGTGTTTTTTCACTCGTTGCAGTGCTTGCGGTGGTGAGCTTCGGTGTCGTTCCAAGCAACCAACCTGTGGCTGCACAAGATACTACCTTGACCATTTGGCACTCTTGGCAAGATGCAGAAGCAGATTTGCTGGAAACATGGGTCGAGAATTTTGAAGAAAATAGTGATGTTACCGTAGAATTGCGCTTTATTCCTTTTGATGATCTTCGTACTACTTATGAAAACGCTGTTGCTACGGGCGAAGGCCCTGACTTATTAATCGGTCAAGCTGACTGGGCAGGCCCATTGTCGAGTGCTGGTTTGATCAAGCCACTTGGTGATCTTATTGCTGATACTGACTTGGAAGGCCACCTCAGTGAAGCCGCTTGGGATTTGATGGCTGTAGCTGGTGAACCCTATGGTGTGCCCGTAACCCTTGATGGTGTAGCTTTGTATTACAACCGTGACTTCATTGATGATGATGAAGTGCCCACTGATTTTGACGAAATGGTTGAGTTGGGTAATGAATTGACAGAAGGCGATGATGTTGGTTTGCTATTCAACCCCGGCTTCTATCATACAGCGGGCATTTACTTCGCTTTGGGTGGTCAATTGTTTGATGAAGAATTCAACAACTTGTGGAACACTGATGATGCAGCAGTCCGTTATCTAGAGCGTCATCTCCAAGTGTTTGAGACCAACAAAGCAATGTATACTGGCGATAACGTCCTCTTCCGCAATGGTCAAGCGGCCATGATTGTTGATGGTTCTTGGAATCTTAACACCTATCGTGAAGATTTGGGTGATAAACTCGGCTTGGCCTTGTTGCCAGAAGTTGATGGTGTGCGCTGGGCCCCATTCTTCGGTGGTAAAGGTTTCTACATCAGCAGCATTACTGATAACGAGGAAGCCGCTCTAGAGTTCTTGACCTTCATTACTAGCCCAGAACAATTGGCTTTAGGTGCTGCCATTGCTGGTCATATTCCACCCTCCGATGCTGTAGAAGTTGAAGACCCCTATATTGCAACCTTTAGCCAACAATTTGCTTTGGGCGTTGCGCTTCCCACACAAGGTATGGATCCTTACTGGGGTTCATTGGGTGATGCCATTACTGCCGTCACCGAAGGTGGTGAAGACCCCGCTACAGCAGCACAAGCTGCCCAAGAAGCTATTGAAGAACTCTTGGCCAGCAGCAGCGAAAGCTAATTTCAGTTTCTTTGCTAAAATAAGAGACAATTTGCACACCGTATCCGTTAGGATGCGGTGTGTTTTTTAAGGAGTCCATGTATATTCCATTTCACGCGCTGTTTCTTGAGCCACATCTATGCCACACAGACGCGCGACAACATATAAAGACATATCAATACCTGCTGATACACCTGCTGAAGTTATCACTTGGCCATTGTCTATAAAGCGTATGTTGCGCTGAACATTAGTCTTTGGAGCGTTTTCTGCCAGAAGATCAAATGCAGTCCAGTGCGTGGTGGCAGAAAGTCCATCTAATATTCCTGCACGTCCTAAGATAAGTGCACCCGTACAGACTGAAAGCGTTAGTTTGTTTTGTTGAGCATGATGGCGTACCCAATTGAGAATGGCGGGGCGTTCTTTTGCGATGCGTGAACCTTTGCCACCCGGAACTAGAACAATGTCAGGGGTGGGGCAAGTTTCTAAGGTATAATGCGGGTTGACACTAAAGCCATGCCTTGCACGAATGGGGCGCATTTCTTCAGCAACAAGGTACACATCAAACGGCTTGTTGGGGCTATCTTGGCTTGTGATTGCAAATACTTCAAATGGCCCCGCAAAATCGAGCACTTCAACTTCATCAAAAATTAAAATAGCAACTTGAATGGACATGTTTGTTCCTTATTGAATACGCAATAAAACTCGTCCAGCTTGCCACAGTCCCTCAAGGTCATAATAGTCGCGCTGATCTTGATCAAAGACATGAACCACAACATGTCCATAATCCATTAAAATCCAACCACCAGTTGCTGTGCCTTCAATTTGCCATGGCAAAAGATGATAAGCCTCTTTTATGTCTTCGCGGATACGATCTACAATTGCTTTTGCTTGACGTTCGTTATCAGAAGTACAAACAATGAAGTAGTCGGTGACATGTGTTAATTCTTGAATATCGATTAAGACAATATCCTCGCCTTTCATTTCTTCAATGATATTGACTACCGATCGCGCTAGCTCTTGAGGTTCAACTTTAGAGGGATTGGAAGTCTGTAGATTTTGTTCAGTCATATATTGATGCTCCTTTTTGTTTATTATGACGTTTTAAGTTGTGCTTTATATAGACAAGTGTAAATTGAACCGCTCGGTGTGAGGCGGCTTGCCATTAATGAAATAGCTGTACAAGGCCATTCTCCAATGATGCTTAGATCAAATTGTTCAACATGAGTGCCGATTCTACGCAAAGTAGTGCGATCTTTGATGTGGCCTTTGATTCTGCCTAATGTTATATGAGGATGAAAGGGTTTTTCTTCTGTTGCGAAACCTAATGCTTGCGACATTACTTCAATTTGCTTATGCAAAGCAATGAGGTGCTGTGAAGTGTCTCGAAGACCTACCCAAATGACGCGCGGTTTATGTACATTTGGAAAACAACCAACGCTTTCTAATAAAACTGAGAAAGTTCGCATTTGGGCGGCAACTGTGCTTATGCCTTCCTGCAGTTGTTGTTTCTTAGCTGAAGTTGTATCGCCTAGAAATTTTAAGGTGAGATGAAAGTTTTCAGAAGGTACCCAACGTACTTCGCGTTGGCCAACAACAGCTCGCAAAGCCTGTGTTGCGTTTTGCACATCTCGTTGCAAGTTGTGAGGAAGCTCAAGCGCAATAAATAGTCGTTCTGTAATTGGGTTGTCTCCAGCTTTTAAAGTCAGATTGTCTCCATCCTTCAGCGTTTTTAATAGGTAACTTCATTATAATATTAATCTTTGGCGTTGTGAAATATTTTCAGTAAATTTCGTTTGTACAAGCAAGTTTCCAATAGAATATTAACGAAAAACATTGTATAATGTAAACGCACTTTAACAAGGGCGTGCAGTGGATTCGACGTGGAAGGACGCTATTGCGTTGCAGGTCGTGTCGCCCAAACACGTAAATACTGGGCAAGCACAATAAGTGCCAATAACAACACTCCAGCTCTCGCTTACGCCGCCTAATTTCGGCGTAGCCAGAGTGCTAGGTCAGAGAAGTACCTAGCCGTCCGTCCCATCCGTCGTCATCCGGATGGCTTGGCGGGCGACACCAAAGATGACGTAGGCGAGGTTCACGCCGATAAAACCATCGCCGAAATTCTTATCGGCTAGTCAACAGTGTACCGTGCTGTTTCGGGCTACTGTTGGCGAAAACAAAAAAACAGCTAAACCTGTAGAAGCGTAATAGCCAGCTCTGCGGACGCCGGTTCGATTCCGGCCACGTCCACTTTATTCAATGACCCCTACTCTTTAAAATAGGGGTCATTTACCTTTAAAGCTAGGTTTCTATTGCTTCTTGAGCTGCTTCTAGGGCAGCGCGCGCTTCATCTGCGAAGGGATAAGCATAACGTTCAGCCCAGTATATCACCCAAGCGTAAGCCTCGATGGCTTTTTCATATTCACCTAATCGATCATAAATACGCCCTAAAAGATAATATGCTTCCGCTGTTTGCTCTGTGCGAAGTGTGGCGGTAACCGTTTCAGCTAAAGATTGTAGCGTGGAGACATCAACTTCTTCGTCGGCAGGAAGTTCGGCAAATATAGCTTCAGCAAGATATAACCTTGCCTTTGCGGCAGCTGCTTCATCTAAAGATGCTATAAATTCGTCTGTCAGTGTTGTTTGTACACGACGCGGATTACAACGAATGGCAGATGTATATTGGCAAGTCTGACTGAGTAATTGCATTTCTTGCAATATCCAATCCGTTCGCTCTGGGGATTGGCGCGTCAAGAACTCAAGATCGTCGAGAGCTGTGTCATAATCTTTTAACGCAAGGGCTGCATCCTTGCGCCATTCTCGCCATTGGAGATTATCAGGTGCATTATCGATCAACACATTGAGATATTGTAGTGCAGTTTGCCAATCACTTTGCATCATTGCGATTTCAGCGCGTAGAGCTTGGGCACGTTCTACGGCGAGAGGGTCAACACCAACTTGGTCGGCAACTTGTAAAACGCGCTCCAGATAGTCTAAGGCACGTTCAGGATTTCCTTCACGAATGCGCCCCTCTGCCACGAAGACATAGCCCCATGCTGAACCCGGATAGCGTGAGAGATATTGTTCTTCTGCAAGAACAGCAGCATACCCATAGCGAATTCTTCTTTCACGCGCTGAGGATGCATTTTCGGCTAATAATAAATTGATCTCAACGAGTTTTTTCAATGCGGGCTCTGAAAGTGGGTCAACATATAAAGCTGTACGGATATAGTCTAGGGCACCTTCATAATTGCCACGTTGGACTTCAACATCCGCCAGCTTGAACAATAATTTCAAATTACCTAGATTCGGTCTTACTCCTTGCCCAAAGGTATAGTTTCGCGTCTCCTCTAATACTTCTATGGCTGATGCCGCATCACCTAATGCGAGATAAACATCTGCTAAATACAACGCTGCATCAACAAGGCGCTCGTCTTCGTTATGAGCTTCTTGGCAGATTGGCAACGCTTGATTTAATACGCTTTCACGAACACTGTTTGAAGCAGTAGCACGTTGATAGAGCACAAAGCATAAACCTGCCTTGATAAGCGGGGAATCTTGGCAAGTATTATCAAAGCCTGCTTCTGTTTCAAAATTTAGCGCTTGCTCAAGCAACATCTCGGCGGTGTTGAGATTATCAGTGCCGCCCTCTTTAGCTCGGCCGATAGCATCATAATAGTAAGTTTCTGCATAACACGCCCGTGACTCTGCACTTTGGAAAGGAGTCGATATTTCACGAATGACGAGATAATCACCCCTTTCAAAGGCAGGTAATGCATTGCGTATTTCCACTTGTTGAATAGGCGGATAAATATCCGTAGGTGTAGGTTGGATGAGCTCATTTCCGCGCGGCAAACCCGCAATAGCGATGGGCGTTGGCGTGGCGAATAAACCGCTTGGAATGGGTGTGTTGGGGTTTAGCGTTGGGGTTGGGGTTATGGTTGGTGTGTAAATAGGTCCGGCCGTTACTAATCCTCTTGTATCAATGGTTCGTTGCGCATCACCACGATCACGGGTCACAAAGCCGTAAATCAAAAAGCCGACAAGCGCTAATACTGCTATTGCAACCAATCCCCCTGTTGCATATGCTGTGCG
>RFGP01000079.1 GCA_003697365.1 Chloroflexota bacterium | reverse complement strand
CCTAATGACTACGAAACAGTACAAAATATATTATTAAACGAAGGTCACTTATCCCTCACCCAAAGGCGCGAACTGGCAACGAAGGCATTCCAACACACCCGCGATTACGATGCAGCTATTTATGGCTATTTAGCAAATGACAATCCACTAAGCCAAGCATATGAAACTTTACCACCGACCCTCACTATTGGTCTCACACAAACCCAAGCATTACGCTATGGAGAAAATCCTCACCAATCTGCAGCACTTTATAGTGCCAAAACTGGCACTGGCCCATTAGGCGGAACACTACTCAGAGGAAAAGAACTCTCATATAACAATCTTCTTGATGCAGATGCGGCATGGCGCGCTGTAACATCGTTTACCGAAAGCCCAGCCGTTGTAATTGTAAAACATACCAACCCAACAGGTATAGCAATCGGCAACACCATAACAGAAGCATTTCCACTCGCATTAGCAAGTGATCCTGTATCAGCATTTGGGGGAGTTATTGCCGTCAACCGACTAGTAACAGCTGATTTTGTTCACGCACTCGATCGACTCTTTATCGAAGTAATTGTAGCTCCTTTGTTTGATGATGAGGCAATTGAATTATTAAGCAAAAGCCGTAAGAATTGCCGCCTTCTTCAAATCAATGAAACTACACCAAAAGCAAGCATTGAGTTTCGCTCTATACTAGAAGGCGTACTCGTCCAGCAGCGCGATCTCGGCGATCCAGAAACAACTGTTTGGGAGGTCGTGACCAAACGTCATCCTACTAATGATGAAGTCGCAGCGCTCAAATTCGCGTGGCACTGCGTACAACACGTAAAAAGCAACGCAATCGTTCTTGCAAAAAGTAATACAACTATCGGCATCGGTGGAGGGCTTTCAAGCCGAGTTGATGCAGCAAACCTTGCAGTAGCTAAAGCTGGCACTGAAGCACGTGGGGCAGTTATGGCATCTGATGCATTCTTTCCTTTTGCTGACGGAATTGAAGCAGGCGTAAAGGCAGGTATTACTGCAATTATTCAGCCCGGTGGGTCTATACGAGATCAAGAAGTCATTGAAGCAGCAGATAACGCCGAGATCGCGATGGTATTCACTAAAACCCGACACTTTCGACATTAGAATCTACTCAGATTGGAGATATAAAAGTCTCATCGTCAGATTTAAAGACTTTATCGCGTCTAGTCTATAAGTTACCATTACCCGAATCAAGTCGAACCGAACAGGTAAGGTTTTATGTCCGATCACAAAGCTATTGTACGTTGGCGTGAAAGTATGATATTCGACGGCGCCGCCGACGAACATACTCATATCAACATCCCTATGGCTTCTTCTGTTCTCAATGAAGAAGACACAAAACAAGGCGTTACTCCAATGGGGCTTGTACTAGTTGCTTTAGCAGGATGCACAATTATGGATGTCGCTAGTATTCTGCACAAGAAACGACAAAAAGTAACATCTCTTGAGGTGATTGTCGAGGGAGTGCAAGCAGAACAACATCCTCGCGTCTACACTGAAATCACTATTTTATACCGTGTTGGCGGAGAGAATATCGATCCAGCCGCTGTTGAACGCGCCATTCAACTTTCTCGCGAAAAATACTGTCCCGTCCAAGCTATGCTGAAAGCCACCGTCAAAATTAGCGATCACTATGAGATTATCGCTTCATCATAGCTTCTTATATACTAAGAACCACCCGTCTTGAGCGGGTGGCAACTTATCAGCTCAGCAATGAATGAGAATTTGATGAATAAGTATTAAATAAACATTGTTCAGTTCATATTGAAAGTTCCAAATTTATTGACGACATAGACGCTTTTCAGTATACTAAATAAAAGTTCCAAGATTCACAATATTGATTCACCGTATCCCATCTGAAAGGGATTTCCGCATCATGACAATATCTCCAAATGCTATGACACAACCTGCAATTTCGTGGCAGCAGGCTGTAGCTGATGATATAGCCCATGTTGCCCAAAAAATGCAGACAGTGTCATTTCTAGATAGCGAACTCATTGATACCGCTATCAATATGATCTTAACTGCTGGTGGTAAGCGCGTGCGTCCTAGCATCACAATTCTAGTAAGTCGAGCCGTTGAAGCAGACTATGAAAAATCCATCGCCGTTGCCGCTTCGGTTGAACTCTTGCATACTGCCACCTTAGTACACGACGATCTCGTTGATGATGCTCCTACAAGAAGGGGAGTTCCAACATTACATACTCAACTACCTTTAGGTGTTACCGTTCTCACTGGTGATTTCTTATTTGCACAAGCGGCATCACTTGCTGCTGAAGCCAATAATGTGCGTGTCATCCAAGTCTTCGCCAATACATTGGTAAGTATTTGCAAGGGAGAAATCCTACAAGCACAAACTCGTTGGCAAGTTCCAACCATGAAAATCTATCAAGAGCGCATCTACGGCAAAACCGCTGCACTCTATGAAGCCGCTGCAATTTCAGGGGCATTATTAGGAAAAGTCAATGAAGATACTATCCAAGCATTTGCAGCCTTTGGACGCGAGTTAGGCATTGCTTTTCAAATTGTTGATGACGCTTTAGATTTCATGGCAGATAACCAAAAGCTAGGAAAGCCAGCAGGACACGACTTACGTCAAGGACATATCAATCTTCCTGCTATGCTTTACATCATGAAGCACAACATCACTCACGACGAATTCATTGAACAAGTCACGGATGAGTCAAGCATTGAAACGATCATCCAAGCAATCCGTGAAGATGGTATGGCACACAAATCTTTACACATAGCTAAAGAGCACATTGATAAAGCCATTAAAGCTCTCGACAACGTTAAATGGTCACCTGAAGTTGACCTGATGAAGCAGCTGGCACGGTATGTCACTGAAAGAGAGTTTTAACAGTTATTACCCAAGCAAGATGTTCACTTCTTGGGTAATAACTAACTTTAATTCGCTGAGGGATAAGAAAAAGTAATAGACTTACGATCCACGATTTTAGCTGGAGCCACTGAGGTATCTCCCTCTGAGGGGGTTTGACGATAGTAAAGCACAACATTTAGGATATACATTCCTACAGGATTCTCTATCCTTCGTACATGCATCGTAAACTCCATCTTAGGATGCATCGTCTCTATAATGCTAAAATCAGCCACTTGAACTGAATCTCGCTCAGGCTCATAAACTAACTGCATTTCTAGATTAGGGCGCTGCTGAAACGGGGTGACATGCACCTCAACTTTTACCCGCCACCCATCTTCACTTGGAAATGCCGCCAAATGCTCGATCTTAACCTGATCTGGAGGCTGTGGTACATCATCTGGCCCAAAAAAACTAATGGTCACTACTTATGCTGCCCCTTTGCTGTCTCTAAAGTATTCCACGCAGTTTCAAATTCATCTGCTGGCACTAAGATATGATCACGACTAAAAGCCGCTAATGCCATAATCGAAATACTAGCATTCGCTAAAATAGCGCTAATATGTGCCATAAAACCAACAACATCAAAATCTAATGGCATATCAAACGTGATTAACCGAAAGCTGCCTTCTTGTCTTGCTCCGGGAAGACGCTTGCTAAAGTCCTCCCAAGCCATCATTGGGAGGACAAGCGTTACTTCATCCTTATCTACAATACAAGCTAAAAACGGATCGCGTATCTCCGCCAACAGCGCCACTGCCGCTAACACACCACTTGATGGTAAAGTAACCATCGTATAAAGAATACCATCTGAATATAACGGTGTATCTCTAAATATCTCTGCCGCTGTTGACATAACAAATATCCTTCTTAGTCATCAAATACATAACTGGATTCAGCATAAAAGCGGACAGCCCGCTCGTCAATACGACTTTGTACCCATTCCTCCAAATCTTGATTTTTCTCTTCCAATGGAGTTTTGGTATCAGCTAAGTGATGTAACGGATACAGCAGACGCATTGCACGCCCATGAATAATATGACGCGATATGCCCGGAGGTAATAAAACCTGCTCTCTTGCCGCATATAATATCTCTGAAGGCTCATATCGCGGAAACGCCACGAATGTACTTGCCTTTGGATACATGTAACGTACTTGCTCTAATTTATCAGTGTTAATTCGATCCAGTTTCGCTTCAGACTTGTAACAATTCACGATGTCACGTAAACGCTCCGTGCGTGTCTTAATCGTCCTTTCATCAGTATATGCCAGAAAAACAGCATCTGTCGCTAATTCCACTAGATAAACTAATGCGTCCCGTTGAGCTAACTCAGCCTGTGCCTCTAACAAATCGCTTTCACGCAATTCAACATGCTTAAGTGCACGAATTCGTTCCAATAACGTAGATGTTGGCATTTGCGTCAAAACATGATTCCAACGATCTAAAAACACTTGATCAGATTCATAATCAACGATCTGCACCAAAATATGTGGATACCCCAAATGTTGAATAACATGGCAACGATTCGCACCGTCTAATACCACATAACGCCCCGAACCATCATGAAGAGGTGTTACAATAGGGGGATGTAACCAGATTCCTGATTCAACGACTCGTTGGATTAAAGGCGCGCTGCGTTGATGATCGTGTTCTTCGTGTGGCAACAAACTATCTGTTGGCACAAAGCGTAGTACAGGAGTAGGTGCATTGAATATTGTTTCGTCGTATTGCTGATTCATTTAGGATTTTTTCCTACAATGTCTAATATGCGAAAAATAATAATGAGTATATTGTACCGAAATTTCAGCAATAGATTAAATGGCGTTTCTACGTATTCTAGTCTATTATCATTTGCATAAAGTCTTTTTACTCTACTATTTAGGAGGTTTTTTTGATGCAACGAACGGGCTTAGTTCTCACCTTGCTTGGAACACTAGTATTAGGAGCCATTTTTTTGCCTAATACCGTAGTTGCCCAAGAAGGCACCAGTCAACCAACAGCAATTACCCATATCGTACGTCCCGGTGAAAACCTATGGACAATATCACGACAATATGGCGTTAGTGTCGACGCGATAGCTGCCGCTAATAATATTAATGATGTCAACATTGTCGTTGTAGGGAGCCAACTTATCATCCCTAATGGCCCTGTGAACAACCCGCCTCAACAAGATGAAACTCCAACACCAACGCCAAGTGACATCATTACACATATTGTACAACCCGGCGAAAATCTCTTTCGTATTGCTCAGCGTTACGGAACTACTATCCAAGAAATTATCCGCCTTAATAATCTTAGCGATCCTAATGGCATATATGTCGGCCAAGAACTTATCATCAGCGGTATGCCAATTAGTACTGCTACCCCCACTGCTGTGATAGAAACACCAGCAGCCACAGAAGAAGTGATAACAACACCTACCCCCACACCTATCGAAGAAACAACACCAACACCAGCTACTATAGATGATAGCCTAACAGCAGATTTTGGCTTTGGCTATGGTGTAGAGGTCTCTATTATTGACTTAGATAGCAATGCAGTTGTTAATCGACTCAATGAACTAGGTGTTGATTGGGTGAAGCATACTATCGACTGGGGACGCTATGAAACAACACAAGGCGAGATTGATTTCAATGAAATTGACGAAATAGTCACCACACTTGAATCAACAAACGCAAATATCTTGCTAACAGTCATCGGTACTCCTGTGTGGGCACGTGTAAATGCTGAAGATATGGGCAGCGCTCCTCAAAATTATAATGCATATGCTAATTTTGTCGGAGCACTCGCTGAACGCTATGGTAACCGCGTAGCAGCATATGAAGTGTGGTCTCAACCAAATCTCGCACAGTTTTGGGGAGGAAAACCCCTAAACGGTACTGAGTACGTAAACTTACTACAAGTCTCTTACACTGCTATCAAAGCGGTTAATCCTGAAGCCGTTGTTGTCTCTGCTGGCCTTGCACCCACTGGCGGAGATGGCGTAAATGCAATCAATGATCTAGATTATCTGCGACAAATGTATGCAGCAGGCCTTGCCGCTGTCTCAGATGCAATTGGAGCACATCCTTATGGCTTTGCAAACCCACCAGACTCAACATGCTGTCAAAATGATCCAGAAATTGATCAATTCAATAATCATCCTAGTTTCTTCTTCTTAGACACGCTAAATAATTATCGCACCATCATGGAAGAAAATAACGATGCGGAAACACTTATCTGGGTTACAGAATTCGGGTGGGGCAGTAACGAGAATTTCCCTGTTGCCCCACCACCCGGTTTCGAGTTTGTCACACTAGTAACTTTAGATGAACAAGCAATCTACCTAGAGCGTGCTTTCGCCATCGGCAAAAGTCTAGGATATGTTGGGCCAATGTTTGCGTGGAACCTCAATTTCTGCCAAGTCTACCCAGTAGAAAATTATCAGTGCTTCTGGAGTATGCTTGATCCTGTAGGAAATCCACGCCCAATTTTCAATATTTTCAGCCAAATTGAAAAGTAAAGTAACCTCCTACCTATCAGGCTGTGATACAAACCGTATCGCAGCCTACTACTTCCTAAGATTTTCAGACTATTTACTCAACCACATTAACAGCTTCAGTTTCTCGAAATATGCGTAAAGCCATAGATGTATCAATTGGCAACAATTCAATATTCAATATTCCTCCATCAGCTTCTGTTACAGCAACATAGTCTATCCCTAAAATTTTGCCATCTAAAGTATCCCAGAATTCTATGCGATAACTCCCCGTCAGCATACTAGGAACTCGCAGATTTGCTTCTACAGGGGTTATTGCCTGCTCAGCACTCACTGCTTCCCAAGTATAATTTCGATGATGTACCCAAGCCAAAACAACACCTGCTTCTTGATCACCTATTGCAAAAACCTGTAAAGGCCCTCGATAATCAGCTATCTCAACAGATTCAAGTTGTAGCCAATCCTCCCCAGTATTATCAAAAACAACAGTATGCTCTCCTGCACTGATAGGAAGGCTAAAACTAGTAGCTGAAGTCCCTGCAGATAAATCTATTGCTAAAGCTATCGTCCCATCAATAGTAACAACCAAGCGCGCATCTGCTGAAGAAGAAACCCCTCGTACACGAACCGTCATTACGGTGTTTATGGGTGGGAAAATCTTAAAAATTTCTGGCTGCGCATTTACTGTGTTATAGCGCTGACCATACAAGTAACTGGACATAAAAGATGTTGGCGGTGAGGCCCCATCACTCGTAATAATGTAGGTAGCATCGGCTAAAGAAGCGCTACGAAAATTCCTGTTAAAATCAGAGATTAGAATGGGTTCATAATCCATACCATCATTAAAAACAAGAGAAACCACCATGGGGGATATTTTCAGTGTATGCCATGAGATACCATCTACAAAAAGCGCCAATGGCATAAGAAGTGAGTAAAGTCGATTTGGGTGGATATATGTATCCCACCAATATGGCATTGCAGCACCAGAAGTCCCCGTCATGATACTTGCCCACAATGTGTTGTGTATATGAACACCACTAGGATCATCTGCTGTCGGCTCAAACCAAGGATTTAAAGAAAACTCTGTGATCAGGAAAGGATGCTGTGCGATTGCGTCTAAAGAAGCAACAGTCTGAAAAGTGAGCTGAGTCTGATCAACAGCGGCTTCAATAGGTCGGCTCTGATACATGATACCTTGACTAAAGTCAATCACGTCACTGTTCTGAATATCTTCAATAAAGCTACGTGTTCCAACTGTCAAAAGGTGACCGTTAGGATCATATTCTCGAATAGTCTCTGCGAGACGGGCCAGCCACACTTCATCTCTTTCTGCAACAAAAGCGGGGATGCGATCTATACTATCGATAACTTCCCAAGCAAAAATATTTGGGCTATAAGACCAACGTGCCATAATATAGCGTAAGCGCCGTCGCAACCAATCTTGTGCAAGCTGATTAAATAGGACATCCCCAGCCCCTCTTAAACTCCCGCCTTGTGTGGTGTTATAGGGGTGATTATCAAAATCCGCACTCACATTAGGGCGGGGTGGTGTACTAGGTACGTTAACAGGTAATCCCGGATATTCTCTAAAAGCCTGATGCCAAATTAAAATAACTTGCAGATAAATACCCCGTTCTTCTGCAGCTTTGATAATTTCATCAAAACGCCACGCTGCCAATTGCCCAGATTCTCCATATTGACCGGGGGGCGGAGCCCACTCTAAGCCAATGAACCATGGAACATCAATATTAATACGCGCATAGTTTGCGCCAACAGAAGCCAGATCGTCCAACCATTGCATGTAGCTATATAATCCACCACCTTCTGACCATGACCACTGAAGATTTTCGCCTATAGGAAAAAAGCTATCCCCATTGTCAAAGGCAAAGTAACGCTCATTTTCACCAACTCTAACAAATCCACGCGCAAATGGATTAGCCTCAACCACCAATGAGCGATTCTCATAAATAGACACATATTGACTATTAACTGTGCCATCAATGGTATAACGCCATTCGCCCGCAACAGTTGGGGTAAAGCGCACTCGCCACTCCCCATCACCGTCTGGACGCAAATCTTCCGACTCACATCGGCTTGGCGAGCAAAAATCACGATATGGCTGCATATAAAATGCTGGCACACGTATTGTTTCACCGTTAGGACTACGAAATGTCGCAACAATATCTACTTGAGCAGGATCATAAGGATTACTATAGTCCTCATCGAGGGGAAAGGTAATTTCAAACAATTCATATTGTCGAATAACCGCCTGAGGAAGTGTCGATGCATAAACAGTAGAAGATACGCTACCTTGTCCAATCATGCACAATAATATCACTACCAATAAAGGCCATCTTTTCAGCATTACATTTCTTCCTCATTCTTTTATTCATTTCTCATCATCAATAATAGAAAATTGCCCGAAAAACAACAGGCGCTTTTTGGGTGATTAAACTACACTAAAAGCTATACCAAACTGAAGTTTGTATTTTTTTATTTTCCGATTATAAGTTATAATGATGCCCAAAAGAGCCTTATGATTGCAAACAATTTCAGGTAGGGACAAGCGTGGGTTTGCAGCAAAAGTCAAATACAAATCAACTTTCTTCAGCGATGCTTGAAGTGACACAAGCAATGGCTGCTAATCTCTCTATCGATGAGGTGTTGCCTTTAATTCTCAACCATCTCATAGAAATTACTGAAGCGACACTCATACGACTAGTACTAACACGCCCAACAGAGACTATTACGTTCGCTGCTGGTCTCACAAACGAACATATTGCCCAAGCTGACCTTGCTATCTTAGACTATGGATTGCAACAAAACAACGCCGTTCATATAAAAGACTTCAGTCAGTTTGAATCGCTTAATTCCCTTACACAGCAGCTAAAATTAATCACAATCATCCCCCTTACGCTACACCATCCAGAACAAAAAGCGATCATATGGCTAGGTTTCTCGCAAGAAGTATCACTATCCGATGATAAAATCACCGCGCTTAACGTATTGTCATTGCAAGCAATCATTGCCATAAATCAAGACTATTCTCAATTGCTTGCCGAAATTCAACGCGAACATCATCTCGCATTACTCGCCAATGATGTTGAACCTATTGTTATCGTGGATAAACGTTATCACATTCAAGTGCTAAATCCTGCAGCTATATCATTATTTAATCTTGACCATGATAACGCTTTGGGCAAACATTTTGACCAAGTTATTCCCGATGAACAGTTAAGTAAGATGATTAAAGCAGGATATGATGCGCCACATGATATAGAATTCACGGCCAATAATGGAATGACGTTTTCCCCCCATGTAAGCCCTGTACTTTCTTCTGATGGTGATCTTCGTGGTTGGTTGCTTGTTTTGAGAGATGTAACTCGTTTTAAGAACTTAAGCGAAAACATGAGTAATTTTCTACACACCGTTTCTCATGATATTCGCTCACCAATGACGGCCGCTAAAGGCTATGTCGATATGCTCCGCATGATAGGTGATGTTAATGAGCGCCAAGAGCAATTCATTAACAAAATCCTAGCGAGCATCAATGACATGACAAATTTGGTTGAAAAAGTTCTTGATGCTGGTCGCCTTGATCCTGAAATGGATGTATACGAAATACGACGCGAGACAACAGACCCCTCTGCCATCATTCAAAAGGTCGTTTCAACCCTCAGCAACGCTGCAGAGCAGAAGAAAATCGCGCTCACTTATGAGGTATCACCTCAAGTACCTATTATGAACATTGACGAACTTATGACAGAGCGCGCTTTGATGAACCTCGTCGAGCATGCGATCAAATATACGCCTGAAGGCGGCAAAGTACACGTTGCCGCACGCATAGAAGACGATATGCTAGTCATGTCAGTCTCCGATAACGGCTATGGTATCTCGCCCGAAGACCAGAAGCGTTTGTTTGAACGTGGTGAGCGCGTTCGCCGTAAAGAACACAAAGGAATTCGAGGTTCAGGACTAGGACTATTCATTGTGCGCAACGTAGCGCGGAAACATGGTGGCTTTGCTTCCGTAGAAAGTGAAGTAGGACGCGGCAGCACGTTTTCCATCTCTATTCCTTTGGTGGGCGAGAACCTAGTAGGTGGTGGGCATAGTAGCACATCATCACGTTAGAAACACTTACATATACAATGATTCATAAGAGCCACTCTCATTAAATATTCCCATTTAACGATGTCATAAAGTTGTTCTAGGAATTAAAGAATGCCTATTCGTGTTTTACCAACATTGCTAGCAGCTCAAATTGCCGCTGGCGAAGTGATAGAACGTCCAGCATCTGTTGTAAAAGAACTCATAGAAAATGCTCTTGATGCTGGTGCTACCGCACTCAATATCGAAATACATGGAAGTGGAACAAAACTGCTGCGTGTACGCGACAATGGACACGGAATCCCAGCTAATGAGCTAGAACTAGCCATAGCACGCCATGCAACAAGCAAAATCCAGAGCGTTGATGATCTCAATCATATTCGCACACTAGGTTTTCGAGGAGAAGCGCTGCATAGTATTGCGGCAGTAAGTCGTCTCACGCTCACCTCTTGCCACCACAAACAACCAACAGGTGCACAGTTGATTGCCGAAGGCGGACAAATTAAAGATATTCGCAGTGTGGGTTCTGCAATCGGTACAACCGTTGAAGTCGCTGATTTATTTTATAACGTTCCAGCACGCAGAAAATTCCTCAAAAGTGATGCTACTGAAAAAAGACATGTTGTTGCTGTAGTAAACCAATACGCAATGGCATATCCTAAAGTGCGCTTCCAGCTCATCATTGATGGGCGCGAAACTTTCCACACAAGTGGCAACGGCAAACTAGGTGATGTTATTGTAGCTGTTATGGGATTAGATACTTTTCGTAGTATGATTGAGGTTGCGCCACTTGCGCCGCTGCGAGACGATTTACCCTTCATCGAAGTCTATGGCTTCACCACACTTCCTGAAGTTAATCGTGCGAACCGTTCCCATATTTATCTATTCGTAAATGGGCGAGCAATTACTGACCAACGTCTTACCTATGCTGTTGTCCAAGCCTATCACACGCTGATACCTAGCGGGCGTTACCCTCTAGCCGTACTCATGATTAATATTGATCCTGAAGATGTGGATGTGAACGTACACCCTACAAAAGCAGAAGTACGCTTCCGATCACCAGATGCAGTCTTCTCAGCAGTACAACGCACAGTGCGACATGCCATAACTCAAAAAATGTCGCCTGTTCACGTAAGACAGACACCAACACCTGAAATTGATACCGATACTAAACAAGCAACATGGCCACCTAGTTCAACATCTAGTATCTCAAAATCATCAACCTCACCAACAAATTCAAAACGCAGGCAACAACTAGACTTTGATCTCGATACACCAAATATAGGGCGCTACAGCCACCAGATAGGACAATCCCAAACAGATGAGGCATTCCTAGAAGAAGCGAATTATCCGCATGACGAAATCGTCTCACCTCCATATATACAACCTAAGGAAAGCGACGATCCTACAGCAATCCCGATAACTATCGGAAAACCCAAGCGTCCTCGAACGCTACCAATCCTACGAGTTGTTGGGCAACTGAAAGCTACTTATATTATCACAGAAGGCCCAGCCGGAATGTATCTCATCGATCAACACGCTGCGCATGAGCGCATTTTGTACGAAGAACTTATGGCCGCTTATTCTCAAAAACAAGTAATCACACAACAAGTCCTAGATACTTTCATTCTAGAGTTAGGAAGCGCACAATCTCAAGCGCTATTCACCTACAAAGATGAGCTAGCCAACGTTGGTTTTACTTTTGAAGAATTTGGACGTAACACGTTTAAGGTAATTAGTGTTCCGGCTTTGTTATCAGATCGTGACCCCGCCCAAGTGCTCTATGGACTACTCGACGATTTGGCGAATGGTGATCCTGCAGGAGAAGCTGAAATTGAAGCAAAAATTGTGAAACGAATTTGCAAAGGAATTGCTGTTAAAGCTGGACAAGTCTTGAGTCATCATGAAATGCAAAATCTCGTACACCAACTTGAACGCTGCGAAAACCCATTCACCTGTCCACATGGTCGTCCCACCTTTATTCATCTTAGCAACGAGGCACTAGAACGTGAGTTTGGGCGAGCTTAGGCTCTAAGAATATCTCCTAGAGCCCTAGCCTGTTCATTATTAATCGATAGAAGGTTTGGTGAAGGGAAGTTCGCCTTTTGACCAAGAGACCAATAAAGGCACTGCAATAAAAATTGAAGAATAGGTTCCGCTTGTTAACCCAACCAACAAAATCACAACAAACTGCCGAATTGTCTCCCCACCAAATAAAACAATAGCAACCATCACGAAAATAGCGTTCAGCTGTGTTGCTAATGAACGATGAATTGTTTCTAGTACACTACGATTAACAATTAACTCATATGACTCGCCACGACGGCGTGGAATGTTCTCACGGATGCGGTCAAACACAACGATAGTGTCCTGAACCGAAAAACCAACAACCGTCAATAACGCGGTTAAGAAAAGCGCATCTACTTGCCAATCAAACACAAGCCCCATAATCGACATAACGCTAACCATGACCATAATGTCATGTAGCATCGCAATAATAGCACATGCTCCATAGCGGAAGGGATGAGGCACTTTTCGGAAGGCAAAATAAATAAATCCCAAGATAACAGCAGTAGCTGCCAATGTTGCCAAAAAGGCTGCTTGTGTTACCTCGCGCCCAACAGATTCAGAGACCTGTGAAACTTCAGTAGCAGTGCGATCCAGAGGAGCAACACGAGCCTCTAACAACGCTTCAATTGCCGCCACATCGTCTGTCGTTAATTCGTCCGTACGCACAGACCAGCGACTACCATCTGGATAAACCGTTGGCTCAACCTTAATGCTATCAGGTGTATAGTCGGGAAATTCGCTAATGACTGGCTCAATCTCTTCAAGACTCACGCTCCGTTCAAATTGAACAATCACAATGCCCCCATTTTCCACATCGCGATCAACAATATTGAAAGTGTTTTCACGATCAACAGGAGCAATAGCATCTAGCGCATTAATTGCCTCTTCATAAGCAACATCACTTAGCTGAGGATTCGTTTTAAACGACCATCGACTATTTTCTGGTAACTCTTCTGGCTCAATAGCACTCAGCTTTTGCACAATAACAGTGTCCAAATTAAACTCACTCAGCACATCACGGATGTCTTGTTCGCCAACTTCTTCACGAAACTGTAAAGAGAGAAGTGTACCACCCGTAAAGTCAATACTCAGCTGAAGCGGTGTACCAGTTGTTGCAGTAGAATAAGCTAAAGTCCCAATACCGAACAAAATCAACAAGCTAGAGAATAAGAAGTATAAGCGTCGGCGCTCGACAAGGTTAAACATAAGTTACGCTCCCATTAATGCCTTGCTCTTGTCCAGCACTTTGCCGAACAGGTCTAAGAATAAAGCAAGAAATGTACGTGTCACAATAACGGCTGTGAAAAGGTTGACCACTAAGCCCAACCCTAATGTGATGGCGAAACCTTGAACGGCACTCGCACCAAATGTACGTCCAAATACAAACAAGATAATGCAAATTAGAATCGTAGAAATATTAGAATCACGAATAGATGTCCATGCGCGTTCAAAGCCAAGTTCTACAGCTCGCTCAAGCCGCTTCCCATCACGGAGCTCTTCTTTCATACGCTCAAAAATAAGAATGTTTCCATCCACTGCAGTACCGATCGAAATCAAGAATCCGGTAATGGCTGAGAGTGTTAACGTAACAGGAATAGTTTTATACAGCGCAAAGTTAATTGAGGCAAAAAGCAATAATGCTAAGGCAGCTGCGACACCGGGTACGCGATAATAAATGATCATGAATGCTAAAACAACGAGCACCCCAATCACGCCCGCACGTACAGAGCGTTGAATTGAAATAGCGCCTAATGTCGGGCCAATTTGATCATATGCTGAAACTTCTAGCGGCACAGGAAGCGCACCATAACGTAATTGATTTGCGAGCGAACGCGCTTCTTCAGCAGTGAAACTTCCAGTAATCGTTCCTTGACGAGAAATAGCCGCCTGAATAGTTGGTGCTGAAAGAACAACACCATCCAATACAATCGCCATTTGCTGCCCAATATGGGTGCTTGTATGGTCGAAGAATGTTTGGCTACCCTCATCCGTCA
The DNA here is from genome assembly GCA_003697365.1 of Chloroflexota bacterium. Classification (GTDB taxonomy): domain Bacteria; phylum Chloroflexota; class Anaerolineae; order Aggregatilineales; family J027; genus J027. Next base: position 13,637 of record RFGP01000079.1, on the reverse strand, counting down.
AGGTGAACGCAATTTGCCATTGATTACTATTAGGATCAATTACAGCAATAGCATCATCTAATCCTTCCCCTGTCATAATGGTTCGATAGGGCTGGCCTGTTTCTGTACCATCTTGACCTGCAAAAAAACCATTGCTGCACTTTGCGTTAATTTCATCATCACCTGTTTGTCCTACAATAGTTGTAGTAGGAGGAATGGCTTTACCAAAAATATTTGGCGCAGGCGTTTGTGTTGGGGGAGGTGTAAAAGTTGGGCGAATAGTGGGAACAGGCGACTCTTCTATTTCGCCACTGCCAGCGCGTTGTTGCTCTAGCTCAACTTGCGCAGTAGTACGTAAACAAGCCCCTTCGCTAGGGCGATATGATGCCGTCGAATAATCAACAAACTCAAGTAGAGCTGTTGCTTGTATGGTCTCTAGTGCTAGTTCTCGATCGCTTACACCCGGCAATTCCACAATAATTCGGTTACCACCTTGAAGCTGCACAACTGCTTCTGTTAAGCCTAAGCCATTAACACGCCGTTCAATAATCCCACGCGCAACTTCCATATCATCCGAACTTACGTTGTCAATAGCGGCTTCTAATAGAACACGCGAGCCTCCCTGTAAATCAAGCCCTTGCACAACTTTAGGCTCAAAATTGATGCCAAATTCATGAAAACCGGGATTATCTGGTATATTAATCCAACCTGTAAATATTGCTATAATCAACACTATAGCTAACCAAAAACGATAATTTTCCATTGGATTTTATCGGTATATCGCAGCCCTTGCGATACACCCATCCTCCTTCCTTTATACGAACCCAGCAAAACCAAATGAACGTCTATCAAAGCCTACAGGCCTGATAGACGAGAAACATAATTTCATACACCATTGCGGCAAAAGATGTTACCACTAGGGGCATGTTTTGCCAATGGCATGATTATATTGCGCTGTTCGCCTCCATCGACTCGGCAGCAGTAGTCTCTTCAAGTGGCAAGCCTTTCGCCATGCGTAAATTACGTGCCAATTCTTTCGGATCATAAGCACGATTAAGCGCAGCTGTTAAAATCCGAATTTCAACCCCATCTGCAATTTGCAAGCGCGCCACGCCAATTTCATCGTCAATATCCACCACACGACCAATAATTCCACCAAAAGTAATGATCTCATCGCCAACTTGAATCGTGTTGAGATATTGAATATGTTTTTTATACTCTCGTTGCTTTGGAAAAACTGCTAGAGACCAATACGCAACAATAATGATTAAAATGATCGTTAAACTAAAAACGGCTTCAATCATGCTCATTCTTTCCTATCTTCAACTATCCCTTAAGTGGTTCAAGAAACACTATATCATCCTCATCGGCAAATCTACACTAGAATTTCCTTAAATTATCCGTGCTTTTGTGTTACCATCTTGACGGTTTATTGGTAGAACGGTGAAGGATAACCCCAAATCAATGAGAGTGGTAACACAAGAACAAACTATACAACGTAATCGGCAAATCGCGCAGATTAGCTTTTTTCTAAGCCTCGCTGCCCTTGTTGGTTCATTTTTATTCGGCAACCAACTAGCAGGCAGCAATGAAGTTGCCGCTTTTTATTTTAACTGCGCAATTTTGCCCACATTATTCCTTTTAATCCTATTTGCTGTACGTATGGCAAATAATTGGATCCGAGAACCTCTCCCTTGGATAGCACTACAAAAAGCTGCCGTCGAAAGCGCTGGGCACGATGCAACACTCTATCACTTTGTCATGATGCCAGCCCGACATGTACTAGTGACTAGCTACGGTATATTTTTGCTAGTACCTATGTTCCAAGATCGTCCCATCATTATCAATGGCGACAAATGGAAAATACCCGGTGGCTTCTTCGGACGGATTTTAGTCTTCATGCGACAAGAAGGATTAGGAAATCCTATTTTTGTCGCAAAAACTGAAGCCGAATATGTGCAAAGGCTCATCAACAAAAAATTGGGAACTGACATTACAGTACAACCTGTCATTGTGTTTATCAACCCACAAGCAAAATTATTGATAGAGCAAGAATCTCCCATCCCTGTAACTGTTGCATCAGCTGAAGGCACTTCTGATGTACCAACACTAGCTGAATACTTACGTGAACAAAAGAAGCAAAAACGAGCCACACTTTCTCCAGAAGAGATAGAAGCACTAGATAATGAGTTCATCTACTACACTAGCTAATTGGTGGCGTTGGCTAATAATTACAACGATCCTGCTGATGATGGTAGGAATTCGACTTCATCAGCTTGAACAGCACGCTTTTAGAGGGGATGAAGCATTTACAGTCCTTTATTGGACGACAACACCCCTTTCTAGCGATTATTTCGATTTACTCAAAGTAGAGCCACATCCTATAGGTACCCTGACGCTTTATTGGTTGTGGACAAATGCCGTAGGGACTTCCGAGCTTGCTGTGCGCCTATTGCCCACATTTTTCAATATACTAGGCGGCGCAGTCATGCTGAGCTTGTCGTATAAATGGGGGAAAAGCTGGCGCTTAGCACTCATAGTTGGCATATTATGGGCAACTCACCCATTCCTTGTATGGCACGCTCAAGATGCACGTAATTATGCAATCGTCACTTTTACAGCCCCATTAACGATCTATTGGCTATGGAATGCCCTAGAACATCCACAACGGGATATTTCATTATCTGTATGGACACCTTATATCCTTGCGCAAACACTTGGACTTTATATCTATCTATTTGAGGGATTTATCGTCGGAGTAGGGATATTAACAATCTCAATTCTTGCCATTCAACAACGCACATTGTTAAAGCAAGCCTTGAAAGTATGGAGTATCATCGCCCTCCTAAGTATGCCTATTCTCATACAACTTTATTGGAACGTGTTTATTAGTGACTATCAAGGGACGGCAACAGCTTCTTCTTTTTCAGCATTATTTGATACGTTTATTCCCACACTATGGTTTGGAGATACTTCAACTTCCATCGCATGGGGTGGCTTGTTCACCATATTAAGCGTTTTAACACTCATAATGACAAAGCAGCGTTGGGGGCTATTATTAGGCATATGGGCATTTGGACCGCTCCTCATGCTATATGTTGCAGCTTCTTTTTCCAACATCTTTCGTCCACGCTATGTAATCCATGTCGTGCCTGCATTTCTACTGATCGCAACTGTTGGACTAAATACTGCACTGCGGCAAACCTCTCTGAAAAAATTTCATTTTAGTGTTACTGTGATTACTGCTTTTGTCATACTGAGCACTTCTTGGGGAGAGCTATACGGCTATTTTTACGTTGATCCCCCTAAGTCCCCTGACTGGCGAGAATTAAGTGCCTATCTAGAAGCACGAACAACTTCATACGACACTGTGCTCTCTGGCTCAATTGATCCTGCCCTAGAGTATTATTATTCTAAAAATATAACCTTTATTCCTACAGAAATGACAAATCCTACATCACTATATGATCAACTTCTTGCCAAACATGATGCTATCTACATTCTTATCGATCCGAGAACAGCACCATCACTCCCATACTTCCAAGAAAACGCTCAGGTAATTATTGGTGACACATACCCTAATATTTCCCAAGTACGCGCATGGAAAGTAAAACCACGTGAAATAGTACATCCTTTACATGTCCAATTTGGAGATTTAGCAATCTTACGGGGATACACAATATTAGATGGCCCACATGGGGATACAATTTTACTACTCTATTGGGAACCGCTAAGCCAAACAGAAAATGAATTTAGCGTCTTATTACATGTAAACGCACAACCCGAAGCACCGCCAATCGCCGTTTTTGATCATGGGGTTGCAAACGGTACAATCTCTACGACATTGTGGCCAACCGAAACGATCATTCGTGACCCTGTTCCATTACCTAATTCTCTCAGTGGTGATTTCTTGATCAGCATTGGATGGTATCCTACGAATACCCCTGAGAAACTTTTACCTCTAAATGATGCAGAGCTCGAACAAATTTATCATGGGCGCTTTGTCATACAAATGCAATTTCAAAGCGCACCATAATAATGAACAAATAACTTGAGCCGATATATGTCGTACATCGACTCAAGTTAGCAACAAATGCTATTGACCGCCTAATTCACGTAAACGCGCTTCCCATTTCTCGACCAAACGGTTATAGGCGGCTTCGCTGATCTCTCCATTAGCAAAGCGCATATCTAGTGAATCTATCAATGCTTGTATTTCTGCTGCCGTAGTAGGATTATTAGATGGCGGTGCAGCTTGGGGAGCAGGCGGCTGTTGTGGTGGATATTGCTGTTGCGGTGGGTACTGCTGCTGCTGCGGATATTGCTGGGGTTGCCCAAATCCACCTGCCATCTGCTGCCCTAAACCAAAGCCTAGACCAGCTCCCATTAAACCACCGGCCATACCTTCATTGGAGGCAGCCCTGCGCATAATGTCGTACTGTTCCATGCGGAAAAAGTCTTCTTTAGTACCGATCAGATTCAGAGCTTCTTCTCGGCTAATTTGCTTGCGCGTAAAGGGACGCGCTTCAAATGCTTTAATACGCATCCCCATTGCTTGGAAGCCTTCGTTGAGTAGTGCCAAAGACGCACCCTCAAGCTCACTGAGCATCGCATTGGCATCCTGTTCTGTCTGCACAGATTGTTGGCTTAATATCTGGGAGATTTCACCTAACAAAAGCGTTTGTATACGATCCCGAATATCGTCAAGACGCAAAACAGGACGACCAACCCCAAACTTTTTCATGAACATTACAGGGTCTTCAATGCTAATTTCAGCAATACCATTAGTAATGAGTTGCATGACCCCAATACCTACTTGCGTATAGATGGTAATGGGAGGATTAGTCCCCCATGGCACTTGCGGCAGGTCTTTCATATTAACAAAATAAACTTCTGCCGTGAAAGGATTGCGACCACCTGTCACCAACCCAACAAGACTCGACAAAATCGGCAAATTTGCTGTACTTAAAGTATGTGCACCGGGACCCAGCGCATCCAAGACCTGACCACGACTTACAAATACGGCAGCTTGGCTCTCTTGAACGATACACTGTGAACCCATGCGAAAATCACCAGCACCACCTTGCGGCTCTCGCCAAACGAGCTCATCCGGTGCAACGTTAGGATGATCTATAACATCAATAATGCGGGGCATGGTCTTATAAACTCCTTCTTAAGCTAAAAAATAGACCCTTAAACAATCCCTTTTAAAACATCATCGCGCAAGTCATAGGCACGATTAGCTTCTATAGTCAGCGCATCTAATTGAGCCAATGCCTCTTCAACGCCATCGCGATTGGTAATGGCTTGGCGTAGTTGCTCAATTTTTTCGCTAAAATCCTCTACATAACGTAGCATTGCCTCATCAAAAGCATAAATTGCTTCTAGATCATCGGGCGTAATACGATTTGCCGCAAAAAAGCCTGAATAGCCGGGAGCATCCGTCGCAATACGATCAATGAGCGTTTGAAACTTAGTACGAATACTTTTAGCTTGATTCATAAAATGTAAGCCACCATTTTGAACAAGAGCTTTTTCAGCGGCATTGAATTGATCTAGTTGGCTTCGCAATTCTCTAGCTACGTGTTCGCGCATCATACGATCTGCTGTACGGCGGCTTGTATGTTCCATATAGCCTGAAAAACCCGGCATCTTACCCGCTAACCAAGCAAAACCTCTTCGTTGACTGACGATTTTTTCGTACAAATCATCCATATTGCAAGCTCCTTGCTAAAAAGAGATAGAAACTAAATTCAGTGTAGCATAAATTTCATTTGTATACCTATTCACTCGAATAGCACTTCATTGGGCTTGCAATGGCATCATTATTGTTTGAATTGAAAACAAAGTTTATCATATGCAGAGTTATTTTATTCCCCCTAATAATAAGGAGTTATTATCAATAATGGGCGCAAAAGATCAGGGAGCAGATAACATTACTGTACAAAAGCGATGGAAAGTTGTACCTCGCACATTATGTTTTATCACTTATCAAGATCAATTATTGCTGATGAAACGTGCGCCTCATAAACGGGTTTTCCCCAATCACTATAACGGAGTGGGAGGACACATTGAACGCTACGAAGATCCAATTACAAGCGCGATACGTGAAATCAAAGAAGAGACAGGACTCGATGTTCACAATGTGCGGTATTGCGGCTCAACACACATTGACGCTGGAGAGGATAATGGCATCATGCTATTCATTTTTACCGCTGAGGCTCTTCAGAAGAAAATTATTGATAGTGAAGAAGGCACATTACACTGGCTGCCTATCACAGAAGTATTACGAGATATTCGTTCAGCAACTCCCCAACTTAAGCTAGTTGAAGATTTGCCAATTTTGCTACCACTTATTTTTGAAGACAATGCAATTCCTTTTTTTGCCCACGTGAGTTACGACAAAGACGACCAAATAATTTTTCGTCTTCAGTCTCCCTAAAAGAAAGATTCCTTCTCTATAACGAATCTATACTCTAAGAGAGAAGGGAGTGCATTATGCAGCTCAATACTGTACATCTTTCATTACCCCAGAGACTTTATAACCTTTCCATAGGGTTATATAAATTCCCACAGACTTTAAACAGGATGGAAACATCATCTCAAAATCTCGATTCAGAATTCATACCGAGTTTTAGAAAAGCCATAAACATCATTAAATCCAGCGCTATCTACAATGGTAAAGTAGATTACAAACGCCTAAAAAACTCCGATATTTACGCCGAATTTCGACAGTTAACGGCTCAGCTCGCTTATTTTCCATTAGATTTACTAAGAACAAATGACCAAAAACTCGCGTTTTGGCTTAATCTTTATAATGCCCTAGTGATTGATGGCATCATTCAGTACAACATTCAAAGAACTGTTCATGAAGTAAGAGGTTTTTTCGCAAAAGTTGCTTATATCGTCAATGGCTATCGATTTAGCCTTGACGACATAGAACATGGCATACTAAGAAGTAACCGAGGCCATCCAATCGTTTTAGGGACACAATTCTCCCTAAAGGATGAGCGTAGACGTTACGCATTAGACGCTATTGATCCACGTATCCATTTTGCGCTCGTGTGCGGAGCGATCTCTTGTCCACCCATTAGCTTCTACACAGAAGAGAATATTGATCAGCAATTGGAACAGGCGGCACATAACTTTATTTCACAGGAAGTCATAATGAACTCTGAAAAGAAAATTATTTACCTATCTCAGATTTTCCGATGGTATGCACCAGATTTTGGTGGAAGCAGGTGGAATCAACTTGGTCTAGGAAACTTTGCACCCATACTGCGTTTTATCTCAACTTATGTAACAGAACAAAATCTACATGAGCTTTTAACAAAAAATGCTGGTGAATTCAGAGTTAAATTTAAATCTTACAATTGGGGACTTAACTTAACCACTTGAAGGTGTCTCTATAGCTTGCTTTGCATTAATAGGTAAACGAATTGTAAATTCACTACCGACACCAAGCTCAGATTGAACCTCAATCTTGCCACCATGACTTTCAATAATATGCTTTACTATTGCCAAACCAAGACCTAATCCCCCAAAAAGATAATTACCATATTTCTCAACACGCTCAAAACGCTCAAACAAGCGCGGCATAAACTCCGATGGAATGCCAACACCATGATCGCGGATAATAACATCTAAATAATCTTGATGTGGAATTACACGAACGATAATATCACCACCCTCTGGACTAAATTTCACGGCATTATCTAGTAAATGCGTAAAAGCTCTCACAAGACCGTCATAATCGGCTATCAATTTGGGAGTTTCTTCTGGTATATGTAGTTGAATCCAAGCGGCTCCTGCCTGATTAATCTCTCGGATGGTATCCAACGCTTCGTTTAACACATCTGTAATTTCAACTTGCGAAAAACCAAAGTCTAATAGCGCCATCTCTTGTACAAATAACAAATCATTGACTAGGCTTATAATTCGATTAAACGCCACATTAATTTTGTCAATCCCCATCGTTAATGCAGGGCCCTGCATAGCGCCAGATTTAATTAACTGAATATATCCTTTTGCCGCTGTTAAAGGGGTTCTAAGTTCATGCGCCATCGTATCTAAGAATTCGTTACGTCTTTGTTCCTGATAGCGTAACTCCTCATATGCTTGCTCTACTTTTTCTTTTTCATCTTGCAGATCTGCTAAAGCCTGCGCATCATTGGCACGCATACGCTCAATTAATGTACGCATAAGCGTCATCACAATTCGCGGGTTTTGATCCAGCGCAATTTCAAAGATATTGCGATCTATTTCAATAACCGTTGTATCTTCTACAGCTGTCACAGTAGCGCTGCGCGGGGTATCATGCAACAATGACATTTCACCAAAAAAAGACCCCGCCTCACCAAAACGCATGACATGTTCTTCACCGTTGGGCATTCTTTTAGAGTACTGCACTCGTCCTTCTGCTATCAAGTAAAAGGTGTTACCTGAATCTCCTTCGCGGCAAAGCACCGTTCCCGCAGAATAAGTTTTTTTACGTGCTAAACGTAATATGGCTCCAAGAATATCTTCATTTACATCTGGAAAAATATGGCGTAATAATTTAGTCATGTCGACCATAGCAGGTAAACCTTTAATAGCATAATCATGAGCTTCATTGTTTGGAGTTTAGCATTCTTATTTTTTGGATGCTACTACTAAAGGTTAGAAAGTCGTTACGTATTCACTTTGTGTAATCTATACGGATACAGACAAAAGAGTTGCTTTTTAGCGCTTAGTTTATATAGAATCATCCTGCTAAGTATTTACAAAAATAAATTTAAGTCATGCTGAGGTTTAATTATGGCAACGATTAGTGAGGTGCAAGAAAAGCGACCAAGCTCGCCCATTGCCCAACCCAGTTTTTGGGAAAGCCTTAAAAAATCTGTACGAGAAAGTCGTTTGCCATGGCTTTTTATTTTTCCATCCGCTCTAGTCATGGCAGCTGTAACTTTATATCCGCAAGCATATCAGGTTTACATGTCACTCACGAATTTTGATGAGCGCCACTTTAACCCCGAAAATAGCCCTGATTATGTTGGTTTAGAGAATTTTTCCCAAATCCTAATTGAAGGCATTCCTATTGCCAATTATGATTTTTTCCGTATTCTCGCTTTCAATCTTATCTGGACAGCCGTAAATATCGTATTCCATGTCTCTATTGGTATATCTGTAGCAATGTTGCTCAATGCAAAAGGATTGCTGGGAAGGCGAATATATCGAGCAATTTTTGTGTTAGGTTGGGCCATCCCTCAATTTGTGGGCGCGCTCGTTTGGCGCAACGCCTTCGATGATGATTACGGTGCAATTAATCTACTAGCCGCAGAAATCAACAAGAGTTTTGGACTATCTATTCCTAATGATACTCGTTGGTTAATTAACGAAGTACCACCAATTGATATACCGGGGGTCTCATGGCCTTTTGATATTTTTGAGATATTACCATTGGCATTCTATGCTGTGCTCATTGCTAACATTTGGTTTGGGTGGCCATTTATGATGGTCGTAGCCACTGGCGCACTCCAAAGCATTCCCAAAGAACTTTATGAGGCCGCCGATGTTGATGGCGCTAGCAAGTGGAAACAATTTTGGGCTATTACTGTGCCTTTAATCCGCCCAGCAATGGTGCCTGCTATTATGCTCGGTACAATTTGGACTTTTAACGCTTTCAATGTGATTTGGTTTATCACTGGTGGTGGCCCCAGCCGAAAAACAGAGATTCTCGTTACTCAACCCTATAACTTGCTTAACATTACATCACTACCCGGACGTTTTGGTATGGCAGCCGCTTTCTCAATTGTAGTTTTTTTCATCTTACTTCTTATCACCTTGATCAATAACCGTATCACACGTGCTACGGAGTCATATGATGAAGTCTAGTATGAATTTATCTAGGATAAACACTCGCCGTTTAGGAACTCTGGTCTCTCGACAAATACTATTGCAAGCAGCGTTGATCGCCGTCGCCATTACAGTGCTATTTCCTGTAGTATGGATCGTTGCGATGGCAACTGATGAACGTAGCCTCCCGCAATATACTGAACTCGTGATCATCCCTAAAGGGGTATCCTTTCAATCATTTGAAAAACTTCTTTTTGAGCCTTTTCCGACAAATGGGTTGCCGTTTTGGCAAATGCTCGCCAATAGCTTATTTGTTGCGCTAGGAACAGCTCTGCTCTCGGTCGTTCTAGGGGCCAGCGCAGCCTACGCTTTTTCAAGATTTAAATTTATTGGACGCAAGATAGGATTGCTGGGATTCATCTTACTACTGATGATGCCTGCCACCGGAACACTCGTTCCTCTTATTGCCATCTTTAGCCTTGTTCGCGTACATATCATATTTGGCACATTGGCCCCTGCGATCTTCTATGGAGTGCTAACAGCTCTGCTTGTGTTTGGTTTCAATGCTGGTCTGCGCAATTTTATAAGAAAAGATTTGATCAAAGAATCATCCGCATTGCAAATTGCAGTCCTAATTGGCGTGGCTTTAATCGCATTATTAATTCAATTTATTGGGTGGGGTGTCATGTTCTACAACAGCGACACCTACGATTTGGCCATTCGTCAGCCTCTAATGGACACAAACGACTTGCGGGATGAATTACAAAATATACGTATTCAATTACCACGCCGCGAAGATAATATTGAGCGGCAAGAACGAAAACTCGAACAAGTACGCGCCTCTCTAAACAATGCTGACAACTATCTCAATAAGGTCAATGAAACTTTCAGCAATGCATCCAACTTCGTGGCCGCAAGTAGTGCCATAAGCCAGAAAATAGCCACCACGACTAATCTTGATAGCCCTTCATTTGTGTATCAAATGGTTCATACAAACGATCCTCTCGATATTACAGTGGCAGCTCTAGAAGCTGAGGTTGTTGCACAACGCATTACTGTAGAAGAAAGCTATAACGAAGTTGAAACATTACAACGGGAGCTAGAGCTTAAGGAAAAAGAATACAAAGAAGCAAAAGCACCTTATATAGAATTGCGAAATGATGCTCTCACAAAAATTTTCTTTCCTTATGTCGTAGTCAGCACACTGATCGCTGCATTGGTTGCTGCAGCAATTTGGTCACTCTTTTACTTCGCTAATAATAAAGAGATCGAAGTTGTTCGCCGCGAACATTTCCAAAGACTAATGACACTCGGATATTTGGCCCTAGTTGTACTTGTGACCTACGCTTGGTTTGATAAATATTATGAAAGCCCCACAAAAGCGCAAGGGCTTAAAAATGGCGGCGTTTTATACGATATTCGTTTACTATTTGATAGCGAAGAAGAGATATTTAATGAACTACGCCCATACCTAGAGCGAGAAGCATTACTCGCAGATGTTGAACGCATTCAAGCTGAGAGCTTAGAGAGCTACAAGTCTGAACTAGAGGAACGTTATGAAGCTATATCCTTAGCTATTCAGCAGCTAGAAAGCATAGATGTAAAGTTACGCCCCGATGTAAACAAATTATCTATTCTAGAACGAGAAGAGATCAATAAGGTTTATGTAGAAACAGCACCTTATGTTCCCCTTGCTGAAGGCTTTGCTGAAGCTGATGAAAATGTCTTGCTTAATGAATATCTTGAGACCCTCGTTGCGCGTGAAGCAGAATTAGAAGGATTCATAACACGTCTATCGCTATCGAGTGAACTTCAGGCAAATCAGCTAGAAAATAGTGAATTACAAGATGCCCAAGAGGCCCTAACGGCAGTATCAAACGGCATAGCTAGATTGCGCACCATAATCGCTGCCTTAGAAGAACGTGGAGAGTTTACTCGCACCCAAACAATTAACTGGCAAGAACAAGAACGCGCAAATGTTCGCGCTAAGATGGAGGCAGTTCGCAGTGCAGTACAGGGGCTGTTTGAAGATCGACAACAATATTTAGATGAAATCGGTGATAGTAATCGATTGAATCGACTAAATAATGTGAACTTCAAACAGGATTATCTTGAATTGCTACAACTATACCGTGATGAACTTGCCGATCGCTTAGAATTAGCCAATCAGAGCGCTGAAATTTTGGCGCAGCAAGGCAGCGAAACGCAGCCAGAAGTTTATCTTGCACCATTTTACAATCGTATTGACAGCCTACCCGAAGATGCTGAAAAACAAGAACGTCTTGAAAAAGAGTTCGCAATTCGTAGTAGTCGCAATCAAAATATTACTCAACAACTAAAAATCACGCTCTTTGGACTGATGATTGCCTATAGCTCTGGTGCTTTACCATTTGCAATATGGAATCTAAAAGGCTACTTTGACACCATTCCGAAAGAACTAGAAGAAGCTGCCCTCGTTGATGGAGCAAATCTAATCACAACCTTCATCCGCGTCATTTTGCCATTAGCATTGCCAGCATTAGCTATTACAACATTGTTTGGTTTTATGACAGGATGGACGGAGTTCATTTTAGCCACACAATTCCTGTCAGGTGCACCAGATTCTTCTGACACAACGCTCGCTATTGCTTTACGTGGCATTTCTGGCGGTGGTGAGACACAAGCTGACCCCGATTACACACAATTTGCGGCTATGTCAATTCTAATGGCAATACCAGTGATTACGCTTTTCTATATCTTCCAGCGTTGGATTGTGTCAGGATTAACAGTAGGTGGGGTAAAAGGGTAACCAATCTACTACCACAAACAATAAACTTCTTAAGCCCTATCTAAAACTACTTGATAGGGCTTAAGTATTTCTGTCTAATGAATTACCTCAAGAATTGCATATCCTGCTGGGTCAATTGTAAAATCGCTGCCGTTCAATGAAAATCCTTCACTCATCAAAATTTCTGCATCATTGAACGACTCAGCAATAAATGTTGCCGTAACAGGTGATGTCCCAAAATTGATGACAATATAATATAAACCCTCTTCAGGATTACCTCGATAGATGGCATACAAATCAATGCCTTCTTCCGATAACTCAACTTTGCCAACGCCCTCATCACGATAAAAGGCAGGTATTGTTCGATGTAAAGCACCTAATGCACGATAATGATTAAGAAGAGAATCTGGCTCCAAATCTTCCTCTTCAACGCTAATGCCATCGAAAGGCGCATTATAGCGATCTCCGGTGCGAAACCACGTCGTCATACCTTCGCCATCTTCGCTAGCATACCAATCAAAAGGCTCACGGCGAAATTCGTCATAGACACGTGGACCAGTTCCCTTACTGCCAAACATCCCAATCTCTTCTCCATAATAGATCATTGGTGTTCCCGGTAAAGTAAGTAGCCACACTGCCACAGCCTTTGCACGCGCAAGATCGCCTTCAACCTCACTCATCACCCGATTTGTATCATGATTATTAGCAAAACGTACTAGATGTGCTCCTACAGGATACAGACGCTGCGCTCCATTAATCGGTAACTCTAAGAAATCCCCTGATAATGCGCCAGAAAATATGCCATCACCATTTACGTCATGATCTCCAGCAGCCGTATGATAAGTTGGAAAATCAAAAATGGCATTAAAAGCCGTTCCGCTTTCTACAAACGTTTTTAATTCTAAGCCATTTCTGAGCCACGCCTCAGCCAGTAGTACAGCATCAGGGTTTACTAAAAGCATACTAGCGCGTAACTCTTCCCAAAAATCAAACGGCGGCCCTGTGGCTACATCACAACGCAAGCCATCAAAGCCATCAGAGGTGTCGCCGTCGCCAT
>RFGP01000078.1 GCA_003697365.1 Chloroflexota bacterium | reverse complement strand
GTTGTAGTGACAATGCTTGGTGTGAGCGAGGCTTTGTTATTTGCCAAAGCTGGAGGGCTTGATTTAGAAAAAACACTAGCCGCTGTTTCTGGTGGTGCTGCTGGCAGTTGGATGTTAAGCAATCGCGGCCCCCAAGTGATTGCAGATGATTGGCGGCCCGGCTTCACGATTGATCTACAGCAAAAAGACTTGCGTTTAGTGCTTGAAGCTGCCGATCAAATCGGAATGCCATTGCTGGGCACTAGTCTTGTTTTCAATTTATATCGCACACTACAACAACGCGGGCTGGGGCATGAAGGTAATCATGCTTTGATTAAAGCACTTGAACATTTAGCGGGTTTTTCGATTCATTCATAATGTCTTTTGTATGGAATATCTAGATACGAGCATAACATCACCTATACATCATCGCTATAATCAGAAACTATCTTAAAGAGACTTAACCCTGTAATTTTGGAGGTTTTTTGTGTCCGAAGCATTAGTACAAGAGTTGCGTCAACGTATTGTGCAAGAAGGCAAAAATTTAGGAGATGGTATCCTTAAAATTGATAGCTTGCTCAATCATCAACTTGATACCCGCTTAATCATGGGATGTGGTGAAGAAATAGCGCGGCGCTTTGCTGATAAAAATGTTACTCGCATTTTAACTGCTGAAGTCTCAGGTATTGCACCTGCAATGGCTGCTGGCTTTGCAATGGGGGTTCCAGTAGTATATGCACGTAAGACAAAGCCGGTTACGATGTTTGGCCCAATTTTCCTAGAAACTGCCCCCAGCCACACAAAGGGTATGGAAGTGAATTTAATGGTCTCGGCCGAATTTTTGCCTCCTAATGAGCGTATATTGATTATTGATGACTTCTTGGCAAGCGGTAAAACCCTCAAGAGTTTGGCGCGTATGGTGCTTTCAGCGCAATGTGAGCTGGTAGGGATTGCTGCTGTTGTAGAAAAAACATTTGAAAGTGGCCGCGAGCTGCTCTCTTCTTATGGTGTACCAATTGAAGCATTGGTACAAATTACTTCGATGGATAATGGTAAGATCGTAGTAGCAGGTGTCGAATAGCGAATGGCGCAATCAAGAACTGATGCTCGTTTAGGCGGTATTGTTATTCTAGACTACGGCTCTCAATACACACAGTTAATTGCGCGACGCATTCGTGAACTTGGCGTTTATGCAGAACTGTGGCCTTTTGATATAGCAGCAGAACAAGCATTAACGCTCCAACCCAAAGGCATTATTCTTTCTGGTGGGCCAAACAGCGTGTATGATGAAAATGCGCCATACTTGCCCCAATGGGTGCTTGACCAGAATATCCCTGTTTTAGGAATATGCTATGGTATGCAACTTTTAACTCATACTCTAGGCGGCAAGGTGTCTCCTGCTCATGCGCGTGAATATGGCCCCGCTACTGTTACCATCACTCATCAAGAAAATATGTTATTGAAGGATTTCCCTCAAACCTTTGAGGTGTGGATGAGTCATGGAGACCATATTGAAACACCACCACCATATTTCGTTTCTTTAGGTTATAGCACAAATTCACCATATGCGATTATTGGCAATACGGATCGAAACCTGTTCGGGGTGCAATTTCACCCTGAAGTTGTGCATACTCCATTAGGACGAAAGCTACTATCAAATTTTGTGTTTCATATATGCCAATGCCAACCTGATTGGACTCCTGCGCATTTTATTGAGCAAGCAATCGTAGACATTCAATCACAGGTTGGCGATGCCAAAGTGGTGATGGCATTAAGTGGTGGCGTAGATTCGATGGTTGCTGCGACGTTGATTCATAAGGCTATAGGCGAACAATTGACTTGCATTTTTGTTGATAATGGCTTGTTGCGTTTAAATGAAGCGCATGAAGTTGTTGAAACGGTACAAAACGTTGTCGGTGCAAAGCTGATCGCCGTAAAAGCCGATGAACTATTTCTAGATAGGCTTGCGGGGGTTACTGATCCTGAACAAAAGCGCAAGATCATTGGCGAAACGTTCATTCATATTTTTGAAGAAGAAGCCGCTAAAATTGAAGGTGTGCGCTTTTTAGGACAGGGTACCATTTACCCTGATGTGATCGAGTCTGCGGCAAAAGAGCGCCCTCATGCGCAAACTATTAAAACGCATCATAATGTTGGTGGTTTACCAGAAGAGATGACTTTAGAGCTTGTTGAGCCATTGCGGTATCTCTTCAAAGATGAAGTGCGCCTTGTTGGAGAGGCATTGGGTTTGCCTGAACGAAGTGTATGGCGACAACCTTTTCCGGGGCCCGGATTGGCCATTCGCTGCTTAGGTGAAGTCACTTTTGAGCGTCTAGAACGCTTACGCTTGGCAGACAAGATTTTTCGGGATGCGCTAGCTCAAGCGGGTTTAATGCGTGAAATTGCTCAAGCCTATGCTGCCTTATTGCCAGTTAAAAGCGTGGGGGTCATGGGAGATCAGCGTACCTATGCAGAAACGATTGTATTGCGTGCTGTCACTACGGAAGATTTCATGACAGCAGATTGGGCAAAATTACCCTATGAACTTTTGACCCAAGTGAGCAATCGTATTGTTAACGAAGTAGAAGGTGTAAACCGTGTGGTGTATGACATCAGTACAAAACCCCCTGCCACTATTGAGTGGGAGTAGAAAATCACTACTCTTTATTTTGGGGTTCGTGTTTCTAGTTGCTTGCAATAACGGAGAAAAAACATCAAACCCTGAACAATCGCTTTCACCAACAAACACTAATGAATTTTATACTGTTCAATTACGAGTAAAGGTTGGGCAAGCATCTGTATTTGCTCAACCAAATCGTAGGGCAGAAGTAATTTATACATTAGTTGAAGGCGATACGGTCACAGCAGTGGGGCGTTCAGATGCTGATGAGTTAGGGACTATTTTTTATGCAGTTGAAATTGGCGATATGCCGGGGTGGGTTGCTGAAACGCAAGTAGAGCCACAGAGTGACCCAGAGGGGC
>RFGP01000077.1 GCA_003697365.1 Chloroflexota bacterium | reverse complement strand
TCACAGAGTTGATGTGCCAGCTTGAAGAAATAGTCCTTGCGCTTATCAGCAATGCGCTTAGGTTGTATTATACCATAAGCAAGCGCCCTACATCCCCATCGCTAAAGCAAGGGGCTTTGGGCGCGATTATCGATAAATGTTCAGCAATATCTGCCCTTATCGAGACATATTGCGACAAAAAAGGCTCTATCAATGTTGCCTTTTGTGCCACAAAAATTTTTAGTGCAGCAACGGTTGCTGTAATTGCTGCCGCTGCGTCAGCACGAAATGCGGTCTGTTGTTCATCAGCCCAAACAGCATCTCGCTTAGTAGTAATTGGATGCTGACGACTAGGGTAAGTATGCATATCTACAATTGGGGAATGTGGATCACCATTATCAATGCGTGAGCAATGCCCAATACAATAACTGTCTTGAAGAGTATGAAGACCGCTGCCAAAAGCTAGTGCTCGTTCTTGCCAACTTAGATGAGCATCACAACCACGTGAAAAACAATATATTAATCGCTCTCGCATCAATGCATAGGCTTGTGCCACAGTTTGTTGGCGACAGCGCATCGCATGAAAAGGATGATGTTGAGGAGGACATCCCATCCCCGCAAGCACTAGCTTTGCAACCTCTAGCCATGTAGCGCGTCTATCAACGCCAATATTTGGCATATCTGTGCGGACATTCCCCAACGTGAGCCATGTAGCATCAACCGATGAGGGTAGCAGAATCCCCTCTTGTTCTAACATCTCAAGCGCACGCTTCATAATGGCTTCATGCCCTTCTGGCGTGCGGACGATAATACGCCCAAATACGGTGATATAAACGGAAGTATAGAAAGCACACCCCCTATCGAGCCACGCTATATTGCGCTGCTTTGAGTGTATTACTCAACAACATTGTTATCGTCATAGGGCCCACACCACCGGGTACAGGTGTAATCAATGCTTTGTCTTTCACAGCTTCAAAATCAACATCTCCAACCAAGCGATACCCACGTTTCGCAGTTGGATCATCAACGCGGTTTGTTCCTACATCAATGACTACAGCACCGTGCTTAATCCAATCTGCCTTAACCATTGCTGCACGTCCTGCAGCAGCGATCACTATATCAGCTTGGCGAACAATAGATGACGGCTCAGGCGTGCGGCTATGCACAATCGTTACGGTTGCATCGCGTTTAAGAAGCATTAGAGCAGCGGGTAATCCTACAATATTACTTCGTCCAATCACTACGGCATTAGCACCTGAAAATTTCACACCTGCTTTTTCAAGTAACACCATACAGCCAGCGGGTGTGGCGGGCATAAATAAAGGTTCGCGCCCTTTCATCGCCAAATGTCCCATGTTCAGTGGATGAAAGCCATCAACATCTTTTTCAATGCGAACCAGATCAAGTATGCGCTGTTCATCTAGATGCTTGGGTAGAGGTAATTGCACTAAGATACCATGAATTGTTTGATCGGCGTTTAATTTTTGTATCAAAGATTCTAAAGTGGCTTGATCCACATCGGCGGGGATTTCGTGCAACACAGAATGAATACCAACCGCTTCACAAGCACGTTGTTTCATCCGTACATAGGTTTGAGATGCTGGATTATCTCCCACCAATACAGCTGCTAATCCCGGACGAACGCCCGTTTTTTGTACTAACGCCTCCACATCAGCAGCGATTTGTTGTCGCATTTGCTCAGCGATAGCTTTTCCATCTAAAATAGGCATAATATATTGTCCCCAATTTGTTCAGAAATCTTAGCAAAACGGCTTTTGTAAAAGAGTTCCTACAAATGCCGACAAATTTATGGCTCAAATTTTAGCAGGGGTCAGGTAACATTAGTATAGATTTTCGAGACCTCATTCCGAAAATAAACGAATTTTGAGATAAAGGATAGCGGTTGATGAAAAGAAAAGTACCAACAAACCGCATGTTGCGATCACATAATGAACACCTACAAGGGCAAGCATTAGTTGAATATGTCCTCATCCTTGTATTGGGTGTAATTGGCTTGATAGCCATCTTAGTGATTCTTGCACCAGCGGTTGGCAACGTATTTAGCAATACTGTTTATAATCTTTTAGGTCAAACGACCACCCCTCAAGAACCTCTCGATCCAACCGAGTTTTGGGATATTGTAACGGCAGTCGCCTCTTATACACCTGAATCGCCAGATTTGCAGACCAATACGCCGCTGCCGGCAACTCCCCTACCAACCGCTACGAACACCGCTGGGCCATCGCCCACACCGAGCAATACATCAACGCCGTCTGATACACCGACACCTACGACAACGGCGACTTTCGGACCCAGCCCAACACCACCAGACACAGAATACACTTATCCCTTCGCGGATGATGGTTCTGATCCTGATACTTTCCATGTGGATATAGCAGATGAATTTTGGATGAGCGGCCCATGGACGGCAGAATATTGGGATATTAACTGGACAAATTCATCTGGTAATGGTTGTAATTGGGGAAACTTCTTCAATAGTAGCAATGGTAATATTGCAAATCCGCCGATTGCTACAATTTCAGTGCCGCGTATTAAGTTTCCAGATGCCAGTTATCCCGATGATTACTGGCAAACAGATAACGATAAAGCGCATCCGAGCCTACCTAGTGACAATTTCTGTGCGCGTTATTCAGGAACAGTTGCACTGGAAGCAACAACGTATACCATCAACTACCAAAAAGATGACGGTGTTCGCATCTATGTCAGCCCGAATGGCTCCACATGGACAAAGTTGCTAGATCGCTGGAGTTATAATTATCAAGAAGATATTGCTGGGGCATCCTTTGACTATACTCCTCCATCTGCAGGAACGTACTACTTCCGCATTGTATTCCGCGATACTGGGGGTGCTGGCCGCCTCACCGTAACGATGAACAAGAGCACAGAAAACACTACACCAGCCTGTAATTGGGAACTAGACAGCGGTACAGGTAATACATCACCACCCTCATGGCATGACAGTGTCGGACGCTATTACTTCCGTAACCAAGAATGTGTGATGCGTCTGCGCGGTACTGTTGATCTAACAGGTGCCGTAGAACCTTATCTTGAATTCTATGATCGCTATGACATCAATAGCTTTGACAAAGCCTTAGTTGCAATCGCCATTGAGGGCACTGATGATTGGAAATTCCTTACTGTTCATGACGGCCCTGTCACTAATTGGACATTTACTCGTCAGCGTATTGACTTGGCACGCTTTGCCGATGATCTAGGTGGTTTAACTGACTTCCGCGGAAATCGCATTGAATTGCGCTTTATCATGCGAAGCGACAATAGTAATGAACGTGATGGATGGTGGATCGATGATATTAGTATTCGAGAAATCCCTGAAACACCCTACTATCTAGGCTTCCAAGACCCTGTTGATACTGCTGATCACTGGATACCAGAAGGCACATGGACAGTCTCTAATGCTAGAGCACGCTCTGGTACAGCTTGGGATGACAGCCCGGGTTCAAACTACCAAAACAATACCAACACCAGCATACGTCTAAATGGACGCTTGGATTTGTCTTCCAGCAGTCCAGTACCTGTGACTGCGCCTGAAGTAGTATTTTGGCAGTATGTTGATCTTGACCCTGTTGATCGTATCTATGTTGAAATTTCAACCGATAAAATAAATTGGTCACCTCTTGAAACCCGTTCCATTTTTGGGTATCAACCTCCCGGCCCAATGGCAACTGGTGATATTGCTGTTGAAAGCTGGACACAAGCAGTCGCAACAATCCCTGCTTCTTACATCGGGCAATCCCGCGTTTATATTCGCTTCCGCCTAGAGACAGATGGCAGCAACACCGATCAAGGGTGGGTTATCGATGATATTGAGTTCCGTAATAAGCCAACTGTCACAGCAGGTGTAGGAGACTGTGATACTTTTGACGGTGGAACAGCCAATTGGGTACTCAATGGAAATTGGGGACTTACCAGCAGTATTGTTCGAGACGGCGCATTTGCCTTAACAGATAGCCCCTCAGGGTACTACGCGAGAAACTCGAATTATACAGCTGAGTTCGTTCCATACCTTGAGATTGACTCTATGACACGCCCTGTAGTGACCTTCTACCATCAATGGGACATCAGAGAAGGTGACGACTCGGATGACGAGCTTGTCGTTGAAATTTCGCCCGATGATGGTTTCTCATGGACAAAGGTCTTCAGCTTTATTGACAATGATAATAACTTCGCGGGGCAAAACAAACTTGATCCATATCCATATTGGGATGTCTCAATTCCGCAATATGATGAAAGACTCGATGAAGTTCAATCATGGATGCGTGAAGTCATTGACCTAACGCCTTATATTGGTACAACAGCCCCCGGTGTACCCGGCCTTAAGATACGCTTCCGCCTATTTGCCAATGGTAGCGTCGAAGAAGACGGTTGGTACATTGATACCTTCTGTTTCTTAGACATGCCAGAACCACTTATCACCCTACCATTTGCGGATGATATGGAAGCGGGAACTTTCAACTGGTATACAAGCGGAAAATGGCAAATCACAAGCTCAACAGCTCATAGCGGTACCTATTCTTGGGAAGACACACCGGGCAATATGCAAGTTGATGAAACTGGCATCATAGAGCTTCGTCCGACTGTAAACCTGACAGGAGCCATTGATCCCGCACTATACTATTGGACAAAATATAACATTAGTCGCAACAGATTACATTGGGAAGTAGAAATTGCACTTGCAGATGCCGCTGGGCGCTTGCTCTCTGACTGGACAGCAGTTCCGAGTACACAATTAGAAAATGTACGCAACGATGGCTGGCATCGCATGGAAGTTGACTTACGGCCTTACATCGGTCAAAACATCCGTGTGCGTTGGCAAGCCCAAAGCCTTAATAACCGCGGTAGAGATGGTGCTTATCTAGACGATGTTCAAATTATCAGTCGTACTGAAGAAGCTACCTATATCCCCCCCTACAATGAGGACATAGAGGCTCTCAATCCCGGTGAGTTTGTCCTTGAGCACGAGTGGGATGTTGTTACAGAATATCGCAGCTTTGGAAGTGGCCCATCGCTTGGTCCCGGTCAATGGGATGTTGAATGGTATGATAACGGTCGAGGTTGCAGTGGTAGTGCCTATATAGACTTCGGCTCTCAAGTAGGAACATCTACACTTGATGAAATCAACTTCACTTGGAGTGATGGCACACCTTCAAGCAATGGTATCACTGTAGATAACCGTTGGGGAGCAGTGTTCATTCGTAACTTCTATATTCCAGCAGCGACAACGTACCAATTTTCAGGTCTATCTGATGATGGTGTGCGCGTTTGGGTATATCCTACTGGAACATTGCCGGACCTTAGTAACCCCACCTATGAACATCGATGGTTTAATTGCGGTGTTTCAGAGAGCTTTACTTCTCCACCTATCAATTTCCCAGCTGGCAATGTGACGGTGATGGTACACTTCATCCATAACAAGGGCTCATCGGACTTCATCTTCAATATCGAAGGTGAAAGCAAGATGTTCACCGATAGCCCATCAGGAAATTATGACCGACGCACAGAGTCCGTTGTTGAACTTGAAGGGCTTGTCAACATTCCTGCCAGTAGTAACTATACGCTGTATTGGGATCAGCGCTACGATCTGGGCAATAATCATCGTATTAACCTTGATGTCTCAACCGATGGTGGTTTCACTTGGACAACTATTTACCAAAGAACAAGTGGAACAGATCTCAATTGGGAAACAATGACTGCAGACCTCACACCTTATGCGGGTAATTTGGTGACATTCAGATTCCGGCTTGATGCCTTAACAAGTGATGGGCCAAGAGAAGGTTGGTGGATTGATAATATTCGTATTATTGAATAAATCTGCCTTCACAAGTTAAGTTTATCAGCCACCATTTCTGGTGGCTGATAAATTTTACCCCCTACTCTCCCGTTGGCACCCAAATATTCTTCACCTGAGTTGCATGGTGCAAGACAACTTCTCCGCTTGTTTGAGTAACATCAAGCCAATTGAGAGATTGCCCATAATTCACCCATGTGCGCTTCATATTTGATGCCGAAGCATATTCAATCGCATAGCTACCTTCCGCGCTACCAAAATACCACATGGCATCAACATCATCGTGCTCAACAAGAGTCTTACTCAAATGATCGCGGTCTCCTGTGACAATATTTACTACACCACTCGGCACATCTGATGTATCGAGCACTTGATAAAAATCTGTGGCACTGAGAGGATATTGAGATGATGGTATAACAACAACCGCATTACCACGCGCAATTGCTGGGGCGACTAATGATGAAAATGCAAGTAACGGATATTCATCAGGGCACGCGATCCCAACCACCCCTATGGGTTCATGCACAGCCATTGTAACGCCACGCAAAGGTGTTTCTTGGATTGTGCCGCCATATTTATCTGCCCATGCCGCATAAATAAACCAACGTTCTAAGCTCGCAGCAAATTCTTGGGCTGCTTGCTTAGCGCTTACTCCCATCATTGTTTGCAGCCGCGCAACAAATTCGCTTTCACGTGCAGCCAAATTTTCAGCAATATAATAGAGAATTTGAGCGCGATTATGAGCATCACGTGCTGCCCATCCTGCTAGAGCTTTATGAGCAGCTTCAACGGCATCACGAATATCTTTACGATTACCATCGCCCACTTGCCCAACTAGCTCGCCCTTTGGATTCATCACCGCGCGCGTATAGTTACCATCTGGACGCTTCTGCTTGCCGCCAATATACAGCTTTGGCGTGCGATCAATAGCTGGCAATCCATTTTGCGAAGGTGCAGCACCATTTAACGATTTAGGAGAGGGTGGAATATGCTTTCCCCAATCTGGGTTAGGCGTAAAACTAGGACGAGGACGCTCTTCCCACTTAGGACGCACATATTCTAATAAACCCTCGCGGCCACCTTCACGGCCAAAGCCGCTTTCTCGATAGCCACCAAAACCCGCTGCGGCATCAAATAAATTAGTACAGTTTATCCAAATGCTGCCCGCCTTAATGTGTTGAGCAACATACAAAGCAAGGTTGATATTCTCACTCCAAACACTACCAGCTAAGCCATAACGGGTGTTGTTCGCAAGTTCAATGCCTTCACGAATAGTACGGAAAGTCATGGCCACCAAAACAGGGCCAAAGATTTCTTCTTGTGCTACCGTAGAAGACGGCTGTACATTAGTGAGCAAGGTCGGTGGATAATAGCAACCTTTAGTAGGGATAGGCGTATCGGCTTGGAATAAATCGGCACCTTCTGCTACGCCAACTTTCACAAGGCGATCAATCGTTTCATATTGTACGGGCGCAACCACTGCCCCCATATCAATGCCTTTGTCAAGCGAATCCCCAACTCTTAAGGTTTTCATACGCGCTTTTACTTTTGCCAAAAACCCATCCGCAATGCTTTCTTGTACAAGCAAGCGTGACCCAGCGCAGCAAACCTGCCCTTGATTAAACCAAATAGCATCAACAAGACCTTCTACGGCGCTATCTTGATCAGCGTCTTCAAAAACCATAAAAGGCGACTTGCCACCTAGTTCTAATGAAAGTTTCTTGCCCGTGCCTGCTGTCACGCGCCGAATAATTCGCCCTACATGAGTTGAGCCCGTAAAAGCGATTTTGTCAAAATCAGGATGCTCTGTGATGAAAGCCCCAGTCTGATCACCACCAGTTACAATATTAACCACACCTGCGGGTAGACCAACCTCGCTAATGATTTCAGCAAATAGTAAAGCAGACAAATTTGTATGGGGTGCAGGCTTGATCACAACTGTATTCCCCATTGCAAGTGCAGGCGCAATTTTCCAAGCCAACATCAAGAGCGGAAAGTTCCAAGGGATAATCTGGCCCACCACACCTACGGGCTGATACGATGATAACTCGGTATCCATTAGCTGTGCCCAACCAGCATGATGGTAGAAATGTCGCGCCACCAAAGGAACATCAATATCGCGTGTTTCACGGATTGATTTTCCATTATCCAGAGCTTCAACAACAGCAAGTAAACGTTGGTGTTTTTGGATATTTCGCGCAATCGCATACAAATAACGAGCACGAAGATGTCCATTTGTCTTGCTCCACGTCTCAAAAGCTGCGCGAGCAGCCTTTACCGCAGCATCGACATCTTCTGCATTAGCATCTGCAACTTCTGCAAGCAATTCATCTTTTGCAGGATTGATTGCTTTTAGATATTGATTACTAGAAGGGGCTACCCACGTTCCATTGATGAAGAGATCAAACTTACGTTGATGAGCATCAAGCCAAGCATACGCCGCTGAAGGTGATTCAGGCGCAGGGCCATACTCCATTGTCTGCATTAACTTTAAAACGTCCATAAGATACGACCTTTCAGAATACACACTCAATTTTGCATTGTGATCGTCAACACTTATCCCATTGGCATATGATGGCGAGCCGCATAACGCCCTGTTAGATAGTGCGATAGTTGGCGCTCAATATCCGTTAGCAAGCTGCTGGCACCAAAACGAAATAAATCAGGTCTCAGCCATTCGTCACCTAATTCTTCTTTCATTAAGATCAACCAGTTCAGTGCATCCTTCGCCGTTCGGATACCTCCTGCTGGCTTAAATCCGACACGATAATCTGTGCGTTGGCAATATTCACGAATCGCACGAACCATGACCAAACCAACTTCTAGCGTTGCATTGACAGTTTCTTTTCCTGTCGAAGTTTTAATAAAATCAGCCCCAGCCATCATACAGACCAAACTCGCCTTGCCTACATTGCGCAATGTGCCCAGTTCACCTGTTGCTAAAATGGCTTTCATGTGTGCCTCTCCACATGCTTCTCGCATTTGGCGCACTTCGTCATATAAAGCCTTCCAATTCCCCCGCAAAACATGTTCACGAGTAATAACAATATCGATCTCATCAGCGCCTTCAGCAACACTTGCATGAATTTCAGCAATACGTTGTGGAAAAGGACTTAGTCCAGCGGGGAATCCTGCTGAAACAGCGGCAACGGTAATATTTGTGCCTTTCAAATTTGCAATCGCATCTGCAAGACGTGCATGATATACACATACAGCAGCTGTATGCAATGTGCCAACTTGCAAGCCTAGTTCTGATTGCATATCATGCCGAAGCGGTGTGCGCGCTTTTGCACATAAACGCGCGACATTACCGGGAGTATCATCTCCTGATAGCGTTGTTAAATCGATCATAGTAATGGCTTTTAACAGCCATGCTGCCTGCCAATCTTTTTTGACAGAGCGTCGCTTGGTCAAAGTGGCAGTTCGTCGTTCAATTGCACTTGTATTGACGCGCACACTTTCGACCCATGATAAATCTAGTGGAATACCCGCATTGCGCGGTAAAGCAGCTGCACTCATGGGGTTTTGGTATCCTTTTACACTAAACCTTTTAACATCTTATCGAGAAATTATAGCATCAATAGGCTAATAGTGAAGTTGAAAAAAAATATCGCACTAGTACAATTAGCAGTGGTTTTAGAGATTAGCTGGAGCTTTCTATGACAGAAACACCACCTTCAAGTGGACGGATTGGAACGTTTGACGGTCGCTATCAATATGATTACATATTTCCACGTGGGCGCTCAGGCGAAACATTGCGCGCTTGGGATATAAACGATCCTCATATTTTGTTAGTAATCAAGCGCCCCGCACCTCAAGATGCCCCCCCGATGCGCGCCGCTCAAGAAATTAGCATACGCACAGAACGCAAAGCGCTTGAACGTTTGAGTGGGCATCCTGCCCTTGTCGAATTGCGCTATGTTGGAACTTTTCGAGTGGGGGGACAAACGCATGAATATATTGTACTAGACCGTGCTCATGGTGAAATTGTCGCAGATTTAGTGCGCGAGCTAGCAAGCAAAGGTGAGCGTCTGCCATTATTAGAGACCCTCGTCATTGTTGATGAACTCTTGGATTTGTTAATGGTAGCGCATGACCAACAAGTAGTTTATAACGATGTCGACGCTAAACATCTCTTTTGGGATCGCGAACACTATCGCTTGAAAGTAATCGATTGGGGCAATGCTGTTTTATTAGATGAACAAGGTACCAATCAAGTCACACGACAAACTGACATTTATCAAGTAGGTGAACTGCTTTATTTTATTGTGACTGGTGGCAAAAGATTTGAAAGTGAAACGAGTCCTGACGGAGAACATGCTGTTATTTTTGGACTGGATGCCCCACACGTTCCAGCAAGTTTGCAACAAGTTATCACTCGTGCCACACATCCCAATTTACGCAAACGCTATGCAACCATAGCCGAGTTGCGTCAACAATTAAGCGAAATTCGTCGCCCGCTTCAAGAACAGCGCAATGCCATTTTACAAGAAATAAAACAAAAATTATCCACTCGTAACAGTCAACAAGAGCTAGAATCCCTTGCCAAACGCCTAGATGAAGCACGTCAAATGGATAGTGGTTACCCTGAAGTTGCTGCTCTGCAAAGTGAAATTGAAATTCAAATGCAACGCCTACGAACCTTAGCAGATATTGATGCAGCTTTGATCTACTTAGACAATGGCAATTGGTATCGTGCAATGGAAACGATGATGGCGCTGTTGGATACAGCAGATGAACAAACAGCCCCTGTTATTCGTTTCATCGTAGCTGCTGCAGAATTACTTGAACAACGTGGGTTAAATGAACCACCGTCCGAGTTGGCATCAGCTATCCACTTGCTAGAACAGGACGAACCCTATCAAGCAGCATTATTACTACACAATAGCCCAACGCTCATTAATCAACTATTGGCTGAACGCTTAACAGCAATGATTCCGAATGTGGCATTATTGAGGCCACTACTCACTCGTTTAGAATTTGATGCAGAACTGTTGGGAGATGGGACTTCAGCCAAAACAACATTGCGTCAAATACTCACAAAACTAAACACTGTTCCAGAAGAGTTAACCCTAACATATGTACGTGATATATATACGTATGGTTATCACCAGCTAGAATCGTTACCAATTGTCTATGCTGGACATGAACGCACTTTAGATGTTTTAGCACGCGCTCAAGAGATCATCACATACATTATCAAAAATTTAGATATTGCGGCGCAAAATGTTTATAGCCAACCTGATAAAGCAACAGAGTCCTTAGAAACAGCATATCAGCTAGACCCCAAGCAAAACTTATTCAAACAACTACATGATTATTTTGAAGAAATTCACCTTGCAATTGAAGCTGTTGCCAACTTTACTCCAGATGTTGAGGGCACAAACTTAGGTGATTGGTTTGAGCGCGTCATCGGGATTTTATCCCCCTACGCGCAGGATTTAAGAGATGAAGCACTGAATGAAGCATTAAATACGCTACAAACCAGCGCCGAATTATGGCAGCAAATAAGCGATGCTTTAATCAGTGGACACCGCGCCGCCACCAAAGCCAATCTCATAAGACTAGCACGCCTCATTGCTCCTTATAATACAAAAATCGCGCAGTGGGCACGTCAACGTGCTGATGTAGTCCGCACAACTGCTCAAATAGAACAATTGGGCCCTAATGTGGAACTTTCGGCGAAGCTCATCGAAATCTACCAACTTTGGGATCAAGGTAAGTTTCGAGATGCTGAATACAAAACAGAAGGAGCTTTCTCACTAACCACTTCAGTCGGCGAGACACAAACCATTAAACGCCTCTCAGAGCTTTGTAAAATTCCTATACACTGGCTAGAGCAAGAAGGACAAACCAGTTTTGAGCGTACTCGTCGTGCCGAACAAGCAGTTGTTGAACTCTTTACGCGAGAAGAACAACAAGCGCTTGAACAATTCACGGCAAAGATGCGTAGCGAACAAGATTATCTCGCATCTCTTAATGATGACTTGCTAGAATCGTTACGAGAGTATAGCAGTATTAGTATACGTATTTTGTTCCTTCATTATGTTTTTCAGGGCATGATGGCTATTCAAGAACACGATCTTGATAGTGCCCGTTTTTGGCAAAATGCGGCTCAAAAAACATTGCCTAATGTTGAGAGCAATATACTTTTTCAAATTTTAGAAGAGCAGCTAGCAGGGCAAACTTTAGTTAGTCAGCTTCATAATGCCCTTGAGAATGCAACAACGGTTAGTGATTTATTGAAGATTCGCGCCTTACTGAACACACCCCTTGCCGAAAAATGGGTGCCTCAGTTTCAGCTAGCCATTCGGCAACTTGATGTTGCCGTTCGGCATTGGGAAGATGGGGAATTCAAGGCAGCACGCGATGCACTAGATACAGCTATTTCACAACTAGAAGAAAATACCAATAGCGCTATAGATACCGATAACTTGCGTATCAAACTTCGGCGCTTACGAGATACTGCTGCCGATTTACAAGCAGCTAAGCTGCGCTTAGAGGAAATTGCACACACGACCAAAGTTCCGCCTCCCGGTCAGTATATTCCGCCCAACGAAACCATTGAAGAAACGCTCATCGGAATTGTTTCTGCTACAGAACAACAATTAGGGCCAAGCCATGCTCATCAAGTCCAGCAATGGCTTTCAACGTATCGTGCTGTGAAAAATACATACACAGATGAAACCCTTACCAAAATAGAAAAACTAAATGATTTTAAAAATCATTTTGCTAATTTGTTCATTAATCGGCACCCAATCTATCGCCTATACCAAATTTGGCGCGAAGTCACGCAAAATCTAGCAGAAACGCCACCAACTAATACTGAAATAGGACACGTTGCCATCGCCCAGCCAGAAGTGTCAGAAACAGAAAAATTGGATACACAACCTAAACCACGTAGGCAACGTCGAAGCAATCAATCACCACAAGAACCCGATCAACCAGCTTTTATAGCAAATGAACCTATCGCTGACGTAGAGTTCACCGATGAGTCCACAGGTAATGACCTACCGTATGGCATTATCATTGCTGTTGTTGTTGTATTATTGGGAATTGTCGCTTTTGTAGGATTAGGAGGCTTCGGAAGCAGTGATGATACAAATAAAAATGAAGGTTCATCTAATATAGCTGTCATCACTTCGCCCACAAGCACCAAAGAAGTAGAAATTGCCATAGTACCTACCAATACAGATATTCCTACCATAGTGCCTACAGCTTCAGAAACGCCCATCTCTCCTACGGCAACGGCAACAGATTTGCCAACAACAACACCCACACAAACCCTCACACCAACAGCAACAGTGCCTACGGCAACGCCCACGCAAACATTGCCCCCGCCCATTCCCACGCAAAGTGTGCCCATAACCACTGACTCCCTCACAATTGATGTACTAGCATTGCTGAATCAAAGTGATGCTGGCATTTATAGTTGGGGACAAGAGCGCTTTATCGCCAGCGTAGGTGGTCCGTGGCAGCTTTATTCAGCAGAAGGTCGGCAAAGCGGCCCTGTTGTTGTAAAAATAGAACAGTCCGATATTGCGCTCCTTTATGGGACAGAGAACGCGGCAAATCGTTTAATGGTTGTTGAGGCACAGATGAATCTTGCCTTACCATTACCAAGTGATGCTCAAGGAATTGGAGATGGCATTCATTTTGGCTTGGGTGTAGAAAATACAGAGCGTGAACGTGTTTCTGCTGAAATTCGCATACCGCGCGCAAATGTTATTGAATGGGGCATTCGTGAAAATGATCAATATCGAGAACGTACTAGTTTTACTGATGAAAGCGTAACCGTTGACATTCGTATCGAACGTAACGACGATGGAACAGTGTCCTTATATATCCAAGATCAATTATTAGGCACTTCAGAGCCCAACTACCCAATAGGAACGCCGCTGATACCAGTGTTATATACATCGCGCGGTGGTATATATGTGATTGTTCTCGACATGCAATTTACATTTGCTGCTGAATAGTCGTAAAGGAAGCAAACTTTGCCAACCATTACAGAAGTTTATGCACTCGGCAACTTTATTGATACTTTTGCTCTAGGTCACTATGCGCGAGTCCTTGAAGCGCATGACTTGCGCGACGGTCGGCAGGTTGCCCTCAAAATTATGCGCCCAGAGCACATCGCCAGAGATGAAGCTCCACGCTGGGAGGCAAAAGCCTTTCCGCATGAAGTGCGACTATTAAAAAACTTGGATCGTAATCCTGTACCTATTCGCTATTACGATTGTGGCTATATACAATCCTCAAATGAATATCCTGATGGCGAGATTATCTCTCTACGTACTGACTGGCGCGCTTTTGAAGAAAATCTTTTTCCGCGCAACAGTGAAGGCTGGCGACCCTATATTGCCCTAGAATACTTGCCACGTGAGCAGAATTTGTTATATGTCATGAAAACAAACAACAGTGGGCAACGCCGTCGCTTGCCTATTGAAGAGGGCTTAAATTTAGCGATGCAATTTGGCCACATGCTCCTAGAAGCACATGAAAACTATATTTTTTACATGGATCACAAATTGGAGCATGTCTATTGGGATGGTAAAAAGTTAAGAGTGATTGATTGGAATAGCTCAAAACAATTAGAGCAACATGATGCCCAAATAAACAACCTCAGGCGAAAAGACCTTCACAATCTATGCGTTGGCATCCTATACCCAATTTTCACAGGCATGTCGCCACAACGTGGGGAATTGCGCCCACAACCTGCTAGCCAACAGGAAGTTGACACTCGGTATAATGATGTCACACATCTCGACTTTTCGGGAGAGATGCTCAGTCAACCCATTATTGATCTATTAGAACGTGGGGCGCATCAAGACTTTGCGAATGCAGAGGAATTTTTGCAAACCGTAGAACAAGCAGCAGTTCATTTTGGATGGGAGTTCCGTTTTCAAGTCACCCACCCTGCCCTTATCCAAGCGCGTGAATACGTTCGTAATGGGCTAAGCAAATTGCGTGAAAGCGCAGAGCTAGCTCGCGAAGCTCGCGATCTACTCACTGATGCTGCTATTCTTGAAGGTATTAATGAAGACATGGAATTTGAACTCCGACGCTTGATGAAAGCAATCAATGATTATTTGAATATGCGTGTTATCCCATAGGGAAATGTCAATGAGCGATTTACGCCAAGCATTAAATGAATTACGTCAACAAATTGAAATGATGCCAGCTGAACCTTCAGCAACGCTAGTCGCAGACCTAGAAGCACTCGCGCGTAACTTACTCACACAAAGTAAAAATACGCCCTTTGAAGCAGAAGCACGTGAGCTCTTCAGTCAATTAGCACAGCGCAGCGCAATTCCAGCAACAAACCCAAACGTAGGGCAAGTCCGCAGTTTGATAAGAAAAGCGCGCATTCGCATTGAAATAGCGGGTGACGATCGCGATTTAGATGAAGCGATTGACATTCTAGCCGAAGCTCTTGCGCTTGATCCTGAAAACATCGAAATTCATGAGCTATTACACCAAGCAGCACAACGTAGTGCTCAACACATGCTTAAAGTGCAAGGGCTGGCAACACGCTATGGCTTTACATTAAGTGAAGATACAACATCTGATTCAGCATCCGACCCAACAACTTCAACCAACACAACGTCTATAGATGCCACAAATGAAGCAGAATTATTGAATGAAATTGCTTCTACTTATTACGCAGGCGACTATGAGCGAACTATTGAATTAGCAGAACAACTTCCACAAAGCGAACAAGCGCAAGAGTTTAAACAAAAAGCTGAAGACAACTTAATGCGGGGCATTGTACCTGACCATCGTATCCCTTTTGATGCGCGCGTTGCTTATAACAGAGCCAATTCTTTAGTCCGTGCTGGCAACTATGAAGAAGCAGAACGTTTGTATCGCGAAGCGCGCGAAATTGCCGAACGCAGCGGCATTCGTAGTTGGAAAGATGTAGAGCAAGCACTGCTTGAAATCCAAGACCTCGTGTTAGCGCGTCAGCTTTTGGCAGACGGGGATCGGCTATTGGCAGCAGATGAATGGTCAGAAGCGCTTAGTAAATATGAAGGCTCGCTACGAGTAGTGCCTAATAATCCTGAAGCCGAAGAGCGTATAAAGCTCGTCAAGCGTATTCAAGAGCAATATGACCAAGCCAACATTCGCCTAAGTACGATCAGCGGCTCTTTAATGGAACGTGCTGATGGCTTAGTCAACTTATTAACGGTCTTATCTAATCTAAGACAAGTTCTACCCGGCAGCGCGCGCTTACAACAAATGGTCAATGACACAAATGCGCATCTACAAAATGTGAAGGCACAACTTATTGATCAAGGCCAAGCAACTCTTTCTCGAATCGAAGGCGTATCTTCCTTAGAAGATAAATATCGCTTAGCAGAAGAAAGCCTAGAGCTATTCACAATGGCTACGCGGCTTGACCCAACCGACAGCGAAGCAATAGCTGGCAAACGCCAAGCAGAGCAACTAGTAACTGAATTGCGAGAAGGACGGCAAATCATCGAACGCGCATCAGGACTTATTGCTCAAAATTTTGACAATGAACTTGCACAAGCAAGGCAAATGCTATCGGGATTACGCCATTTCGCCCAAGACCCGCGCTACCAAAACCTTGTGGGTGAGCTATTAGGTCGGCATATTGAGCGCGTAGAGTTAGCTTTAGATCGGCGTGACATAGAAGCGGCCGCTCGCTGGCTAGCTATTTGTAAAGAAGAACCTTTCCGCGTATTGGGACGACGCACCGAAATCTTACGACTAGAAAATGAGTTGCGCGCATTGCGTCAACGACGGTTCTTGAGTTGGGGTGCAGCAGGGATTATTTTATTAATGATTCTAGCTGCAATTGGCTATATCAATCGCACCCCCATTTTAGGTGTCATTGCCCCATCCGATACCCCAAGCCCTACTGGAACGATGACTTTCACGGCGACAGCTACGGCAACGGCCACAGATACACCATCACCTACCAGTACGCCGAGCGATACACCAACCGCAACCGCAACTAGCACACCAACAAATACGCCGCTTAGCCCTGAAGAGCAAACCGCAACGGCTTTTGCCCTTGCCACGAGTACGGCCCAAACTTTGGCTGCGATCAATACTGCTACACAAGAAGAGATCAACCTAGCCAATCAGCGTGCAACTGAACAACGCGCAATCGATCTAACGGCTACACGCGACGCATTCTTAAGTCAACAAACCAGTACAGCAGCGGTACGCACTCAAATTGCTAGCCAAACCTTCGCCGCAGCAACAGGATTTTTCGTTCAAACGCAGCAAGCACAAGCAACATTAACGGCGACAAATCGACCACCCACAAGCACGCCCACCCCTACACGTACTTTTACACCTACGGCAACGGCTACGCCACGAACGTATATTTGCCAAGTATTTACATCATCGGTGGGTGGCGTGAATATTCGCGAAACCCCTAATGGCACAGTAATTGGAACATTCTTCCCTAATGAAAGAGGAGATGTATACGAGCAGCAGCGCGACAGAAACGGGGTCGTGTGGTACTTTATTGAGCTCACACGCGATGGCGAGCTCATTCAAGGGTGGGTTGCGGATACAGTCGTAGGCGAATTTGACCCACCATGCCCACCAGTAGATTGATCTTATAAAAATATCAGCCACCCTAGTGTGGTGGCTGATGTTGATGTGGGATGTAGAGGACTTGAACCTCTGACCTCTTCGATGTCAACGAAGCGCTCTGGCCAACTGAGCTAACACCCCATAAATTGATGTTTACAGTATAAAGAGTTTTGATGTTGTTGGCAAGACTGAAATTGAGCAAAAAAGCAGATGATAACCCTAGAAGAACTTACTGAACGTTTACCAGTCATTACAGCAAGCGTTTTCACAATTGGACTTATTTTGCTCATCCTAGCATTGCGGCTTTTTCGGCGCAGTCGGGGTGCACGATATTGGATTTATCGGCGCAGAGCAAGCCAACGGGGATTTCGTATGCTTATCTTTGCAATGCTTTTCTTGAGTTTGAGTTTTGGTCTGTGCATTGCTACTCTTATTTTCAATGCTATTGAAACAGAACCCGATACACCAACACAAGTTGTGATGAACTCAACGGCAACCTCAGAACCAACGACCCAAGCTCCAACAATTTCACCGTCGGAAACCCTGAGCCCTACTCATACGCCAACACAACAAGGTCGCGCAACTACCCAGCCAAGCCATACCAGCACACTAACACCAACCAACACAAACGAGCGCACTTCTAGCCCAACCCCATCGCCTACGATCACTTCAACAACAGCGCTTCCCTCGCCTACCGAAACGCTCACTCAAACTCTCACCATGACGGCGAGCTCAACGCCAACAGCCAGCGCTACATCCACGCCTTCTCCGATAACCCCAACAGCTACTGCTACACAAACCTCATTGCCAACTTTATCATCTAGTGTTGTACGGGTTACCCCGCGCGCTACGCCGCTTGAATCTGCCCAACTAAGGATCATTGGTATTACAGAAACCATGATAAGCGAAGAAGAAAACAAACCCAATGCTACATTCAGTGTAGGCATTCGGCGCATTTTCTTTCTTATGCACTATCAAAATATGAATACAGGTGTGCTTTGGGGATGGCGATTGCTAAAAGACAATAACCTTGTCGCTGAACAATTCACGCTTTGGGGCCCTGCTGGAAATGGCGAGACATCTTTCTTTATCGGCCAACAAAAAGGCTTCGATGCGGGCAACTATGAGTTACAGCTGTTCATAGGGGAAGAAACCTCCCCTATTGAGCAAGCAACATTTCGCGTTGTTCCTTAAGGGCTATGGCAATTTGTGCACCAACTTTGGCGTTGTTTTTCAATAGCGCCAAATTTGTTTGCTTGGTTTTGCCATCAGAGATGTCGGCTAAATAAGCCAATAAAAATGGTGTGAGCGCTTTGCCGTGTACACCTTGATGCTGGGCTTCTAGCAACGCTTGTTGAATATAGCGTTCTGTTTCATCTAAAGGCAAGGCGGCTTCATGTGGCACAGGGTTCGCTACAAGGATGCCACTCTTGAGTCCAAATGACCACTGAGCAGAAATAATAGCCGCCACCTCAGCAGGCGTATCAGCTCGATAAGGCAAAGATAAGCCACTAGCACGTGTATAAAAAGCGGGGAACTCATTCGTTTCATAGCCAATAACTGGAACCCCATATGTTTCTAGCCACTCTAATGTACGTGGCAAGTCAAGAATGGCCTTTGCACCAGCAGAAACGACAACAACAGGCGTTTGGGCAAATTCGGGCAAATCAGCACTAATATCGTTACTATCCCCACGATGTACACCCCCAATGCCACCAGTTGCAAAAACATCAATACCTGCTTTATGCGCTAGAATCATTGTTGCGGCTACTGTCGTTGCACCATACAGTTTGCGTGCGATTGCATAGCCAAAATCACGGCGACTTATCTTTTCAACAGAAACGCGGCCATTAGCTAATAACTCTAGTTGTTTGTCATCTAAGCCAATCGTTGGCTGACCAGCTATTAGCGCGATAGTCGCAGGTACAGCGCCTTGTTCCCTTATAATAGCTTCAAGTGTACGCGCTAGTTCGAGGTTATCAGGCCATGGCAACCCATGTGAAATAACTGTTGATTCCAACGCTACAACAGGGCGTTTTTCTTTGAGTGCAGCTTGTACTTCAGCAGAAATGTTTAACGTTATCATTACCTTACTCATTTTCTGTTAAGGGAGGCGCAGCAACAACCGCTAAATCTTCAATTGCGCCATTCAAAACGACAGCCTCCCGAATAATCCATCCAAAACCATTTGGCAGTTCTATCACCAGCCAAATACCATCTTCGCTACGCCCCACAACAGACAAAATATCGCCATTATTGAGTGTTTGTACAGCTTGATATTGTATGCCCGGCCCTTGCCGCACAAGGACAGAGTCAGTGCTGGTAATGACTGCGCTTATCGATGGTAGCGCATTATCAACGGTTATAGTAGAGCTGGGCACAACTTCTGGAGTAAAGGGAGGTGGTGGCGCAACTTGGCTACTTGGCAGCACATCTATTGAAAGTAAGATTTCATTACTCGGAATATCATCACTTGGATCAGAGGGCGATCCTGCCTCACGAAAAGCTAAAACGCTAATTAGATAGAGTTGGCTATTAGGTGGCATCCAAGGCAACAACACCTCCACTTCAGTAGCTGGTGGATCAATGACGTGCGTCAGAACAAGTGGCGTTTCAGGTTGATCGATGTGAACCTCTAAGCGATTGATCCCAACCGCATCTTGAGCGATAGCATGGAAAATAACCGGTGTGCCTAATGCATACCGACTTCCTTGCTGTGGCGTTAACAACAAAAGCGCTGGCCGCTCAGGGCGCACAAGGCGCTGATCATCGGTCACCGTTCCGTCTGGAACCAATGAACATGCCAACCCCGCGAAAAATAGCAACAAGCCTACTGTATAAATACTAAATCGATTTTGAAGCATTCCAGATTAGCGCATCAACTTTTCAATAAACAGCAGCGCTTAGTTTACCACAGGCAACGATTTAGGACATAAAAGCATCGGCTCAACGTAGGATTATTGTTGAGGATGTATCCATGCTCGTTGTTTTGGAAAGAGAATGTTCAACAAGGTTTCAGAACGATAATCAAAACGTACATCAGGATACCCATGTTGCAACTCGCGCGGGGT
Source organism: Chloroflexota bacterium (assembly GCA_003697365.1). Taxonomy (GTDB): domain Bacteria; phylum Chloroflexota; class Anaerolineae; order Aggregatilineales; family J027; genus J027. Next base: position 28,094 of record RFGP01000077.1, on the reverse strand, counting down.
TCTATAACCAAAGAGTACATTTAAAAAAGTGAGATATGGAAAAAGAGCATCAGCTTTGCCAAGATCAGGTTCTTCATCGCTTATTTCAACGATCTTCCCCTGTTCAAAGCGTAAGAGCAACCCTTGTTTTGTATAGAAGCCTATATGCAACTTACCTGTATAACGATGAGCAAGCGACCCTTCAAGGCGTTGTTCTAATACAGGTTGGATATGACGAATAAAATCATATAAATGCGGAACACGCACATACCATGCATAATCATCGGCCAAAACTGTTGCCGAAGGAAAACCACGTAATAGTTTCGCAAGAATAGAATACAGGCTTGCATCAAACCACATGCCATATGGTGGTTGTTCTCCGTATACATGCTGAAAGGCATAATCACGCACTGCCAGCAATACATATGGCAACGTTTCTAAATAAGATGCTTTATCCCCTACGACATACTCAAAAATACCTATCGTCCCCCACATAGTCATAGAGCGCGTCACCACATATCCTACAGCTTCACCATTAGCATTTTCGATGATCATAAAATGGCGCTTATGATGAGACTTAGGGTTACGATAGTTCATCTCAAATTCCCAATAATTCCTATCACGAATCGTCCCCAATAATTGATGCTCATTAAAAGCGCGTTCCCACGCCATTATTTGAGGAATATCATCTAATACTGCATTACGTAAACGAAAAGCTGGGGGTGTATCAGGCTTTGGCTCTAATGACTTTAATGCGCCCAAAGCCAAAGTTGCACAATCCCCAAGATCAATAGCCATTGCATACTCAAATTGGCGATAATAAAAAGGAATTCCCGTTATCACTTGCATCATATGTCCCAATTCAGCGCTGCGCTCATGTACACGCTGAAATAATGCGCGCACCAACCCTTGCCGACGATATTCACGACGTGTCCCGCCCAGTTCAGGGCGACCAACGGGAATAGGAATCCCTCCATAATGCCAAGTTTGCGGAATCAATAATGTTGCCGACACAATTTGATCCTCGTTTTCAGGATCAACAACCATAAAAACATCATCCGCAGTCACAGTAGGATGCTTACCTGAGAGCAGATCAGGAATCCACTCTGCTAATATTCGATCTTCTGGGCCATATTGATCTGTAAAAACATCGACGTAAAATTGCACCAAATGTTCTCGATCTTCAGGGGTGCCTTCACGTAGAGAACGTAAAATCAAGCCATTATGCAATTGAATTGGCATCAAACACTCATACTTTCATTGCTTTCATGAGATTCTTATTATGCATTTTTACGTTTATTTTACAATGGCTAAGGTTCAGATTAGGTCATTTATTAAAATTGCGAGCAACCATGCCCCTACATATACAATGCCAAACCAACGATGTAGTCGCGCCGTCCGCAATAGCACTTGGTGTAGTTCTCCTGCATCAACAGTCGCATATGCTGTGCGAATGAGCTGAAAAGCCTCTGGCAACAAGATAACAACCGCTACCGTCAATAGAGGCGCAATCCCTAGTAGCCACAAAATAAATGTAGATACAAAAGCGCCTGCTGTTAATACTAGATATTCATGGCGCGCAAATTGTCGTCCGAAGATAGTAGCCAGCGTGTGCTTTCCTTCGGCTTTATCTGCTTCTAGATCACGCAGGTTATTCGCATGAAGGATATTGGCAACAAGAAAAGCTATCGGTATCCCTCCCCAGATGGCCTCAGTGCTCACCGTCTTAGCTTGTACGTAATATGCTCCAATGACAATAGCAGGCCCCATAAACACAAAGACTGTTATTTCCCCCAGACCAATATACGCTAATGGATATGGTCCCGCAGTGTAAAGTATCACTGCTAACACGCCGCCCAAGCCAATCCAAAACACCAGCAAGCCTGCAGACCATACGAAATATAATCCGATCAGAATGCCAAAAATAAGCGTTAAGATACCACCAATAAACACTTGTTGTGGCGTTAGCAGTCCGCGCGCAATGATCATGCCTAAACCATGTGTTTTTTTCTTATCAGACCCTTTGCGAAAATCGTAATATTCATTGAATAAATTTGCGCTGATTTGCAACATCAGCGTACCTAACAACGCCAATACGAAAGCAATAAAATCAAATACACCATCCTGATAAGCCAATACCCCCCCAAGCCCAATCGGAACATAGGTTGCTGTAAGACTACGAGGTCGGCTAGCCATATACCATCTCATAAGCACTGAAGGTTGAGCCTGTGTGTTCATAAGTTTTCCATATCCTAATTCAAGCGATGTTCAACTAAATTAATAAGCTGCCCTGCGGTTACGTCAGCAATATCGCTGAGATAAGCATTTATATCGAAGGCCAACGCCAGCTGTCGTGCGGTTTCCCAAGCGCGCGTTGCCCGATTATAATCACCCTGCTTCATCATTAAGTCGCCCTTTAGCAAATATGCTAGTGCAAAACGAGGTTCGCTATAAATTGCGGCGCGTAGCGATGTGTATGCCGCAATAAGATCATCGTGGTGAATATGCCACAATCCCAACAAATAATGCGCTTCTGCCCAAAAAGGATCAAGATGAAGCGTTTCATTTAGTTTTACCCTCGCACCATCCCAGTCGCCCTTGCTCAATGCCAAACTTGCTTGTAGACACGCAATCTTCGGTATCTGTAAGTGACTAATTTGATTTAAGTAAATTTCCGCAAGTTCAAATTGATGCGTTTGAAAAGCCTCTACAGCAGATTGATAAATATCTTCTAGGTTTTGGATTAGCGGTTGAGGGAGATATGAGGCTGAAGTTGTTGATTCTGCGCGCCTACGAAAAACTATCGTTTGCGCATGAGTATGAATCTCAAAATGTTGGCGTGTGTGATGTAGCGTTTCTGCTGGACTTAGCAAAAGCCAACCGCTTGGTTGTAAGCATTGGAGTAAACGTTTTTCAGCCACTGCTGCCTGCGAAGGGGTAAAGTAAAATAAAACATTACGGCATACAATTAAATCTTGCTGCGGCACATTCACACTAACAAGGTTGGCCTGCTCAAAACGCACGTTATGACGCAAATCTGAGCGAATTTCATAGGCATTCGCGCGTGGAATAAAATATTTTTGCTGAAAAGTAGGGGTAGTATTACGAAAAGACCACGCTTTATAAATTCCTTTTTGTGCTACCTGAATTGCTGCCCAATTAATATCCGTTCCTAAAATCAAAATATCCCACTTGTTATGATCGGGTAGCAACTCATAAAGCAAAATGGCGAGCGTATAGGCTTCTTCGCCAGTAGCGCAACCAGCACTCCATATACGTATTTGGCGTGTAGTATGTCGTTTTTGTTGGATAATAGCAGGTAAGACCAGCTCTCGCAGTAATGAGATTTGCTGCTGATCTCGCATAAAATATGTTTCGCCAATTATTAAATCATTCAGCAATGCTTGCCAAACAGGATGGCTATGATCTAGTAATTCTAAATGGGCGATATAGGCATCTAAATTTTCGATATGATCCTGTTGCAGAGCCTCAATCAAAGTCTGACGATAGCGTGTAAAAGTATCTAAGCCTGTACGAGCCTCAATCAATGCAGAAAGATAATTAAGTTGAGATTCTTTAAACATGCAATCTAGCGCAATGTATCCAATAAATGTTGATCGAAGAAAGCGATAGTACGTTGGCTATAATCAGTGCGCCTACGATAGCTACCATGCCCTTCTCCTTCAAGAATCCACAGTGTAGCATTTTCATCGGCGCGCATCATCAACGCTTCGCTTGTGAGAGCGCCCGGTTCTTCTGAACCATAAATCAGTAATATAGGACGCGGGTAAATTTGATCAATCACTTCGATGGGCTTCAAAGTATCAAGTGAATTACCAACCCATAGCTGATAAGTAAAACGGAAGCCATGTTGATATAACATATAGAAAAAATGTCGAACCCCTTCAACATCAGCATCTAGGATAGCATTCATATCTGCATAATTGCCTACAGCAACGACTGCTTTAATTTGCGGATATTGTGCAGCAGCCATAATCGCCGTTGCCCCAGCAGAAGAAAAACCATGTACCCCAATATGAGCCATATCAACATCACCACGCAACGCGAGATAATCAAGCACATCGGCCACTTCAGAGACCTCTTCATACCCTAAGCTCAAAGGCCCCATATTTGCACAGCGTCTTGACTCATATACTACAACGTTATATCCAGCGTCCACAAAAGGCAAGGCTTCAAAAAGGCGACTATTGCGTCCAGCGGTAAAATTAGGCGGAAAAATGACCGTTGCCCCATTCGTGCCATGTATGAAATACCCTCTAAAACGTCCTCCATCGCGGGCCGAAAGCGTGAAAGATTCCCATTCATACGTGTCATCAAGTGACATACCGTTATTATTGCAAGGTGCATATACTAAAGCTGTAGCCGAAATCGCCCCGATGCTCCATGAGACACAAATACTAAGCCCTAAAGATAAAACAATAAATAGCATTAAAAGTCGCCAGCGTCGACGCAAAAATCGCCTAGTCACCGCGTCCTCTAAACCAAGAGCCACCTTGCATCGGGGGACGTGTTTCACGAATTTGTACAGGCGGCGGGGTAGCTGTGCGGCTTACGCCCACAGATTGAATCGCGCAATGGATTTGCCAACCTTCACGTTGGCAAGCCATGTACAAAACAGCATTTTGTGCTCGCTTAGCTTCACGAATCGCAAAACTTAAGTGTGAAGAACGCACAATTTCTAAGCCACGAATTAACATCTTGGGGTTAAAATAATATCGTGCCTGCTGTTGTGTGTGGCTATGTATTGATTCTCCATCAATATTAATTTGGCCGGGCATAAAGTCTATCAAAATGCCATTTGGCATTGGTTCTGGCTCACCTTCTTCATTAATGCTAGGAGTCAACACATTGGCAATGGCAAGATGAATGACATCTGCCAAATTGACATAAGGCGCGCTGATCATCATATCAGGCAAACGACTCATTAGTTTAAAGTATGGTGGGCTCGCGAAATCTGTTGCGTGCCAGTGCCATTGCAGTCGAAAAGGCTGGCGTTGGTCCGCAGACAAAAGCATACCGACAGCATTACGATAAGTCATTACTTTCAGTTCTCGCACATCCCACATAGCACGCGAAGAAAGGAGCTTTGCAATAAATGGAGGAATGAGAAAAAATGCTGAACTGCTCAGATCAGGAGCATTCCATGTCCAAGCTGCCAAGAAACCATCGCGTTCAGCAACCATAAAAGTTAGCTGGCCTTCACCAATACGACAAAGAATGTGCTGATGGGTCCAACTTTGTGCCCATGCTAGGCCATTGCGTAATGCGGCAACATCTAACTTGACAGCGCGAATATCCATAACGAAATTTCCTCATTCATAATTTTTGTAAAATTTTGTTCTCGATTATAGCCTGTTTGCCGCATAAATACCCAATTCTTCACACAACAAAAATGAATATAGAATGAGAGGCAAAGTGAGAGTAGTTTCACCTGCTTTTAAAACTATGCTACAATGATTTTTGATTGTACTAAAAAAATATTGGAACGTTGATTTTTTTATGGGCAAGTTTTTCCCTGTTATATATACATTAAAAGGGAGGCAGGAACGCTCGTGATCCAAGAACTCATGAACCGAGCTGATCAGCGCGGCTTTGTAACCCTCGAAGACGTGCTGGAATTATTAGAGGGAGACGGGGACGATGTTGCTGCCATTGAAGCGCTCCTTGATGAATTAGATGATTTAGGGATCGAATTACGGCAGGATGAAGACGATCCGGGTATCGAGCTAGACGAAGATTTTGATCGTGAAGCCCTCCGTGATCCTGACATTGGCGATATTAATGCTGTCTCTCCCGATGATCCTGTAGGGTTATATTTTCGACAAATGGCTCAAGAGCCACTTCTGACTGCAGATGACGAGATTTCATTAGCAAAACGCATCGAAATAGGCAGAATGGCATTTGAGCTAGAAGACAACCTCAATCACCTACTCGGCCACATTCACCGCCTCAATACGCTTCTTAACCAAATACATCTTCTTCATCATCATACAGAGTTTCGACAAGAATTCATTACCGTATGCGCAGACATTCTCGCAATAAGACGGGTATTTGATGAAGTTCGTAAAATTGTAGAAAATGTCAACGACATCGAATTAGCGCCTTGGGTAGCAGAAGAGTTCGATACTCTCTTACAAGATATAGATACAGTGCTTCAACCCATCCGTCATGAGTTTATGTGGGTTGAAATGGCACACGATCATTTATTGCGACAAGATTTATCAAATGGTGTTTTTGCGCCGATGGGTTTTGAAGCTGCATTGATTGGTATCGAAAAAAGTAAGGGATTACTTAAAGTTTTCATTGAAGATGGCCAAGCAGCACGTGAACATTTAGGACGCGCCAACACGCGCCTTGTTGTCAGCATAGCGAAACGTTATATGGGGCAAGGGCTCCCCTTTCCTGATCTAATTCAAGAAGGTAACGTTGGCTTAATGCGCGCTGTTGATAAATACGACTATAAACGTGGCAATCGCTTTAGCACCTATGCCACTTGGTGGATACGCCAAGCCATCACTCGTGCCCTAGCACAAAAAACACGTACCATTCGGATACCGCTACACATGACCGAGCGAATTCGTCAGATGTATCGGGTTGCTCAAACACTGGAACAAGAGCTTGGCCGTCGTCCAACACCTGAGGAAATAGCCAGCGCTATGCAAGTTCAGCCTGAAAATGTGCGTGCAATGATGGATGCTAGCCAACATGCCATCGCCCTAGAGCGCCCTGTAGGCGATGATGGTGATAGTGAATTTGGCGATTTCATCGAGGATCGAGATTCGCCCAGCCCCGTTGAAGTGGCAACACAAAACCTGTTACAAGAAACTATCGAAGAAGTGTTGAGTGAATTAACGCCACGCCAAAGCCATATCCTCCGATTACGTTTTGGCTTGGGCGGAGGCGAGCCGCATACGCTTGAAGAAATCGCTAATAAATTTGGGCTTAGCCGAGAACGCATTCGCCAATTGGAAAAAGAGGCTTTACGCCGCCTGCGTCATCCACGCATTGCCCATAATCTTCGAGACTATTTATAAAGCATACGATCTTAAAAGCAGAAGAGCTTTTAACTCTTCTGCTTTTGTTATAGCAAAAAACCTCTTCAATCCTTTATCGAAAATTCTATGGACATTTGAGCCAAAACTACTAAGATCATAGACCGTCATTAATCTTGCGAAATAGAAGGATCATGGCATCAATGACCGATTTTCTGCTTATTGTGCATGGAGGGTTTAGCACAGCCTATATTTTATTCAGCGCAATACTAGGCGTTTACGCGGCTGTTTTAGCGGGGCAAAATCAAGCACTTAGCGGAAATTTTTGGGGGGCAATGTGGACGAACACCTTTCTAGCAAGCGCTGTTTTTATTGTCACCATAATATTAAGCCTGCTCGGCGAACCACCACAACGAACGGTATACTATCTCTATACATTTTATTTTGCGATCAGCTTGCCGGGCGTTTATGCTATTATGCAAGGTAACGATAATCGAAATGCAGCTTTAGCTTTTGGCATTGTAGCGCTTTTCAATTCAGCAGCTGCTTATCGTGCACAATCGCTACTATATTGAAGGAATAATGCATGGCTACCAAAGTACTTGTCGTAGATGATGAATTAGATACGCTCAACTTGTTACGTGTTTTGTTAGAATTAACAGGGTTTGAGCCCGTTACAACGTTAAATTCAACCGAAGCCATCACACTTGCAGAGATAGAACAAGTAGATGTCGCTCTCTTAGACATCATGATGCCACAACTTGATGGTTTTCAGCTATGTCGGATGATGCGCGAACATCAAACATTAAAGGATTTGCCGATAATCTTTGTCACAGCTTATGATGCGCTAGATTTAGAAGATCGTCGTAAAGAAGTGGGCGCTGATCATGTTGTACATAAGCCGATCAATATAGATCTGCTTACAGACGTAATTAACGATATTCAGCAAAAGAAACAAGCCAAAACTAATCATACCCCTCCACCATCAACTGAAACATCACCAGAAGATAAACAACCTGTATCGACGGCGGAAAAGCCCAAAGCTCAAGAAACACCAAAAGCAACATCAGCGCCAGTAGATACAACGGCAACAACACAAGCAAGCGAATCTGCTAAACCTTTAACGCCTGAAACACCTGAAACACCAAAATCAACATCAGCGCCAACAGCTACTGAAGACACAAAAACAAAGCCAGAAGCTGTTGATAAAGGCGACAAAAGTAACGGTAAATCAGCAGAGGAGGAAAAAACCTCTTCATCAAGCGCAAAATCTAGTGAACCTGAGGTTGCCAAAGAAGAGAAAACAGAAGCAAGTCCTTCTACAGAAAATAAATCAGTAACAGATGAGGAATCTAATACTGGCAGTACTAAATCGAATCAAGCGCCCATAAAGCCCCATCGACCACCAACTCCGCAATAATATTTGGTTCTAATGAATTTACGACGCTTGATTTTTACGCACAATAATGCAGATTTTGATGCTGTGGCATCGCTTATGGCAATGCATCGCCTTGATCCTACTGCAGTGCCTGTATTGCCACATCGCTTACGTCAAAACGTGCGAAAGTTCTTAACGCTTTATGCTGGCATCATGCCAGCGATTCAACATTCAGAATTACCTGACGATTTAGAACTTACATATGCTTATCTTGTCGATACTCAAAAACTCCATACTATCCCCCACCTGAAAGATACAACACCCGTTCATATTATCGACCATCATCAACGTCGAGAGGATTTGCCCCCACACTATACAACGCTCATTGATGAAGTAGGTGCAACAACAACCTTACTTGTTGAACTCATTCGCCAACAAAATATTGAGCTTAGCTCGCTTGAAGCAACAATGTTGCTAATAGGAATCTATGAAGATACCGGTAGTCTAACCTATGGCGGCACCACAGTGCGTGATGTCTTAGCAGCAGCATGGTTGCTAGAAAATAATGCAAGCCTTGATATTTTGCGTGAATTTTTAACTTATCCGCTTGAAGAAACCCATTGGCATATCTACGATCAGCTTCGGCAATCAGCAACAATAGAGATCATTGGCGGTCATGTTGTTTTGCTCGCAACAGCAAAAGTTGAGCAACAAGTAGAAGGGGTCTCTCGACTTGCTCATCATATGATGAATCTTTATGATCCTAATGCCTTGTTTTTGCTCATTCAAATGGGAAATGATGTACAACTTGTTGCCAGAAGTACGATTGATGAAGTGGATGTTGGGCAATTAGCAAAAGCCTTAGGCGGTGGTGGACATGTACGCGCAGCAGCTGCCTTATTACGCCAAACGGATTTGAACGCTGCCTTAAAGAAGGTGCGCGAAACTCTCCCTAAAGTCATTACGCCTAGCATAACTGTTGCAGATCTCATGTCTGTTGGCCCAATTGAAACAATTAACATTGACGCTACTGCCGAAGAAGCAGCAAAAAAGATGCAAATATCGGGTCATGAAGGCTATCCAGTTTTGGATGGTGAGCGTGTAGTGGGTTTATTAACTCGTAGAGCTGTAGATCGAGCACTCGCCCATCATATGCCACAGCAGCCAGTCCGACATTTGATGGAAGCAGGGACTAACATCTACGTACATCCTAATGACTCACTAGAAGTTTTGCGTCAAAAAATGATGGATACGGGTTGGGGGCAAATGCCTGTCCTCGATGAAAATGAGCGTTTAGTCGGCATTGTTACACGCACTGATCTCATTCGCCGATGGGGAATGCCGCCACGCAGCCAACATCAACAACATATGCTCATGTCACGTTTACAAAATATGCTGCCATTAGCACTGTGGGAATTATTGACGTATATTGCCCATAAAGCTCAGGCTGATGATCTAGATATTTATTTAGTGGGTGGACTCGTTCGCGATTTACTGTTAGATATTCCCAATCTTGATATTGACATTGTTATTGAAGGTGATGCTATCGCCTTTGCTGATAGCATACAAAAAGCATTAGGTGGACATTTACATATTCATCGCCAATTTGGCACGGCAAAATGGATCATTAATCGAGATGTCATAAAGGCACTTGACCTGAGCTTAGATGATAACACAGGCGGCGTTGAGTTCATTGACTTCGCAACTGCACGCGCAGAGTTTTATAAAGAACCTAGCGTATTGCCCACCATACGCCAAAGCTCTATTAAACAAGACCTACATCGGCGTGACTTCACTATTAATAGCATGGCGATTCGCTTATCGCCTCCGCCAATGGGAATGCTCATAGACTTTTATAATGGAGAGCGCGATCTCAAAAATAAAATTATCCGTGTACTTCATAGCCATAGTTTTATTGATGACCCTACTCGCATGTTACGGGCAGTTCGCTTCGAGCAGCGGCTCAATTTCAACATAGAACCCCGCACATTAAACCTTTTAGAAAATGCGCTTCCTTTTCTTGATCGTGTCACAGGCGAACGTATTCGCAATGAACTTTGGCATTTATTAGAGGAAAAAGAGCCCTTACGTGGTTTACAACGCTTAGAGCAACTAGGTATTTTAAATACTATTTTTCCAAACATACATATCGATGATTGGTTTATCGAAAAATATAACCTATTGCGCAGCGCACAGACTCAACCCTCTTGGTTAGAACTAAATATTGACTGGATCGCTGCCCAAGCCACATTATTGATCATTCGATGTTCTTCTGATCAAATCCGCGCATGGTCAGAACGCTTGATGATTGGACGTACATTAGAAAATACACTGCTCGCCATTCACCAAGCGATACCTCAGCTCTCCCAACTACCTAATATGCATCCTAGTCAAGTTGTCGAATATTTAGGTTCATTACCCCCTCTCGCATGGATAGTTTTATGGACAATTGCTGAAAACGATGTGCAACGCTATTCTATTGAGCAATATATAACAACATGGCGATATGTTCACCCAACTGTTAATGGTAATGACTTAAAAGCTATGGGGATACCGCCCGGCCCAATTATTGGTGATATATTACGCCGCCTACGCAGTGCTTGGTTAGATGGTGAAATTCAATCGGTTGATGAAGAAACAGCATATTTAGAGCAATTGATTAACAAACACCAAAAATTATGATGGCACAACAAGCTAGTATCTTTTCCATAAATTTGATGATCACCTTGCGCCCCCTCGTGCCAGAAGACTTACCTAAACTTGAGTGGTATGGGCAGTATACACATTTCCGCAACGTCTATGCGCGGACATATGAAGAACATTGTATCGGTCGGCGGCTCATGTTAGTTGCAGTATTAAACAACTTTCCTATAGGGCAAGTATTTTTACATCTCGCCTTAGGGCACAACCAAGAAAAGCATAAGCGCGGCTATCTTTATGCATTGCGCGTTATGGAACATTTGCAAGGACTTGGTATTGGCACTCGTCTCATTCACTATGCTGAACAAAATCTTATTGAACGTGATTTTGAAATCGCTATGATTTCAGCAGCAAAAACCAATATTCGTGCCCGTCAACTTTATGAAAGGTTGGGGTATCATGTTATAGGTGAAGATGAAGGACGCTGGCAATACATGAACCATCGTGGCGAAGTTGTGCAAATGCACGAGCCTTGTTGGATATTAGAGAAAAATCTGCGATAATCTGACAGAATCAAACCATCACTTGATTAAAAATCGAATATCTGTTTAATTAGGTGTGAAGATGCTATCATCCCAAAATAAGTATTCATCATATGCAAAAAGGCAAACAATGCACACTAATAGACAGCAACAAGTCCGTTTAACCCGATGGCGTGGCGGACAACACCCCACACTTGAACTTATGAAACGCCAACTTCTTGATGAAGGAATGCGTCCCTTTCGTTGGCATCAACATGCCAATTATCGGTTTGGTGTACGCAGTCATGGCTTTGATAAAACCTTGTACTGCCTAGAAGGTAGTATTGAAGTTGTATTCCCCGATCTCCACCAGCGCCATAAGTTAAAGAGTGGTGATCGTATTGACATTCCTAAAGGCACACGTCATAGCATCACCGTTGGGCGCTATGGCGCAACTTGCTTAGAAGGTACCCCCGCACCTGCTACCACAGGTGTTTAATTGAAGAGCCTTATTGGCTCTTTAATAAACATCTCTCTATAATTTCTAATCTTTTTCTATAAGAACTACACACATACTGTGACGTAGTGGTAGTATATGATTAATCCATTCATAATGAAGCTAGAGGGTACACTTTAATGAAACCACATCGCTTTTTAGGGTATGTATTGCTGATAGCATTGTTTGCACTAGCTGCTTGTAATAACAATAGCAACGATAACGAAGAAACACCTCCCGATACGCAAGCCCTACTCTCAGAAGCCGCTAACAACTTTGAACAGGCAGAGTCTTTTCGTTTTGAACTTCGTCAACGTGGCGCACCCATCTACATAAATTTTGAAGGCTTTGAAGACCTTGATATTACACTCAACAGTGCCACAGCTATCTTCCAGAGTCCGAATAGCGTTCGAGCAGACATCAGCGTTGCCATAGAGGATGTCACACAAAAAATTGGCATTATTGCTGTTGAGGATCGCCAATACTATAATCATCCCCTGCTCACAGGTGGCGAATGGGTACAAGAAAGTTTAGTTGCTGATTTTGAGCCATCTGACCTTGTATCTGAACAAACCGGTATCGGAACCGCTTTGCGCTCAATACAAAACCCTACCCTCATCGGCAACACAGAAATCGAAGGAATTCCAGTCTACCATATACAGGGTATGGTAGATGCACAATTGGCACGTGCAGTGACTTTCGGTTTAATGTCTACAGCTTCCGGAAATATTCAAATTGATATTTACATTCGCCGCGAAGGAACACGCCATCTTTCCAGAATAGAGCTTATTGAACCTTCCCCACCTGACACAGAAGAAGACCTGTCTAAGACATGGGAAATTGATTTTGAGGGGTATAATCAAGAAGTAAACATCGATGAGCCTACCCTTGAAAATTAAAGGATATTGTCATGCAAGTTGATGCTGATAACCAAACTTTGGTTAAAAGACCTTGGCTTATCCTAGCGGTACTATGTTTGCCAGTGTTTATAGGCTCGCTAGACTTAACGATAGTCTCTGCCATTTTGCCCGAAATTATCAATCAACTGCGGCTGCCGATTGATTCTAAGTTAGATGATGCCTCTTGGATGGTTGCCGCTTATCTATTGTCCTACACTATCAGCATGACTTTTATGGGACGCTTGTCTGACATGGTAGGGAGACGCTGGGTCTATATCCTTTGTTTATTGATCTTCATGGGGGGTTCATGGTTTGTTTCCATTGCTCATACATGGCCCACAGATTTATATCTTGACATATACCGACAAATCTACCCCGATCCCGATAAACATATCCCACCACCACCAGAAATGCGCGAGCTGTATATGATCATCTTTGGACGTACAATCCAAGCTGCAGGAGCAGGCGCTATAGTTCCTGTTACGATGGCCATTGTTAGCGATATGTTCCCGCCACAAAGACGCGCTAAACCGCTTGGACTCGTGGGCGCAATTGATACTTCGGGCTGGGTGCTAGGTCATCTATACGGCGGCGTGATGGTAAAGCTATTTGCCGACTATGGAGAGGACATTGCGAATACGCTTGCAGATATTGGACTTACTGTTTCTGTGCCATCTTGGCGAACATTATTTGTCCTCAATCTACCTTTTAGTGTCATTGCACTACTAGGTGCATTGCTTGCCTTGCGAGGTGAGCGTTTTAGAAAACCACATGATACGAGCGGACGCTTCGATATTGTTGGCATAGCGCTTATTTCTATGGCACTAATAGGCTTGAGTGTTGGCATTAATGGTCTTAGCCCGGCCTCAGCTTTTGGCAGCGAAGCAATTGATCTTACTGATAATGCTGTGAATAATGGCCCTGCCGATTATATGTACCCCTTGCTTGTTACCGCCTTGATCGCATTTTGTGCCTTTATCGCATGGGAAAAATATTATCGCTATCCGCTCATTGACTTGAATCTATTTTTAAGGCGCAATTATAGTGCATCAGGTTTTACCAATTTTTGCGTTGGCTTCGTATTGGCTCTTGGTCTAGTGAGTGTGCCTTTGGTTATTAACTTACGGGCAGATACTACTGAAGACAATGGTGTGCAGACAGCTGCACTGCTTGCAGGTATCGTTTTGTCTGGGCTAACAATCCCGATGGCACTTGCTGCAGTGCCGGGCGGGTGGCTAAGTGATCGTTTTGGGTATCGGTATGTCACAGTTGGCGGAATGGGCCTCGCCACGCTTGGCTTCATTTTATGTAGCTTAACATGGAATGTTGATATACCAGAATGGGTGATGGCACTTGAAATGGCTATCATAGGCGTTGGTCTAGGGTTCACAGTTTCGCCTGTATCCACAGCAATCATCAATGAAGTCGATGATGACGAACGCGGTGTTTCAGCGGCACTCGTTCTCATATTACGCCTTATCGGTATGACGCTTGCCATTCCCGGTATGACAGCTTATGCACTATATCGTGTAGAGCAACGTATTTCCGCCTTAGGAACCTTTGAAGAAGTGACAGCGCGTCAAGAAGCCTACTTGATAGCAACTTTTGATCAAATTAATGAGTTGTTCGTTATTGGTGCTATTATTAGCTTTCTGGCGCTCTTATCTGCGTTATACTTACATGGAGGAAAGGTTAATCTGGAAACTATTACAAAAGCTCAGAAACCTTCCCCAAAACGGAAATTTTCACCACTATTAAAGCCAAGGAGCAATCCATGACCGATTTAGATCATCGTCTGCGTGAACATCTTGCCTATGCTTACGAAAACGCGCCCGCTGTAAAAAACATCTTTGACCAACGCGGCCTTCGCCCTACTGATATTCAAACAGTAGCCGACTTAGCTAAATTACCCATCATTAGTAAAGATGATTTTTCAGCCATGCAACAAGCACACCCGCCTTTTGGTGGATGGCTAGCTGTTCCATTATCACAGTTGGATCGTATCTATATGTCTCCGGGCCCTATTTATGATCCACACAGTGGAAAATCCAGTGCTGTAGGTGATGATGCAACTGTAACATTGAAAGCTGCAGGATTTGGCGAAGGCGACATTGTGATCAATGCTTTTCTGTATCATCTTGTGCCTGCAGGTTTATTGTTTGATGAGGCACTTCTTGCAGCAGGCGCAACAGTTGTTCCATTAGGGCCGGGTAACACTGAAATACATGTCAAGGTCATGCTTGATCTACAAGTTACAGGTTATGTAGGCACGCCTAGCTTCTTATCCATCATCCTCGATAAAGCGGCAGAAATGGGGATTCCCAAAGAAAAATTAGCCTTAAAAAAAGCATTCTTTAGCGCTGAACCTTACCCACCTTCGTTGCGAGAGAAATTTGAGCAGACCTATGGCTTGCAAACCGCACAGGCCTATGCCACAGCAGACTTAGGAATTATTGCGTATCAACTTTTCGGACAACAAGATTTCACCATCCCTGACAACCAAATTGTGGAGCTTGTTGACCCCAATACAGGCGAACCCGTTGAAGAAGGTACACCGGGCGAAGTTGTGGTCACGAAATTTGATCGTGTTTACCCTCTATTGCGCTTTGGCACTGGTGATATGGCGGTTATGATTCCGGGAACAGGACGTTTATATGGTCTAGTTGGTCGTAGCGGTGATGCTATTAAAGTAAGAGGGATGTTCCTACATCCTAATCAAATTCGCGCGGTCATGAATAACTTTCCCGAAGTGAAAAATATGCAAGCAATCATCACCCGTGATGGCGTTCGTGATATAGTAACCCTGCATGTAGTAACGGCAGATGGTAACGCCAATTTAGAAAATAAGCGTGATGCAATTAAAAGCGCCCTTCAACAATTTGCGCGTCTATCCATCAATGAAATTAAGTTCGTTGATACAGTTGAAGGCGAACGTATGATCGTTGATAAGCGCACTTGGGATTAAAAACCAAAGAGGCTTGAGCAAAACATGCCCAAGCCTCTCAGTATTAATTCACAACAGGGAATTGTGGAAGCGGTTCTTCCAGACTATTGAGGGTACGATACCAAATCTTATATGACCACCCTACTAGCACCTCACCGCTTGCGGTCACATATTGAATCTTGATCCAACGGCCATCTGCACTTTGGCCATAAATCCCTACGGTATCTCCCCAAGGGACAAAACCTAAGTTCTTGCAGCTGAAACTGGGACATTCTCGCACGCGCATATTACCAACAGGGCGGCCCTGCCCGATAATATCCCCACTAGGTGCGGGCGTTTGGTCAGAACCATCAGCTACGGGCACACTATTAAAATCACCGCTAAAGGTCAAATATTGTGCAAATGACCATCCTTGTATATCACCAACTTGCAAGAGTGCCCATGTACCTGCGCTATTTTTACCTAATACAGCGTATACTTCGTTGCGTCGAATTTGAGTAAGACGTTGCCCAGAAAGGCTAGGCGCATCTCGCACGTTCAACACACTTGTATTGACTGTGGCCGTAACCCCCGTCGGAGATGTAACCCCAGTAGTTCCGCCACCACTTGTTGAACCACCACCGCTAGTATCGCCACCGCCAGACCAGCTCACATATACATAAGCCTGAGCAACAATATCTGTATGTTCCACGACAATTGTACTCAAGCCCGCTGGAACGGTAATTGAGCCACGATAAACAACGCCTTCACCCGCAAAATAAGGTGCTGAAGCAGTAACAGGAGTACCGTTGACGTACACGGTTACAGTATCATCAGCGCGCGCCTCAAAATTCACCACGCCACCAGTTGGGAAATTCACTACACGTGTATAGCGTCCAGACCAATTATCTGCAGCCACACCCGGTGCAGGAGCATTAAAGCCAAAATCAACCGCGAGCGGCCCCGCAGGAAAAGTGGCCCCAATAATGCTAGGAGGAGTAAATGTGCGGTTATTGAAGTATTCCGTTGTCCATGGGTTGCCACCACCTGTTTGGCCCGTGCCAC
Organism: Chloroflexota bacterium; assembly: GCA_003697365.1. Taxonomy (GTDB): domain Bacteria; phylum Chloroflexota; class Anaerolineae; order Aggregatilineales; family J027; genus J027. The sequence goes on along the minus strand of RFGP01000077.1, from coordinate 11,180 downwards.
CCCCACCTTGCACAAGTGACCAATTTAAGCTCACATTTGCATTGCCAGTAAAATTCACATATTCCAAACGAACTGGAACTGTGCTTCCTGCCAAGCTATAGAAAAAATCACCTGTGGTTGTCTGTGAAGTCGCAACATCCGTGGTTATTGCGTTAATAATTAGCTGGCCGTTTACGTACAAACGTACCCCATCTTGATAGGTAGTTGTGAAACGATAGGTACCAGCAGTTGCAAACGACAAATTTGTCACAAAACTTGCTGACCAATTATCTGGCCCTACGCCAGCAATAGGCCCTGCTGCCCCCCAATTAAGGCCTAAATTCAATTGGTTACTCGTAGTACAAAATGTTTGCGTAGCTCCGCTAAAAACGGTGTTGTTATAATATTGTGTATCCCAAAGCCCAATTCCACAAATGGGGCCTTGTTGGGCAAGAGCTTGTGACGGAGTCGCGAGCCAAGCCGTGCTCCCAGTCGCCACAAGCGCCAAAACGCAAAACGCAGCTATCAAGATATAATGAGAGCGACGTTGAAGCATGGCGCGTTCCTTTCACTCTTAAATAATGTAAGATAATTACAATCCATTTTCGGTCTATATTTTATCTTATCATACAAAAGACCGACACAATGTACGCCAAATCACCTATTTTAATACGCTACAAAGTAGGATTTCACGCCCTTATTCGCTCAAATATTGTTTCACTAATGCCAGCAAATCTGCCGTACTGATGGGTTTGGGTAAATAGTCATCACATCCTGCTGATATAAAACGTTCCCGATCTCCACGCATTGCATTTGCAGTTAAGGCAATAATTGGTATATGCGCTGTTTGCTGATAGGCCTTAATCATGCGCGTGGCCTCAATACCATCAAGGCCGGGAATATTTATATCCATCAAGATCAGATCAGGTAATTCTGACATTGCCATTTCAACGCCAGTATGTCCATCTTCGGCTTCTAAAACTTCATACCCACGTGACTGCAAGATTTTTCTGACCAAGCGTTTATTGTGTAAGTTATCTTCAACATACAAAATGCGTTTTGGCATAATCCTTCTCAACTTTCAACCGAAGTACATAACAAAGCATTTCGCTTCTACTTATGACTTAAGCATATTTATAATCTTGTCGACATGCTCCACCAATTGTTGACGATCTAATTGGAGCTTATACCAAATTGAACAATTCAGTTTTTCAAAGCGCTCTCGTTCGTCAGCTGTTAATTCCTTAGCCGTTAAAATTACGACAGGCAATTGCTTATGTTTCTCGTTTTGGCGTAATTGAGCTAAGAAATCGAGCCCATTTAAATCAGGTAATAGTATATCCAAGACTACTAAACGTGGGTGATGTTCGTCAATTAGCTGACGGCCCTCCTCAGCTGTATAGGCTTCAATGACATGATAGCGCTTCGTTGCCTCAAGAATACGCCGCACAAGACGCGCATCGCGTCGGTTATCATCGATTACCATAACTGTAGAAGGGGTTATTTGCTCAATAACCTGTTGCACTCCACTAGCAATCTTCCCAACTGTAGTTGTGACGGGGGTATCTTCAGAAGGTATTTCTTCCCCATTTTCTACGCCCAAAGTTTTCACGACATGATCGACCAGTTCTCGTGTATTAAAACTGCCCTTTTGCCAAAGTGATTCTGTTTGGCTTTCCAGTTTTTGGCGCTCTTCTGGGGTCAACGTTTTTGCAGAGATGACAACAACCGGAATATCACGAACATTAGGGTCTTGCTTCAAAGCATCGATCAGCTCAAAGCCATCCATATCAGGCATAGTTAAATCCGTCACAATAAGATCGGGTTTACGCTGCTTAATCAACTCGAAGCCATCGCGTGGGTCATTCGCCTCAAAAACACGATAATTCTTATAGGTTTGAAGCAAACGCCGAATAAGTCGGCTATCTTGAGGGTTATCATCAATAATCACAACAGTAGTAACTTGTTCATCAAGCGTAGCAAGAGCAGACTCAATGCCTTCTTCAATACTGCGGTGCGAAACTGCTTGCGTATCCTCGTCTAATTGTCCTAACTGCAAGTCAAGAACATACTGATCCTCTAGAACATGTTTTTCTGCGGGGAAAGTATGTCCAGAACAATTAACTACTACATAGTCATCAGTTTGGATAAGCCCCTCTTGCACCAATTTTTCAAGCCCAGCAAAAGCAACCGCAGTGGCGGGTTCCATGCTATATCCTTCTACCCGTGCTAGGCGACGCATCGCGCGAAATGTTTCGCCATCACTCACTGAGATCATCGTACCGCCACCTTCCTTGCAGGCTTGACGCAATATTTTATAGCCTTGTCCGGGGTCACCTGTTGCCAATACCGCAATTCTTGTACGTGGCACCACAGGCTCAGCTTCTTCTAGGTCTTGTTGCCACGCCGTTACCATTGGTGCACATCCCTCAACTTGCACTACGCCAATCTTGGGCAAGCGATCTATCAGCCCCATAGCCAACAGTTCCTTAAACCCTTGCCAAACTGCTATTGGGCCGATGCCACCACTTACCGCTTGAATGTACCAGTCAGGAGCACGCCATTTTCCATCTTCAACAGGTGCATAACGTGCTAGCTGTTCGGCAATTTCAAAAGCAAGGGTTTTCATGCCATCTTGGCTTAAGATGCTTTTGGCTCCTCCCTCTAGTAATAAATTACGACGTGCCGCAAAATCTTTAGCAACTTGCTTGGCTTGATCATAGGTGCCAGCGATTTTGACAACCTCAGCCCCATAAAGTCCTAATTCTCTTAATTTTTCGTTAGGCACAGCACTGGTTAAAAAAACCCATGCGCGAATATTGGCACGCGCGCAATATGCCGCAAAAGCTGTCGCTTTGTTTCCTGTTGAAGCCAACACCACCTCTTCAATACCCACTTTTTTATAGTGAGCAATATTCAAAACAGCTTGCCGATCCTTGAAACATCCCGTTGGGCTTTGACGCTCATCTTTGATCCATAAATTCGCCAACCCTAATTCTTGCTGCAGACGAGCCGCTTTCACTAGAGGAGTCCAGCCTTCCCCCATAGAAACATCAAATCCCGGGTCTGAAGTAGGCAATAACTCCATATAACGCCATAAGGATAGTTCCCGCCCTTGAAAAGCATCAGAACGCCAAATTTCTTTTGCCTGTTCGAGATCATACTCTGCAATGAGCCATTGCCCTTCACATTGATCACATTTTTTAGTTAGTGGATCAGGGGGCATTTTATGCCCACAATTACGACACACAACGTATTTCAATAACGACATGAGTTAAATCATCCTGTCTTATTCTGTAAAGACAACTCAAGGGTTTAATGCTTCATCCATTTTACATCAACTATGCAAGTTACTAATAATGTATTGTACCGAAAAAATACCTCAAAAACACTTTCCCTAAAATTTAATGCCCAAAAGATATTGCCTGTAAGACATCTCTCATTTAGAATAAAAACCATATAGAACCAAAAAAACGATGATGAAAACACGACCAACAAACCTAATGGCTATTTCAGCGAGCTAGGGACGGTGTAAGCCTAGCATAGTACGGTTGTTGGTTATCCTTTCGGAGTTCCGACCCGAACGCGCGTTGTTGCGCTAGTAAGCGTCGGCGGCGACTAGACCGTTATCTTAGTGACCTGAGTGCTTCGTACACTTCTACTAGGTACGAAGAATCTAGGGTGGAACCGCGAGACCGAAAGCTCTCGTCCCTTGAAGGACGGGAGCTTTTTTGATGGTAACGAAGGAGCAAATAAACGATATGGCATCGTTTCAAGTACGGCCCGCGATGCACCCTGATCTAGAACAGTTAGAGGGATTGTGGGCGGACATTATGGATGAAATCGCAACCACGATGGACCCGCGCTTGCGGATAACATCTCATGCACCGCAATTATGGCGGCAACAAGTTCATACATGGTTAGATGACCCCGCTGCACACGTCTTAATAGCAGAAAAAGACAGTCGTATTATTGGATTTATGATCGGCCTTATTCTTGAACGCCCATTATTCTACTATCAACAAAAATATGGCTACATTGCCGAACTGGGTGTTGATGGCCATGCTCATGTTGGCGGCGTAGGAACGGCACTGCTGAACCCAATGCGAGAGTGGTTCCTTGCCCAAGACATTAAAGTAGTAGAAGTGGCGGTTATGCATTTGCACCCTATGGCACAAGCATTTTGGCGAGCTAAGGGAGCCTCTGAATTTATCGATCATTTTTGGTATCGGTTGAAGTGATATGTTACGAGATTTTCAACAATGGCTAGGGCCAGCCAACGTGCGTGCCCTTATACTTGCTTTGATTTTTACAGGACTTGTCAGCGCTGTGCTCGGATTTGTAGCAGATGGTGACTGGGTTATAACAGTCCAGAGCTTGCTATTCATCGTGTTTCTCGCATCTGCGACGATCATCATCGGGCGCAAATTAGGGCCTTATGGTCAACGCCGTTTGTTTTTTAGCATTTTACCTGCGCTCGGCTTAGCCATTTTAGCAGTGATCGCACCAAGCGCTTGGTTGCCATTCCTGCTTGGTGGCGCGTTTGGATGGGTATTAGCTGCCCAATTTTTCATCCGTGAACCAACTATCATGGAATACAAAACAGCCATTAAGCACATGCGCAACCAAGATTACCAAGCCGCAATCAATACCATCAGTGAACTAATTCGTGCTGAACCAAAGGTTCTTGAGCATCTAGATTTCCGCGCGCGCTTATTTCAGTTAGATGGTCAAACCCAAGCAGCAATTCAAGACTATGAAAAAATGATCGCACTAGATGAAAATGATCCGCGTGGATATAGTGGTTTAGCTGCTATTTATGTGCAGATGGGGAATTTTGAAAAAGCACGGTATTACAGCCTATTAGCTTTTGAACGTTCGCAAACAAGCCCGGCATTATTACATGACTTAGCCCTAATCGAAGATCGACTTGGTAACTATCAAAGTGTTATCGATTATATTGATCGTGCCATTGCACATGGTTTAAGAGAGAGCCGCCTATTATTGTTAGGCTATTTATGGCAAGCACGCGCCTATGCAGCACTTGGTCAAACTGAAAAAGCCGAAAATACCCTTAAAAAAGTGGCACAACAAAAACGCGGTCTAAAAGAATGGCAAAATATTCTTGAAGATTCACAAGCGGAAACGGTGCGCCACATATACGCTGAAGATATTCATCTAGCAGAACGGGTCATTGTATTTCATCAGATTTCTATCGAAAAAATCTTTGGGGCAGCACAATGATTTTACAAGACCCACGCCTACGTTTAGCATTCATTGTTACCGCCCTTATTAGCGGCGCAATTTTTCTCATCACACGCGGTCGTGACCCTGAAGAAATGCTGCCTATCGTCATAGGATTAGGGGTGTTGATGGCGGCACTGCAATTATGGATACTTTTCGGTTGGGGGCAACATTCCTCAACAATTACAACTGCTCGCCGATATTATTTACAAGGCGACTTTGAAGCTGCTGCGAATTTACTATCGACAATCCCCGAAGAAAACATTTCTGCAGATGCTTTGGCGCTGTTAGGAAATACCTATCGGCAAATGGGAGAATTAGAAAAAAGTGCTGCATATCTTGAAAAAGCACTTTCGTATGATCCTAAACATGTTCAAGCATTATTCGGCTTAGGGCGAACCCGCATGGTACAAGGTCAATACGATAAAGCTATTGAGTTGCTCCAACAAGCATTAGAAAATGGCGGCCGTAAGGCAATTCGAGCAGATATTGCGCTTGCCCTACACTTACAAGAAGCCCCTGAAGAGGACGTTATCCGAACAGCACAATCCGCAGCTCGTGTTTTGAACCTAGAACAATACCGAACATTGTTTATCAACTATCTACTCTACAATTTAGTAGAGGAAGAACAGCTCGGCGCTTATAACATCATGCAAAAAAACGCTGCAGGTCTTGCTTATTGGCAGACAGAAGCGCGTCGTCATGCCAACAGCGACTATGGACGACGTATTGCAAGTGATGTTGTCAAAATGCGCGAAATATTAAAAAAGGAAGTATAAATTTTTTATGAGTAACGTTCGTACTTCAAACACAGTTGAACAAATTGAGCGCTATAACTGTCTTGATAGTTGGATCATTCGTATTACACTCGGCCTACTTGTCCTTATCGGTGTTGTGACGCTTATATCAGCATTCGTATATATTGATGCGCGCAATGATCGAAGCCAGCCCATTCGCTTACGCCACTATCCGGGCTTACAGCTCATTAGTGAAGAGAAAATATCTGACACCCAAAGAACACAACGCTATGAAGGGGTTTTCGCTGGTATGAGTCCTTCGCTTGTTGCGGATATTGAGGCTTTCTATCTTGAACAGATGGATTCTTGCATTCGCTTGTCCGAACAAACAGAGCCCACCCCAGAACAATTCCATACTAACGTCTGTCAAAAAGATCGATCACACGAACTATTGGGGTTCACACAATTCACGCGAGTAGAAATTAAGCCAATACGTGATGAAAATGGTATTTTGACAGGTGAAGTTGTTGTCATCACCAATGATCAGTGGCAAGGATAAAAATCATGGATAATACGCAATCTTCACCTTCACCAGAACAGGCACCGCAAGGTTCGTCATTTTTACCATTATGGGTTATAGCAGCGTTTGGCATTCTAGCCTTAATCATAACTGCATATATCTTCACACAAATTGCTGGGCCGCTTTCTGAGATTGTATTAGGCGGTGATCCTGAAATCCCTATCCCAGATGATGTCGTACTAGAAAAGGAAGAAGGGCAAAGTGGCTCTGCAAGCCGAACTTACTTTTACACTACTGAAAAAAGCGGGTGCGAAATTGCCTCATTTTATTATGAACATGGGGCACGCTGTACAACACAACCTTTCATTTGTAACCCTGACGGCACACAAAATTCCACAGAGAGTTTTGTAACGTTAGGTTCGTGCCGCTACACCAAAGATGAAGATGTCACAGGTTATAGTTGGGAAGTTTATATTGCAACCAACTATCCTGAAGGGCCATTTACTCGGTTTCGGATACTCGTTTATGACTAGGTGTATGTTTCCAGTACACAGGTTTTGAGCAGCGATTTTGACAGTTGGACAAGCTAATTTTTACCAACTATCAAATATACGGTTAACTTAATAAGGAGGAGATTATGTTCAAGTCGGTATCACCGAATGTCAATATTACTGCCTTAGAGGAAGAAGTCCTCTCTTTTTGGAAAGCACATGATATTTTTCGACGTACTATGCACGAAAGGGAATCTGGGCCGCGCTACGTATTTTATGAAGGCCCCCCAACAGCAAATGGTCGGCCGGGCAGTCACCACGTTCTAGCACGCTCGTTTAAAGATATGTTTCCGCGCTATCGCACAATGCGTGGCTACTACGTCTTGCGCAAAGGCGGCTGGGACACTCACGGTCTGCCTGTTGAAATTGAAGTAGAAAAACAACTAGGCATCAAACAAAAAAGCGAAATTGAACGCTATGGTATCGCAGAATTCAATGCTAAATGCCGTGAAAGTGTTTTCACCTATATCAAAGAATGGAATGAACTCACTGAACGCATCGCATTTTGGGTTGATCTAGAAAACGCTTATGCCACATTGACCAATGATTATATTGAGAGCGTGTGGTGGCTGTTGCGCCAACTGTGGGATAAGGGTGTTCTCTATAAAGGCTATAAGGTCGTGCCCTATTCTCCTACGTCCGGAACAGCACTTTCTAGCCATGAGGTTGCATTAGGTTATGAAGAAATTGAAGACCCAAGCATCTATATCCGCTTCAAAGCGGTTGATGAAGAAAATACCTACTATCTTGGTTGGACAACAACCCCATGGACAACGCCCGCAAATGTTGCACTTGCAGTAGGGGCCGATATTGATTACGTAAAACTAAAAGGGCGAGTGTCAGCTGATGCCCCCGAAGAATATTTATATCTTGCCAAAAACCTTGTGGAACAAGTTCTTGGGCCAGTTGTTCAAGAAGATGGTGGGTATGAAGTGGTCGCTGAGATGAAGGGTGAAGCCCTTGTCGGTCGACGCTATGAACCGCTTTATACTTTCTTCCCAGTAGATGAAGACAAGGCCTATCGCATTATTGCTGCGGATTATGTAAGCATTGAAGATGGTACAGGGATTGTTCATACAGCACCTGCCTTTGGTGTAGATGACATGGCCTCCGCCCAAAAATATGACTTACCCGTGATCGTCACTGTAAATTCTGATGGCACGTTTAAAGATGAAGTTACATTGGTGGCGGGTATGTGGTTTAAAGATGCGGATGACGTGATCGCACGCGATTTACGTGAACGTGGGCTTGTCTTCCATCTCACCAAATATAAGCACAATTACCCTCATAATTGGCGCGACAAAACCCCATTGATGTATCTTGCACGTGATACTTGGTTCATCCGCACCACAGATTTTCGTGATCGACTTGTCGAACTCAATCAAACCATCAACTGGGTGCCTGAGCATGTAAAAGAAGGACGCTTCGGAAACTGGTTAGCCGATGTTAAAGATTGGGCATTAGGACGCGAGCGTTATTGGGGAACGCCTTTGCCAGTTTGGGTAGCTGATGATCCTGAAGTTGACTATGCTGTTTGCATCGGCAGTGTAGAAGAATTATCACAAAAAGTGGGCCGCGATCTTAGCGATCTAGATTTACATCGCCCTTATGTTGATGAGATCACTTGGCAAGAAACCGTTAACGGTAAAACCGTAACAATGCGCCGCGTACCAGAAGTGATTGATGTGTGGTTCGATAGTGGTGCGATGCCTGTTGCTCAATGGGGATACCCACGACATAATCAAGAAATCTTCAAAGAACAATTCCCCGCAGACTATATTTGTGAAGCTGTGGATCAAACGCGCGGATGGTTCTATAGCCTACATGCCATTGCAACAATGGTATTTGACTCTGTTGCTTATAAGAATGTGATCTGTCTAGGTCATATTATGGCTGATGATGGCAGCAAAATGTCGAAGAGTCGAGGCAACACCGTTTCCCCATGGGAAGTTATCGAAAAATATGGGGCAGACGCTATGCGCTGGTATATGTTCACAGCAAGCCAACCGGGCGATCAAAAGCGTTTTGGCTGGCGTTATGACAATAAAGGCAACAAAGACATTCCCGGCATCACTGAAGTTTTGCGTAACTTTTATTTGACTTTGTGGAATGTTTACAGCTTCTTCGTATCGTATGCCAACGTCGATCAATTTGATCCTCAAACGCCTTTAATTCCTGTTGCTGAACGCGATCTCCTCGATCAATGGATTCTTAGCGAGTTACATACACTTGTACGTGATGTAACCCAAGCCTATGAAACTTATGATGTGCTAGGCGCAACACGACCAATAGAAGGTTTTGTTGATAATTTAAGCAATTGGTATCTTCGTCGTTCACGGCGGCGCTTTTGGCAAAACGATAATAGCCAAGATAAATTGGCGGCCTATCAGACACTTTATGAGTGTTTGTTGACGATTGCTAAATTATTGGCCCCAACCATGCCTTTCTTGTCAGAAGCGATATACCGTAACCTATCAACAGAAGGCGATGAAAGCAGAAGTGTGCATCTCGCGATGTGGCCAGAATTTGATGAAGCACTGATTAATCCAAAACTGAATCATCAAATGGCTGTTGTCAAGCGCGTAGTTAGTTTAGGGCACGCCGCACGCAACAATGCTAAGCTAAAAGTTCGTCAACCACTTAAAGAAGTGAGTTTTGGTCTGCCTTCTGATGAAGACCCAGAGCAAATCCTGCAACTAACAGATATGATTGCCGATGAATTAAACGTCAAGCAAGTGCGCGTGCTTGATCTAGCAAGTAGTGCGGGCATGGTCAATTATTCGCTCAAGCCCATTGACACTTTAGGGCGTGAATTGCGCGGCGATTTCCCCGCCGTGCGGCAAGCAATCGTCAGTGCTGAAGGTGAACAAGCACGCCAATGGGGAGAAGCCTTACTCAGTGGCGAATCAATTGAAGTATCAGTAAATGGCAAGACATTTTCTCTTTCAGCCGAACAAGTCATTGTTAGCCAAAGTGGGCAAGAAGGCTACGCAGTCGCTGCTGATCATGGTTATATGGCAGCACTGACCACAGAGCTAACAGAAGATTTGATCCTAGAAGGTTATGCACGTGAGATTGTGCGAGCGATTCAAAATATGCGTAAGGATGCCAATTACGATCTCAGTGATCGCATTGCACTTTCTTATGAAGCAAAAGGCCAAGCTGAGAAAGCACTAGAAGTGCATAAAGACTACATTATGGGCGAAACACTCGCTGAAGTATGGCAAAGCTCATTATATGACGATGCCGACAGAATCGAGACATTAGAACTTGATGGGGAAACGCTGAAGCTCGCTATTAAACGCATTTAATAGCTAACAAAACTCGCCCAAAACCTTATTTGGGCGAGTTTCATCTTAGTTTTATCCGATAGCGCTCTTCAAGCGTGATAATGCTTGGCCAATGCCTTCTGGCGCGTTGAAAATTGCACTACCTGCTACAAAGACATTTGCCCCAGCATCTTTCGCAACAGCAATTGTCTCATCATCAATGCCACCATCTACGGTAATGTCTACATTGCGCCCTTGTAATCGTTCACGTAATAGAGTGACCTTTGGCATCATTTCAGGCAAAAACGCCTGTCCACCAAAACCCGGATTCACCGTCATCACAATAATATTATCAACCATATGCAATACTTCAGCGATGTGATCAGCGGGAGTATGAGGATTAATAGCCACACCAGATTTTACTCCCAAATCACGAATATACTGCAAAGTACGATGTAAATTAGGGCTTGCTTCTAAATGCACCGTAATAATATCAGCGCCTGCTTTTGCAAAAGATTCTATATGACGCTCTGGCTCTACAATCATTAAATGCACATCAAGTGGTAACGTTGTATGAGGACGTAATGCAGAAACAACCAATGCTCCCATGCTGATATTAGGCACAAAACGCCCATCCATCACGTCAATATGAATTTGATCGGCCCCATGTTCTATAGCTTTTTTCACTTGAATCCCTAATTGTGCAAAATCAGCAGACAAAATAGAGGGCGCAATTTTATATAAAGTCATGATGCATACATCCTATTCATCCAACCAAAACGCGGCAAAAGCATCCCAATCAGCATCTGTAGCCGTATCATAAACATAGATACCCCCCCCAACAAGATAACGACTAGATTCACTAGCATTGCGAACCCCT
>RFGP01000076.1 GCA_003697365.1 Chloroflexota bacterium | reverse complement strand
TTATCATCTGCTCTAGCCTGCGACGAGTTGCCGACTTCACTCGGCAAGGCAATTGACCATTTCGGCTGCCTTAGCTTGCCGTCAATTACCCAGTGATAAAGTTTCTTATCACGAGTAATTTGTTCAGTATTCAAAATCAAAACTCGCTTAGAAATCATCATCTGCAGAAATTTCAAGTCCGCGCAAAATTTCAAGAACTTCTTTTTCGTAACGCCACATAGGGGAGCTCTCAAAGCGGCGGCGCATTTGTTGCATACGGGGATAGCCATCTCGGAATTCACTGCTCCATTCTTGAGCAAAATCTCCGTTGCGAATGTCATCAAGTATGGTTTCCATTTGACGGCGCATTTTCATTTCTTGAAAATCAAGCGTGCGTGACAAAATACCGTATTGAGCCGTTGGTGACATGCGGCGTAAAGCGCGCGACCATCCTGCAATTGCTGCTCTTGCTAAAATTGCCCCTAATTCTCCAGAAAGATAAAGCTCTGTCAGAGCCACTTCCGGCGAATATCCTTCATTAATTAATACTTCAGCAGCAGCCAGTAAAGTATGATGAATCGCGGGTAAAACAGCCTGCTGCATAAAAAGATCAAGCTCAACTTCTTGATTAAAGGAAACTTCAATAGCCCCTTGCCTTAATGCGCCAACAGCAAGGGCCGCAGCTAATAAACGATTCCACGCTTGCCCTGTGTAATCTTGTGCCACTGCCACATAACAAGGATACCCCAGTCCGCTCACGAATCCATCGCGTACCGCTACCCCTAAATGTCGAGGGGCAATTAAGCCTGCATCAACATAAGATGGCGGCTCAATAAACCCATAGGCAACACTATAACTAGAAGCAAAAATCAGCATATCATTTGTACGCAAATGAGGAGCAACATTCTCTAAGTAAATGTGTGGCATAACTTCATCAGGCAAGAGCATGAAAATAAGATTTGCTTCTTTGGAAGCTTGTTCAATGCTTAGTACTTGAAAGCCATCACTTGCTGCTAATGATGCATACCGATCTGCTTGGTTACCAACAACAAGTTTTAATCCACTATCTCGTAAATTTAACGCAAAAGAGCGGCCAAGATTTCCATAACCTAAAATAGCGATCCGATGTTCTCGTAAAAATTGGATATTTGCATCAGACTCGTGGTAAACAACTGTCATGTATTAATCTTTCTAAGCCAAACTGGGTGATAATAAGGCAGTTTCTGAAATTGTAGCTTTTCGTAAAATCGTTGTGAGCGAATATTAGTTTGTTGCGTATTCACTGTCACAGCTTTTTGCGGATAAGCTGAGAACAAGTGGTGCATCATTGCCATGCCAACACCTCGATGTTGAAAGTTTGGATCAGTAGCGATACGGGAAAGATGTACCATGTCCTCGTCATATAAAGAAGCAATTAGATAGCCGATGATTTGTTGTTCAAAAAAAACAGCTATAAACAGATCGGATGCTTCACCTATTGCATAAAAATCATCATCTTGCATTTGCCAGCGCGGCTCAAAGGCTGCGTGATCAACTAGCCTAGCTTCAAGTACATCAATAGGCTCAGAATAAAATAAATGGATAATGCGATATTGACTAGAACATTCAGGGATAGGAAGACCTGCAGGGCGTTTATAGTGGATGATTTTATCAATAAGTATATAACGATTGGCAAGCAATAAGTTTCCTAACCACGAATCCATTTCTAAAGACAGAATTTCTTCAATGTCATGTTGTGTGGCGATTTCAATTGCCGCTTGCATTAAGCTATTAAAATCAGCACTTGTGGCTTGATTGTGTAATGCCACCATGCGTAGCCATGTAATGTGAGCATGGGGTGGTGTAAACAATAACGCGCCTATCATTTCTCCATCACGATAAGCAACAACAGAAGGAGGGTGTGTCTGAGAAAACCATTCCTCCATCGCATACCAATCTAAATGATAATGTACCCGATGCATGTGATGCATCAAGAATTCAATGGCGCTACGATGTTCGGGAGTATAGGGCATAATATGAGGTTGGGGTAGTAATGGTGCCATTCTATCCCCCAGCCCGACATTCTCCGTCGGTAATATTGCAACTTTTAACTTTGCGTCCACGATACACCACTGAAAACCGCCCACTTGTGTTGATGCTACTATCCCACACCCAATAATAACTTTCAATGACTTTTCGGGTATGCCGTTCGTTAAAGGTGCGGGCACAGTTTGTTATTAATGGTGGAGTGTTCATTTCTAAAGAGACAACTACACATTCCCCATCTTCAATAATAGGATTAGCAAATTTACTCATGTCAAGAGTATGAGCGTCATCAAGGGTAGTTAATTGGTAGTTGGTTAGATCAACCCGCCCCCCAGAGGCGTTGTAAATGGTCAAATTGGTATTATTGTAGAAAAAGTGTAACTCTGCTCCATTATCAGCACGACTGTTGCTGTTGCTTCCCAGTATAGCAAACAACGCAATACCTAGAATTAGCACTACTGCTCCTATACCTACATAGAGAGGCATTTTACGTGTTGAAGTAGAAGATGTTAGTTTTGGATGCTCTCCAGTCAAAAGACTTTCTTGAGAAGGGGTAGCGTGCCAGTCTTCCGGCAATTCTTGTGCAGGCTCAGGGCGTTGTGTATCTTCTTCCGCATCACCAGACACAACCACAGTCTCTGAGACCCAGCCAAACATACTCGCTTCTAGGGCATCAATAAATGCCTTTATATTGGGGTAACGATCACTGGGGGATTTTTCAAGTGTTTTAAGCACTACCTTTACAACGGGTTCTGGTAAATCTGGGCGAAAGTCGCGTAAATCAGGTGGTTCATTGGTAATATGGCTTAATGCCATGCTCATAGCTGATTCTTCATCAAATGGGGTTTGGTTTGTTAGGCATTCATAAATGATAACGCCCAACGAATATTGATCGCTTTGGGGCCCAGCTTGTTGTGAAGAGATAGCTTGTTCTGGAGCGATGTAGCGCGGGGTACCAAAAGCCGTGCCCATTGTGCTATTGTTTTCGGAGTCTTCCATCACTAAACCGAAATCCATAAGTACGGCGCGCTCAGTACCTTTTTCAATCATGATGTTAGAAGGTTTGAGATCACGATGAATAATTTTCTTGCCGTGCATATAATCAAGTGCGGCACCAACTTGGCGCATCACATGAATGATCTCTTCAAACGGCATATAACTGTTGGTATTTTTATAGCGCTTAATCCGTTGGGTGAGGGTTTCGCCACGAATAAGCTCCATTGCTAGGTAATAGGTCTCGCGATCTATCTCTCCTGATTCATAGATACTAATGATATTTTCGTGACCCTGCAGCGTTTGCATGATACGAGTTTCACGATAAAAACGCTTTTCAAGTTCTTTTGCGCGATCACGATGCAAAGTAATTACTTTTACCGCAACTTCTCGATCGTCATTTGTATCTATGGCCTTATAGACATAAGACATTCCGCCTTTTCCAATAAGGCGTTCTATGCGATAACCTTTTCCGATTACTTTACCAATCATCGGATCATCATGATGATCTGACATGCCATTTGACCTCGGCGTGTTTTATGCTCAATCTAGACTAATTTTAGTCGCCTAATAACCCCATATTACGCGCTTCTTCAAAACTGATAGTGCCATCATCTAGAAGATCGCTTATTCCTGAGCTATCTTCTGCATCAAATAAGTCAAAATCTTCAACTTGTTCAGCAGTGGCAAATAATGCATCGATGTCAAGATCGCCAACGGGTTCTAAGGTTGGGGCCATTAGTTTAGATGTAATTTCTTCGGGCGTAGGAATAGGTTCTGGCTCTGGCTCGGCTATGGGGGCTGCAATCATCGTTTGGGTTGCTGTGGCTTGCGCTTCTTTATATTCCCATGCTTCATTGCCAAGTAATTCTGACAAATCACGAGCAGCTTGGCGGCCATAACGCATGACTGCACCTAATGCACCGCGACTAGGTGTCACTAGCAACATCATAAAATAATGATAGCCTGCTGAGAGCGCAAATAACTGGTAGTCATCCCCTTCATAGAACTTCATAAGCCAGCTGTTGCCGCCTAAGTGCGGCGACATACGAATCGCTTGTGCAAATGAGGGACCCAGCAAGGGGGTTACTTGTTCTTTGTCTATTTGACTTGTTGCCCCTTCGTCGACGATGATACGTCCTGCACGATCTGCGATTAATCCCCCTAACACACCTATACCGAGAGCTCCGATTTCACGAATAGCACCTAGTAAGATAGCACGTGAGCGATCAATATTAATCTTAGGTACAGGCCCTAAATCTAGCGGGGCAGCAGCAGATTCTTTCGAGGCTTCTTCAGCAGCAACCACTTCTGGGCCATCTAATCCAATGCGGAGGGCACGCAAAAATTGTTCCCCAGAAGAATAGGGGATATATTGGAAGTTTTGGCTTTCTAGCAACATGGCATCGGGTTTTGGATCATGATCATCGGCAACTACGATAATTCGTGCACCTGCGCGCTGACGAATGGCACGAGTAGCCCACTCTAAACCATTCATACTACCGTCCAGATCATAGGTGACAACAGCAAGATTAATCGCTGTATCTATGACTTCGGATAAGGCCTCTTTGGCGGTAGGAATTTCTACTAACACATATTGACGATCAAGCAAAAACATAGAAGCACGTACAACATGCCCAAGATGATTATTTGCATCGACCACTAGAATACGAGGAATGCCACTCATAGTGATATTTCACCTAAAAATTCAATTTACCCTGTTTTTCAGACGCTTCTCATTATACAGCACAATCTGTGAGTTAGCGAAACCTTAATATCTTTTGACAGGGGATTGATGAAAATGTATAATGTAAACAGATATTTGAAAAAAGCTGATAACAGACTTCGGGGCATGGTGAAATTCCAGACCGACGGTGATGGATGGTGACATCCTTAGCCCGTGACCCGTCTACATGATGAAAAATGTAGCGGTGGATTCGGTAAAAAGCCGAAGCCGACGGTGAAAGTCCGGATGGGAGAAGTACTGTTTGCAGTGTCATAACCTCTTTAAAGCATAAGCCGACAGGCCTCTTGTGTGGTTTTAGTTTATGTAGACTAAAACTCTTGACGGTTTGTATCGGTAGAGTGTTATTGGCCACCATCTGCCCCGTTGTCGCTTATCCCTCAGAAGGGCAGGCTGGTGAGTGACAAGTCTAGAAATACAATTCAAGCGAATTAACACAAAATTATCTTCTACTTGGCGCTTTGGGTGGCAGATCATTTGGCGCATTTTGGATTGGCGACTCTTCATTGCGCCAATGATTACCTATGGCATTTATCGTTACTGGTTGCATACAGCAGAATCAGGGCGTTATCCTAAGTTTATTCTTCCCCATCCAGACACTGTTTGGCTTCGTTTTCAAGAAATGTATGCTGATGGGTCACTGTTGCTTCATCTCAAAGTCACGCTACGCGAATCACTATCTGGCTTATTGATTGCATCAGTAATTGCGCTTGTTTTGGGCTATGTTATTGCACGTATTCGGATTTTGAATTATATCCTGATACCATATCTCATCTTTTTACAAGCGATACCAGTCGTGGCCATTGCACCAATTATTATCATCTGGGTGGGGCCAGATATTAAAAGTAAAATTGTTATCGCTGCGTTGATCACTTGGTTTCCACTTATGGTTTCCACTATTGTTGGTATTCGTAACGTATCTCCACAACTTCGCGAGATGATGCGTGCAAATGTTGCGAATCCGTTGCAAGTTTTTTGGCATTTAGAATTGCCTTCAGCAATGCCAGAAATATTAGGCGGGTTCAAAATTGCTGTCACTCTTTCAGTTATTGGTGCGGCTGTTGGAGAGTTTATTAGCTCGCGCGAAGGGCTTGGTTATCTAATTGTGGTCGGACGTAGTATATCAGACCCTGCATCAGTTTTTCTTGGTGTAATTATACTAACGGCAATTTCATTGACACTTTATATCATTGTTGCTGTTATTGAGCTCTTCTTGCTACGTTGGAAACGTGCAGGAAGCTAGATAGTTTACCCTTTAATCACTTAACAACTTTTGGAGTATGTAAAGGCTATGAAAAATTTTGCTCGATTGTTTCTACTTGTGATACTTGTTATTTTGGGTATTGCCCCAATGCCAACTGCACATAACGTTCAAGCGCAAGATGATGAGCTGACGAAAGTTACTTTATTTTTGAGCTACATTCCCAGTGTCCAATTTGCCCCGATCTATGTTGCTATTGAGCGGGGTTATTTTGCGGAAAATGGGATAGAAGTTGAGATTGAGTACAACTTTGATGAAGCCAATGGCGTTGATCGTCTTGCCATTAATGATTTGCAATTTGGCATAATTAGCGGAGAACAAGTTATCCTAGCTCGCAGTGCAGAAAAGCCATTAGTGTATGTCATGGCATGGTATCAAAACTTCCCTGTCGGAGTAGTGGTTCCAGCAGATTCAGATATTGAGACACCCGAAGACCTCAAAGGAAAAATGGTGAGCTTACCCGGCTTTCAAGGGGCAAGCTATATTGGTTTAAGGGCTTTACTTGGCAGTGCTGAACTCACAGAGCGCGATTTGCAATTAGTACCAATTGGGTTTTCTGCTCCAGAAGTGATGTGCGAGCGACAAGTTGATGCTGCGACTGTTTACATTGCTAATGAGCCACTTACGATTTCGCAATGTTATGATGTACGTGTTATTCCCGTTTCTGAGTATGCCACACTAGTTTCTAATGGTCTTGTGACAAACGAAGAGACCCTAGAAAGTAATCCTGAACTCGTTGCGGGTATGGTAGATGCTTTGCTGCGCGGCATTGCTGATACTATTGAAGACCCCGATGCAGCATTTGAGATAGCGCTTCCTTATGCTGATTTACCTGAAGATCAAATCGAGACACAATATCAAGTTTTGCTAAACTCGGTAGAGTTATGGCGTGCAGATGTGCTTGGCTGGACATCCGAAGAAGCATGGGAGGCAACCCAGCAAATTTTGCTTGAGACCGAACTTCTGCGCGAACCTCTAGACGATCTTTCAGCAGCTTATACATATGAATTTTTGCCGAAATTACCAGAAGAAGTTGTAGAAGAGGAATAAATGTCACAGTTTGTCTTAGCGGTTGAGAACGTTAGCCATACATATACAACGACAGATGGCCAAGTTGTGAAGGCGCTTCATGAGGTAACGCTATGTCTATCACCCAAAACGTTCACTTGTCTTGTGGGCGCGAGTGGAAGCGGCAAAACAACACTTTTGCGTATTATGGCCGGTCTCATTCGCCCCAAAAGTGGCCAAGTATTGCTAAACGGTAAACCGCTAAGGCAACCACAACGGCGTATTAGTCTTGTCTTCCAACGTGATACTTTGTTGCCATGGCGAACCGTGCGACAAAATGTTGCTTTACCATTACAACTTGCAGGTGTTGACCGCAAAAAGAGGTTTATGCAAGCCGATCAGTTATTAGACTTGATGGGGTTATCTGAATTTGCAAATGCCTTTCCGACAGAATTGTCAGGAGGAATGATCCAGCGTGTCAATATTGCACGTGGATTGATCACTCAACCAGATATATTACTTTTGGATGAACCTTTTGGTGCTCTAGATGCTTTAACTCGTGAACAATTATGGCGTGAGTTGCTGCTCATTTGGGGGCGCACTCATGCCACAGTTTTAATGGTTACACACGATATTCGAGAAGCAATATTTTTATCGCAACGGGTGATGGTGATGAGTACGCGCCCCGGTCATATCGTTAAAGAGGTCGAAGTGCCTTTTGATTATCCGCGACACTTCGACCTTCTCACTGACCCGATCTTTATCCAAAAGGAGGCTCAGGTGCGGGAGGCGATTCTGGCTGATCGTTTATCTTCATCTCGGTTGGGATGATTTCAATAGAGCGTACTCCAATCCGTAGTTGGAAAGGATCGATGCTTACTCCCTCATGAATAAGCGATGCTGAGCAGTCTTGAGGATTTTGGGCGGGAATAATCGTTGTCATTCGTATTGCCCCCCACACAACAACACTTTTACCGGGTTCTAGATAATAAAAAGTATCGTTGAGTTGTGGATCATAAACTTCTGTAAGTTGATCTACTGTCCCTAAACCCCAACGCCAAGGATGATCGATGATCGCCGAATCGCAGTAAATACCAATACGAAAAGCGCCATCTGATTGAGGATAGCCAAGTGTATTAGGTAGCTGCTCAAATTCATAGACGGTGCCGCTAAAAGGCCCCTGTGTACGAATGGGGGTGCGTCCATAATTACGCACAGTTAAATGAAAGGTGAGCAGATCACCTTGTTGAATTTGCAAACGAGACAATGAAGAACAACTGCCTTCTGGTTGAGAGATTTTCTCACCGATAGTATCTGCATCAGTATAATAACGATCATCCCATGGCAAAGTGCCAAAACAAACAGTAGCCCCAACACTTTGCGGATAAATCTCTACTTGTGGCAGCCCGCCATCTTCAATCTTAATTGTTCGAGTTGCAACGACGCGCTGTCCTTCATCGTCTTGCGCTACTGCAACAAGTTGATATGTTCCATCTTCTGGAGGCTCAAAACCATCATCTACGCCACCATCATAATCATATTCATGATTACCTTCTTCGCCCGGCTCGCGCCCTAATAATCGTTCTGGCAAGTAAGTACGCGCGCCATTTGCATCTTCAAGATACACGGCCAGATCAGCCTCTTTTTCAAGAAAAACGTTTACGCGAATACGATCGCGAATACCATCTTGATTAGGTGTAAAAAGTTCTGAGCTGACTTCAAATGCTGTAATAAGTGGTAATTCGGGGTCACCATCTTTGATCACAAGCGTTCCTTGAAAAGTTTTTACTCCGTCGCTTTCGTTTTCTGCGACGAATGTCCATTGATAAACACCATCGGGCATAAGACGGCGTTCAACGGTTGCCTCAAAGGGAAGCGCATCAAAGTTGAGATCGCCTTCCCGTATATAACCATCCACAACGCCGCTAAAGTTCACATTATAATCACCGCCAACACGGCGCTGTTTATCACGAAAAATGAAAATTTCACCATTTTCATTTTGGAACTGTAAAGAAATCGTCGCACTGCGAGCGAGTGAATATGAAAAAACAACAATATCACTCTCGCCATCAGCATTAGGTGTGAGCGTATCAGACGAAAAGCCAACATTTTGTACGAGAGGAACAGGCGGTTGTAATATCAAATACCCTATGCCCCCCATGACGATCAAGGCAATTAGCACACCAAATATCACGTAGATTTTGGGCAAGGCCATTCATTTCTTCCTTTCTGTGTGGGCTTTTGTTATGTTGAAGCTCCAACGAATACGGCATCAGCATAAACTTGCCGATAGCCTGTATCAATGTAGCCGACGCTTTCGGCTAATTGGCGCGAGGCATGATTTTCAGCTTCAACAAGATAAATAGGCTGTCGTCCACTTCGCAAGATTTCATCTGTTAGAGCGACCAGCACATGCCGCCCCCAACCGCGCCCACGCACTTCTGGATCAGTATACACATACACTTCAGCAAAGCCCGGACTTTGCCAATTTACGCCAGCCACAGCCTGATAGGAGCCCAAGTTAATTTCACAACGAGGTGAACCATTTGCACTGGTTTTACGTTCAACCATCACATTAATTTGTGGCTGAAAACGGCGGCTATCGAGATTGTATATCTGCAAAATGCGCTGTTCTGTCAATTGTAAATCTTCGCTGACAAGCGGTAATTGATTGATGTTGGCGAAAAAAATATAGGGACGACCCACAATTAGCGCCTTGTGTAGTAAGCGCTGTGCTATTTGAACATTTCTACAAACCATCGTTACTAACGGTCGAAAAAGGTCTTGCCCTGTTTGAAAGACACCAACCGCACCTTCTGTACGTCCATGTTCATCAAAAAAAGTGTATAACGTTGAACGATTTGGATCATGGAACAGCATATAATATGCGGTTGGCGCATCTTTCGGACTTGTATCATCGAGCAGTTGCCGTGCATAGCGGCGATGCTCGCTTAATGACATTATTGCCGTCATATATTCCCTCACTAAGGGTGTAAATGGTTGAGCAAGCGTGCATAAGGCACAGTTTCTCGTACATGGTGCAAACCGCATATCCACGCGACGGTACGCTCAACACCCAAGCCAAACCCAGCATGTGGCACGCTGCCATAACGGCGCAAGTCGAGATACCAATCATAGTTTTCGGGATCAATACCAATTTCAGTAATGCGCTGGCGAAGGAGTTCAAGATCATAAATACGTTCGCTTCCACCAGTGATCTCGCCATATCCTTCTGGGGCCAACAAATCAACGCTGCGACAAACTTCAGGACGACCTTCTACTGGCTGCATATAAAATGCTTTGGCAGCAGTTGGATAATGATAAACAAATACTGGACGATCAAACATTTCTGCAATTGCTGTTTCATGTGGGCTACCGAAGTCCGTCCCCCATTCAATGTGCAATAATGCCTTTTGTTCAGGGTCTTCGGTCTCAGCAGCTAATTTCTGTAAACGTTCGACCGCTTCATCATATGAGATGCGTGCAAAGGGTGGTTTCACATTTTCTAGTCGTGTGATGTCGCGTTCCAACAATTCAAGTTCATAGCGGTGTTTATCTAGCACTTTTTGCACAATCGCAGAGACAAATTGCTCTTCCATCTCCATTAAGTCTTCTAAGCTGAAGAAGGCCATCTCAGGCTCTACCATCCAAAACTCAATGAGATGGCGACGAGTTTTAGATTTTTCTGCCCGAAATGTTGGCCCAAAGCAATAGACTTTGCCAAAAGCTGCCATATTTGCTTCATTATAAAGCTGTCCTGTTTGGGCGAGATAGGCAGGTTGCCCAAAATAATCTACCGAAAATAGATCAGTTGAATTTTCACCTGCTGAACTTGATAGGATAGGAGTATCTACTAACAAATAACCATGATCATCTAGCCATTCACGAATTGTGCGAATAATAGTGGCACGGATGCGTAAGATGGCCCATTGGCGTTGTGAGCGTATCCATAAATGACGCTGGCTCATCAAAAAGTCTACGCCATGCTCTTTATTACCGATAGGATATTCTTCCGCTATTTGAACGACCTGAATATCTGTTAAATTAATCTCATATCCGCCCGGATAGCCCGGCGCGCGCTCATCGGCTTTTACGGTTCCTGTAACGATGATTGAAGATTCTTGGCTTAAGGTTTTTGCTGTTTCAAAAACTTCTGGCGGCAAGTCTGGTTTGAAGGCGACACATTGAATAACACCAGTTCCATCGCGCAACCTCAAAAAATGCAACTTGCCTTTCCCAGTTTTGTGTTGTAGCCAGCCACGTAGCGTAACCGTTTGACCTTGGTATTGACTAATTTGATCAATCGTAACAATAGGTATAGACATCTGTGGAAGCCTCTTATTATTTATTTTCAAATCGATGATGAAGTATAAGTGTGAATATATAGTACTGCGCATCTTACGACAATAGCGCGATTCTAACGAGTGGAGATATGCCTAGCAAGTTTAGATTAGGAACGCATAGAGGAAGTGTGTGGCAAACGTACTGTAAAGGTAGTGCCATGCCCTAATTGGCTTTCCACTAATAAATCGCCGCCATGTGCTCTGGCAATCCATAATGCGATGGAAAGCCCTAGACCGCTACCACCACTAAGGCGTGAACGTGCTTTATCGGCCCGATAGAATCGGTAAAAAATGCGCGCAAGGTCTTCTTCTGCTATGCCAATCCCTGTATCACTTACAATCACATCTACCCATTGGTCATGTTGTCGTAAGTCAAGTGTAATTTGACCAGTTTTATCCGTATAAGCAATGGCATTCATTAGCAAGTGTTTTAATAACTTTTTCAATAAATGCGGATCGGCATTTACTTGAATATGTTCAATATTTTGAAGGTAGATAGCAACTTGTTCTTTATTAAATGCTTTCACATGATTATAAACTTCTAGCAGTAGTGTATCCAAGTCTACAGGCATTAAGATTAGGTTCACTCGGCCAATATCCGCGTTTGCTAAGAACATCAGGTCTTCTACAAGGTAGACCATGCGTTCTGTAGAGCGAGCGATGGCTTCCATAGATTCTTCATCATAGCCAAAGCGCTGAATGATTTCGACATGGCCTTGAATTGCCGCAAGTGGTGTGCGCAGTTCATGCGAAACATCTGATACAAATTGCTGTTGAGATGAGAACAACCGATCTAATCGCTCTAGCATACGATTAATTGTTTCTGTTAGTGCACCTAGCTCGTCGTTTCCTGTGTAAGGGACTCGCCGCTTAAGGTCATCAGCAGCCACAATTTGCTGTGCGGTTTGATTGATGCTATTAATCGGCGTGAGCGCTTTTGAAGCCATCCACCTTCCAACAAAAAAGGCGATGATGCCGCCAATAGTGCCTAATAACGTTAGGATAATGGCGAGTTTATGAATAGCATTTTCGATAGGTTCAGTAGAAGTAGCTACTTGTAAATAGCCCATTGTTTGGCCATCTACAACAAGTGGACGAGTCGCAACACGGAGATCAACGCCATTTGCACGTACATTAGAAAAAACTGTACGATTGTGCCCGACAGCGTTGGGATCGAGATGCTCAGTATAACTTTCTAGATTTTTTGAGAGATTAATTAACTCAAGTTCTTTGGGCAGCCAAAGTTGAATATACATGTTGTCAGCAGGATGAAATAGACGTAAGGGTAAGTCTTCCGTTTGAATATGCCCTTCAGCATCTCGGTTTTCAAGAATAATGCGTTCAATGTCATCGAGCGTTTCCACTAAATCGTCATCAATCTGGGAATGTAAAAGATGGCCTAGTATGCCAAAAACAGCCACACTGAATAAAATCAGCATAGCTATTAACAAACTGGAATATAGCAAAGTTAGACGTAAACGAATGCTCATGTGAATGTTGCTCGCCTATCCTTATGCAGGGGCATAAACTGGCATGAATATAACACGTCACTCTGAGCATATGATGAGAAGTTTTGGCATAAATGCTCAATAAAATATGGGTGCATAAGACAGAGCATCTTTCCCCAAATTGGAGTGGTAGCCAAGTTGGCGCTCTGTCAATATCACCAAGTAGAAGCTCTAATCTTCCCGTAATACGTATCCTACGCCTCTTACAGTGTGAATAAGGCGGGGCTCATTCTCAGCCTCTGTTTTTTGGCGTAAATAGCGCACATACACTTCAATGATATTACTTTCGCCGCCAAAGTCATACCCCCAGACACGATCAAAAATGATGTCACGTGTTAGCACTTGGCGAGGGTTGCGCATGAATAACTCTAACAATTCATATTCTTTTGCTGTTAGATCAATGGCGCGTTCTCCCCTGATGGCGCGATGTGTTCCAGTATCTAAAGAGAGATCAGCAAAGCGCAAAATTTCTGGACGTGATGTGGTGTTGCTGCGGCGTAGCAAAGCCCGCACACGTGCAAGAAGTTCTTCAAAAGAGAAAGGTTTAACGAGGTAGTCATCTGCGCCAGCATCAAGCCCTTTTACGCGATCAGTGACTGCATCTTTAGCGGTTAACATCAGAACTGGCACTTCACTGGCAGCTCTTAAGCGACGGCATACTTCAATGCCATCAATACCCGGTAACATCCAATCTAAGATGACGAGATCGGGCGGGTTATCTCGTGCCATTGATAAGCCACTTTGCCCATCATAGGCAACATCAACACGATAACCTTCATAAATAAGCCCACGCTCTAAGAATTGAGCGATATTTGCTTCATCTTCAATGACTAAAATTTGTTCTGCCATTTCGCCGTTCCTTATTGTTATTACTTAACATATAGTTTGTTACAGTGTCCTTAACTTGCCTTTTCTTTTCATACAATAGTATACTCGATACTCACATTTATAGATTAATTGTAGTTAAATAATTAGGCACACGTTCAATATATGCCAATATATGCTTCATAAACATAGGCCTATTCGTTATGTGTTAATCCATAGCTTTGCATCACTATGCCATTGCTTGAACTTATCATCTAAATTACAGGCTTAGTATGGAATATACACCCCTGAACTCTATTATCTAGCAGGTGCAACGTATAGGGCCTTAATAGGAGGCCAAAATCATCATGTCTTTAGAATATTTTTTCCGCATCATTGGAATGACTTTCTTAGCAGCAGTTGGTGCTGCTATTGGCGATGACATGGCAAATGCCATTAATTTACCGACAGATGCTAGTGTAATCTTGTTTTTCACGATCGGCGCAGTGGCTGGGTTGACTATTACCCCTTGGGTGACCACACGCCCGGCCCGAGCCCTTCAGCATTTAATGGTAGACACAAGCGCTGAAAAATTGGTCGCATCGTTACTGGGTGTGTTGTTTGGGTTAATTCTCGCTGTTTTGATGGCTTATCCACTATCGCTATTGCCAAACCCCAGTGGGCAATATCTGCCAGCTCTTGTAGCGCTAGGGGCAGGCTATGGAGGTCTGATTTTATTTGGCTTGCGCGCGCCTGATATTTTTGCATTAATACGCGCTTTGGTACGTGGTGAATCTTATGAAAGCATTCTTGCGGGTGAAATTCTTTTAGATACTAGCGTCATTATTGATGGGCGCATCCTTGATATTGCAAAAACAGGATTTATAAGACAAAAGCTCATTATCCCTCAATTTGTAATTCGCGAATTGCAACAATTGGCTGATTCTAGCGATATGTTATTGAGACAACGTGGGCGGCATGGCCTCGATGTTCTTAATCGACTTCGACAAGAGAGCAAAGTTGTTGTTGAAGTGATCGACGATATACCATCAGAGGGGACTGATGTTGATGAGATGTTGGTGGCTTTGGCACGCGAGCGTGGCCATGTTCCTATCATGACGCACGATATGCCTCTCAATAAGATAGCAAGTTTGCGCGGAGTCGATGTATTGAACATTAACGATTTGGCTTTGGCTCTGCGGCCGGTTTATTTACCCGGTGAAACTATTAACCTACACATTATCCAAGAAGGTAAAGAAGCCGATCAAGGAATTGGTTATCTAGTGGATGGCACGATGGTGGTGGTTGAAGGTGGTAAAGCCTATCGCGATCGGACGATTCCTGCAGTGATTACTCGTTATATCATTAGTCCGGGTGGAAAGATGTATTTTGCCCAGCCTGCCAATATGTCAAATAAGTGATAGATGAAGGGCTAGCAAAAGCTAGCTCTCCAGTTAAATTGCAACTAGCGATACAACGATTAAAACTACAAATAGGAAAGCAGCTAATATCGCCATACTAGTTAAATCTTTTAGAACATAGCTATATTCTTGAGCGAGCTCTTCACGAGTCATCATTTGTTTTTTACTGGAATAGACGATTGTACCTTCAGTTTGCTCTTTTTTTGCTGGCCGCGTAGAACGCACGACTTCACCTTGAGTGGCAGAAGCGCCAGTACTACTTGTACCTTGTTGCAGTTCACGACGAGCGCGCTCTAAAGCATCTTGTGGGATATTGGGGGTAGATGTACGCTTTTTTGACATTCAAAAATCCTTAATTGATACGCTCTGCAAAAACAACTAAACGTCGATCATTCACACGATAAGGGTAACAAGTAATGAGCGTTAATCCTGCCCCTGAATTTGGGTCTAGTACACTCACTTCATTTGGCCACACAATACGCTCATCTGTTACGCGATAAGTATATCGCTGACCACTATTACCGTAAATAGTGATCTCGTCTCCCACTTCTAGGTCGCCTAGATTTTTGAATATTTCACCATAAATATCGTTATGCCCCACAATGACGATATTTTTACCATTTGCTAAGTTTGCCCCGTTGTTATACCAGCCAAGACCGTTTGTTAAAGTTTCCCAGTCTGCACCACGAGAGATATTGCCTTTACCTGAAGCGCGATCTATACCTAGTCGTGGAATCTCTATAGCTATAGGATCAGTCGCTTGAGGTGGTTCGGTAAAGGTGAGGCTAATGCTCGCTTGTTGTTGTAAGGCAGGACGCAAATTTTCGGGGATACGTTGCTGCTCAAAAACAGCTTCATATTCTGCTAAATTATAGGTGTGATTGCCGTCTTCACGATACACATGTCCACCGGGTAAAACCAATGCAGTAGGCGCAAGATCAGGCAATGGGGTTGGGGTGGTTTGTCTGGCTGCTTGTATGCGATTAGAATCTTCTCGTAAGGCTTGTTTGCTACTTTCAATACTTTGTAGACCCAAAAATCCTTGATATAACACAAAAAGCAATCCCAAAACGGCGACTATTTCAATTGCTAAAAGCCCCCAATTGGTCAGTTGCTTGGTTAGATCAGGTGTTTTGGCTTGGTCAATTTCGTCAAGTTCATCGACAAATACAACCGTGTCTGGATCATACGTGCGTTTAGGAGTTGGCGCAATTTCGATGTGAGATTGCGTTTCTGTTGGTATCTCAATAGCTGTTGCGACATTTGGCTGTGGCAATGGTTCAGGGGCATCAGAAATAGTGCGCCCACGATGGCGTGCTTGCTGCGCTCGTGCAATGCGTTGCTCACGTTTGCGCAAAGCCAAAATACGCTCTAATTCCTCTATGCTAAGTTCATCAACTGGGCGTTTGTCTCTCATACGGACAATAGCCTTTGGTATCTAAGATTCATACAGATATATATATTTCTATTTAGCCAGATTTAGACAACCCGTCAACTACTAAAATTAGAGAGCGGGTTGTTCACTGGCTTCTGCTTCTCGTCTAAACTGGCTTTGATAAAGTGTGTAGTAATGTCCTTTGAGAGCCAAGAGCTCTTCGTGGGTGCCGCGTTCTACGATCTGCCCTTCTTTCAACACAAACACACAATCAGCATTCCGAATTGTGCTCAAGCGATGAGCAATTACAACACTGGTGCGATCTTTCATGAGTGTATCTAGCGCAGCTTGAATAAGTCGCTCAGTACGAGTGTCAACATTGCTCGTTGCTTCATCTAAAATCAGAACTCGCGGATTGCTCAAGGCAGCTCTAGCAATGGCGATAAGCTGCCGTTGTCCTAAGCTCAACCCAACGCCGCGTTCTCCCAATTCTGTTTGGTATCCGTCAGGCGAGCGCTCAATAAATTCGTGCGCACGTGCTAGTTTTGCTGCTTCGATGATTTGTTCATGAGTAGCTTCTAAGTTGCCATAACGAATGTTGTTTTCAATGGTGTCTGACCACAAGAAATTATCTTGTAGCACCACACCAATTTGTCGTCTTAGGCTACTTTGTGTCACTTCACGAACATCATAGCCATCAATGAGTACTCGTCCTTCAGTAACATCATAGTAGCGCGCGATTAAATTGATAATGCTTGTTTTGCCTGCGCCTGTGGGGCCAACAATAGCAACAGTTTGGCCGGGCTCAATCTTTAAATCAATTCCCCGCAAAACTGGCTCATCAGGAACATATGCAAAATGCACATTTTCAAAAATGATCTCACCTTTGATGGGCGGGAGCTCTTTTGCATTTGGCGCATCAGTAAGATCAGGTTGGATGTCCAAAAGATTAAACATACGTTCAGCCCCTGCGAGTGCTGCCTGAATTTGTGCCCACAGTTGTCCAACGACACGTACAGGCTCGTATAGGCGTTGTAAATACACCAAAAACGCAACTAACACACCAATAGTGACAGGATACCCTAAAATAGCTGTTCCACGAATAGCCCATAAACTTCCTACGCCAATAATGGCAGCTTGTCCAATGACGCTCAGTAAATTGAGCGTTGGCTGTAACGCGCTTGTAATAGCAACAGCACGAATGTTTGCGTCACGATTGGCGGCATTACGCTCTTTAAAGCGCTCAATGTTTTCTACTTCTCGCCCAAAGGCTTGAGCTTCGCGTACACCCGAAATGCTCTCTTGCAAGTCTGCGTTCACTTCCCCCATTTCTTGGCGTGTTTGGCGGAAAGCATAACGTGCCCATCTTGCAAAAAGCATTGTGGTAATGAGCATAAGAGGTACAACTGTTGTTGATAGCAATGCCAACGGTGGATGAATGACGAACATAACGGCCACGCTACCAAACAAGACCAATAGTTGACTGCCGACACGGGCAAGGGCAAAGTTCACAGCAGTTGCGATTTGATCAGCGTCATTGGTTAGACGGCTCATAATGTCGCCTGCAGGATTTTGATCGTAGAATCGCAAACTGAGCCGATGAATTTGATCGAATACCTGATTTCTTAATGTTGTGAGCACTTGTTGCCCTGCGTATGCCATTAGATAGAATAAATAGCCATTTCCTACAGCAGAAGCGATATTAATTGCAATAAGGAAAACCGAAACCAATGTTAGGTTTGTGACATTGGGTTTTGTGGCTTGAGCAACCAGTCGGCAACTTGATTCTTCAGCAGTAGGAGCCACAAAACAGTCAATTGCTTGGCCTATCAGGTAGGGAGTCAGAAGCTGAATGAGCGTAGTAATGATGATCAAAATTACAACATATGATAACGTCCGTCGATAGGGCCTAAAATAATTAAGCAGGCGCTTCAAAGTCACATTCGCTGCGGTTGGCTTACGGTACTCACGCTCTAATAAGTCTCGACGCATCATGGGTTAATTTCCTCCAAGCTGGATACGGCTTCTGCGCTGTCTTCGACAAGTTGTGAATGATAGATTTCAGCATAGATCGGACTATTTTCTAATAATTCTTGGTGAGTCCCAGAGGCAACTATTCGTCCTTTGTCTAACACAAGAATAAGGTCAGCGTTTAGTACAGTACTGATACGCTGGGCAATCACAAAACTTGTGCGTCCATGCATCAAATGATCAAGCGCTTTCTGGATTTTGTATTCCGTTTGGACATCAACGCTGCTAGTACTGTCATCTAGAATGAGTATTCGCGGATTAAGAATAAGAGCGCGCGCAATGGCGATACGTTGCTTTTGCCCACCTGATAGTGTTACGCCGCGCTCGCCAACAGGAGTATCGTAGCCCTGTGGAAACTCCATAATAAAATCGTGTGCGGCAGCAGCTTTTGCCGCAGCGATGATTTCCTCTTCACTTGCTTCTGGGCGACCAAAGGCGATATTATCGCGAATTGTTCCTGTAAACAAACGTGTTTCTTGTAAGACAATACCTATTTGACGGCGCAAACTTTCCAGCGTGACATCTCGAATATCGATGTCGTCAATGGTGATGCTTCCTTCAGTAGGATCATAAAAACGAGGAATAAGGTTAATAATTGTGCTTTTACCGCTACCAGTAGCACCCAACAAGGCAACTGTTTGGCCGGGTTGTGCAACAAAACTTACATTAGAGAGTACATATTCACTGTTGCTAAAGTAACGGAACGAAACGTTATTAAATGCTACTTTGCCTTTGATAGGCGGCAAGACAATGGCATCTGGCTTTTCTTTGATCTCATTTTCGGTATCTAAAATATTGAAAATACGGCTAGCACTGGCGCTGGCTTGGCTTGCTGATGCAATAATAAAGCCTAATTGAGCTACAGGAACCAACAATAATGAAAGATATGTGGTAAAAGCTGTTAGTTCACCCAGTTCAAGCCGATTATCAATGACAAAATTTCCGCCCAGCCAAACGACCAAAATTAAGCTGAGCGTTGCAATAACAAATGCTGAAGGGAAAATGGTGGCAATAACTCGTGTTGAACGCAAGCTGGCATCACGTAATGCATAATTTGCCGCTTGAAAGCGTTGACGCTCATACGCTTCTCGATTATATGCTTTTACGACACGAATGCCTGCTAAATTTTCTTGCAAGATAGTATTGAAAACCCCTAGCCTTTCTTGCACAGCTTGGAAGAGTGGGCGTGCACGCACTCCGAAAATGGCAAAGATTATCGCCATCAATATAAGCGCAGGGATCACAACCATTGTCAGTTGCCAATTAAGCGCCAGTAAAATCAAAGTGATGCCAAGCAACAACAGAATTGCATTCAAAGCAAATATCAAACCTTGTCCAATAAACATGCGCAAGGCTTCAACATCGCTAGTCGCACGTGTCATAAGTTGGCCGGTTTGAGCACGATCATGATAGCTAAAAGATAGTGTTTGTATTTTTTGATAGAGGTTATTACGTAAATCGTATGCTACCCATTGGCTCGCACGTTCAGCTAAATATCCCTGCAAAAACGTGAAAACACCTCCCACAATGGCGATACCTACCATCAATACGCTGAGACGAATTACTAAATTCTCATCGCTTTGAGTGGGGTTGTTGGGATTTAACCCTTCATCTATGATAGAACGAACTAAAAGCGGAATCACTGCCGTGCTGAATGTACCAATCAACAAGCTAATATAAGCACCGATGGTAACCCATTTTTGAGCAGATAACTGGGCTATCCCACGTCGTAGGTCTGCCCACGACATTTTTTCACGAGAGCGTCGCCTGCTATACGCTGTCATAATTTTTAACTTTCCTCAACAGTTATTCACCATTCACTCTATATAGAATAGACATAATGGCAGGATATGTTGCGTTAACTTTTGATGAGAATTTGCAAATTGGCAAGCCTCAGTATTTTTGCCTACTAATTTCTAGGGGGAATGCGGTACAAAATTCTAATGTGGTCTATACTAAATATGCATATGGTTTTTGATTTTGAAAGGATGTCCACCTATGGAATTTTTGCTTGTTTGTTGTGGCTCGATAGGATTTATCGGCCTATTATTCTTACTTAGCGGATTACGCATTGTCACTGAATATGAAAAAGGCGTGATCTTTCGTTTGGGGCGTGTTGTGGGGGCAAGAGGTCCCGGTCTCTTCTTCATTATCCCGATTGTTGAGCAAATGCAAGTTATTGATATGCGCACTGTCACTTTAGACGTTCCTCCACAAGACTGTATTACGCGCGACAATGTTACTATTCGAGTCAATGCAATTGTGTATTATCGTGTTGTTGATCCACAGCGTTCTGTTGTTCAGATTAAGAACTACAACCTTGCAACAGCACAGCTTGCTCAAACAACCTTACGTAGTGTTGTTGGCCAAGTTGAATTAGACGATTTGTTGGCTGAACGAGAGCGCATCAATGAAGAACTTCAAAATATTATTGACGAAGCCACAGACCCATGGGGAGTTAAAGTCTCTTTAGTGGAAATTAAAGATGTTGAGCTGCCTACATCCATGCAGCGCGTGATGGCACGTCAGGCTGAAGCAGACCGCGAGCGCCGTGCGAAAGTCATCCATGCTGAGGGTGAATTGCAAGCAGCAATGCAGTTACGTCAAGCAGCGGCTCAGATGTCACAAGAACCTATTGCTTTACAACTACGTTATCTGCAAACTTTGACTGAAATTGCCGCTGAAAATAACTCCACTATTATCTTCCCCTTGCCTATTGATATTGTGCAAGGCCTTATTCCCGGGCTTACTCGTCCGAGCAATCCTAGCCAATAAGTGTATAGCAATGATAGCTAGAAAAAACGCCGTCAATTTGACGGTGTTTTTAGTTTAAGTCTTTTCTGGAGCAGTAGGCGATGATGGGTTTTCGTCCTCTTCATCGTCTGTCTTAGGTAAAATGGGCAAACGTGGCATGATTTGCTGTGTTTGTCGTTTGGGGTCTACTCGTATCTCGCGCGTCTTGGTGTGTTCAACACGAGGCATGGTCGTGTTGGGTTGGGGTGACGGTTTATCTGATGGAGCAGTGTCTTTTTCAGGCTTGCTCGAAATTGGTGGTGCAAGATCAGGGCGATGCGGTAATGGTTTTGTCTGCCCTGTGCGCCGCTTTTGATATAGCGCCAGTGCTTCTAGCGCTTGACGGGTCTGGAAGCGATGCAATGCTGCCGCTGCTGCTAGGCGAACATTTGGATGTGGATCGCTTAGTGCTTCGATGAGAGGCTCCGTAGCCCATGTGGCGCGCAACTGCCCTAACACTGCAGCGGCGTTGTGTCTTACACGCCAATTATCTTTCTTAAGACCAGCTAACAAAGTTACTACTGAAGGGGCACTTTTTAAGTTTAAAAGCGCCTTCGCAGCGGCTAATCTTACCCGATCTGGTTGTGTGGTGTTGCGAAAGAGCGTAACAAGCGCTTCTGTTGCAAGCTGATCACCTAGTTCTCCCAGTTGTTGTGCAGCCTCAATGAGTTCTTTTGCATCATGGCTTGTGGAGAGTTTTTGAATTAACGCATCGCGCTTCTTTTCCTTAGCCACTGCTTCAGAAAAAGAGCCGTCAAGATGAGTAAGTGCAGCCATCAAATGCTCGCGTACATCTGGCTGACGTTCTGCCTGTAAGGCTTGGCGGAGATAGTCTACTGCTTCGGTTGCACCTAATGCGCGTAGTGCTGCCGCTGCTCTTTTCCTAATATCAGGGTCACTATAAGCCAGTGCTCGGCAAAGTCCATCTATATCTTGGTTTGCTTGTAGCTTCCAGATGTTCGGGCGACGGTCTACCACAGTAAAACCTTTCCTATACGAGCACCAAATATATATCTTTTTTATTATAGCGCAAGCAATGTCATTAAACGAATCAATTCGTTTGCTCTTAAAAAGTTTTTCAAGTACAAAAAACTTAACGTTTTTTATAATTATCGAGAGGCATCATGAGAATACAAACTTCGCTACAAGGTCTAATTGTTGTTGTTCTTGCAATGATTGTTGGTGGTGGTCTTTTTTATTTAGTCCGTCAAGATGATGAAGAAGGGTTTTTAGGGCTGGCGAATTTTGAAGTTTCAACGGTACCACAAACAACCCCTGAACCAACAGAGGTGCCTATTCAAAACGCTGAACCCACTATTGTTCCAAATACAACTGCTGAACCTTCAGCCACGTCAGAACCTATTGAAAGAGCCGAGCCCACAGTTGAACCGAATGAGTCCACCTCTGAAGGAACGGATGAAGATTCATTTTCAGAATTAAATCTTGAAGACAACACGTCAAATGCTTTGCCACAGGAAAGTGATCGCTCTAAGGATTCTGAAGCAACCGTCCAAAGTTTTCCAGCACCATTAGGGGCAGATGTTAATGTATTGTTTCAGTGGTTTGCCTTTTTAGGGCTATTGGTTGGCGGTGCTTTTGCCGTTCGTAAAGACTTTACAACACATCGCAACATCATGACATTTTTAGTGTTGGTGAATTGGTTTTCTGTGACAGGGCGTATGACGCGCAATGTTGAAGGTTATTTAGAGGCAAAAACCCCTACCTATAGCCAAGACGTAATATATCTTCACGCGATTTTTGGCATATTAGTTTGTATTTTTGCGAGCTATTTGGTTTTACGGATGTGGTTTGAGAAAAAACTGCCAGAGTTCGCAAAAGTGAAAAACATTAAACTCTGGATGCGAACGACATTAGCGAGTTGGCTGTTGCTCATCGTCATTGGCACTTATATGTATTTTGATATTTATAGTAGTTGAATTGATTGCAATGAAGTTGGCTGACGAAATTTCGCCAGCCAACTTCTCAAAGTCTTTGCACATCGTCAATGCTGATTAGACCAGAGCGCAACGCAACAAGCGCAGCATCTGTGCGTGATGAAACCCCTAATGCATCAATTGCTTGCATTAGGGTTGCTTGCATGTCAGCTTCGGGCATTCCAATGTGATGGGCAATGTCACTATCAGATAACCCTGCTGCTACAAGTGTAAGAATATCTTTTTGGATGGCATCAAGCACTTCATTAGATTGACTTACAGGGTTAACCATACCACCCACAAGGCTCTCAGCAACTCCTTGCCCTAAGACTAAACGCCCACTGGCAACATCACGGACTGCTTGTTCTAGCTCATTTTCAGAGCTTGTTTTAAGGATATAGCCATGTGCTCCTGCTCTCAACGCATTCATAATCAGCGAATTTTCTTCGCGACCTGTCAACACCAAAACTTTAACATCTGGGTATGCCTTACGAATCTTAGGTAAGATGACGAGCCCATTTGTTCCGGGCATGTTGAGATCAAGCAATAATACATTTGGATGTAATTCGCCTACAAGTTCAAAGGCTTCATCTCCGTTAGAGGCTTGTCCTACAACAGTAATGCCCTCTAAGTCATCTAAAAAGTAGGCGAGGCTTTGTCGTGTTAACACATGATCATCAGCTAAAACAAGGCGCAGCTCTTTCGCTTCTTCAGATTCTGTTTGACGTGCAGAATGAATGCTCTCAGAACTGGATGATGTAAACCCGCGTTTGATGTCGTATAAAGCATCTCCCATTTCTTTAGCAGATTGGAATCGCTGCGAGGGTTTCTTTTGCAATGCCTTTAGGATGACCTCTTCTAATGCTTTAGGCATATTAGGCGTATGCTTGCTTGGCGG
The DNA here is from genome assembly GCA_003697365.1 of Chloroflexota bacterium. Taxonomy (GTDB): domain Bacteria; phylum Chloroflexota; class Anaerolineae; order Aggregatilineales; family J027; genus J027. The sequence goes on along the minus strand of RFGP01000076.1, from coordinate 9,384 downwards.
CTCAGGTGGTTTTTTGACCTGTTGTAACAAAATTGTGCCAACATCATCAGCATCAAATGGCAACAAGCCTGTCACCATCTCGTATAGAACAATGCCCAGTGAATAAATATCTGTACGCGGATCAAGCGGGAGACCTTGTGCTTGTTCTGGCGAAAGATATGCGGGGGTGCCAATGATTGTACCACTCGCCGTGAGGCGTTTTTGATCGCCTTGTTTAGGGATAGCGAGCCCAAAATCCATTAGCTTAATCTGATTATCAGCGGTGAGATTGATGTTTGCAGGTTTAATGTCGCGGTGAATGAGTCCTATTTGGTGAGCATATTCAAGTGCTACACAAATTTGATAGCCAACTTCAATAACTAATTCGGGATCAGCGGGGATAAATTCATAAAGTGGTCGTCCTTCAATAAGCTCAACCACTAAATATTCAGTACCATTATCCTCTGCGAAGTCATAGATAGCCATGATATTAGGATGATTGAGGCGTGCTGCGGCATGGGCTTCACGCTCAAATCGCTTGCGTGTAGTTTCAGAAACGTGCGGTAATAGAATTTTGACCGCTACAGGGCGTTGTAAACGGAGATCGACAGCGCGATACACAATAGCTGTTGCGCCCTCACCGATAAACGCTTCAATACGGTAACGCCCACTTAGTGTTTGCCCGATCATATCATCCTCATGAAGGTTGCTGCTGTTAATATTGAGAACAAATATACTAACGATGGAGCATAATCGCAACCAATTATGTCTTTGTATCAAATTTCTCAGCGTTGCGTATTGCAACAGCTGCTTGATCAGCTAAGCTCGCAATGACGTTAACATGTGCCGAAGAATATTGACCTAGAGAATGCTGGCTATCGACATAGAGTAATCCAATAATTTTCTCTTGCACGCTTAAGGGAGCACACATAATTGTTCGCAAATGAAGTTCTTGGATGCTTTGGCGTTTGCTCAATTCGCTATCTATCTGAGCATCAGGAACCAACAAAGTTCTTTTGCGTTCTAAGGTACGTTCGATAACTCCCTGTGAAGGTGTAAATTGTTCATGGCTGATAAATTGCCCCTGACTGTCGCGCCCCATCTTATAACGTTGTTGACCTTGATCATCTATGAGAATCAAGAAGGCACGATCTGCATCTGCAAATGCAATCACACTATCTAAGATCAATTGAATGCGCTCATGAATTTCATGGCGTTCATGCAATTCACGTGTAATTTCTAATAACAACTGCAATGCTTTTAATTCATTAACTTCACGCTCTTCGCTTGTCCAAGAAAGTGCATCACGAATTTCGTTCATCATACGGTCAATATTTTGAAGTCGTTTATCTTGTGACATAAAAGCCCCCCAGTGATTTTATGATTATTGTTTAATGCCGCGAACATATAATGCTAAACCGTCACCAATGCGCTCACGCCATTCGTCAATCACAAGATTTGCTGGAGCAAAAAGCGCTTTGATGTCTTCTATAGACCATCGTACATGATCTTCAGCAATCTGTCCCCAATCGATAAAATTTTCGCGTTCAAAACCTGTCAAATTACGTTCGTTTGCTAAAGCTGTGGCTGAGGCAACGCTCATTTTAGGAGAAGGATTAAGCATTACTAATTGCCCATTAGGTTTCAAAATACGGCTAATTTCAACCACAGCAGATTGTGGATCATCAAGTAAGTACAGCACGTTTGTAGCAGTGGCTATGTCAATAGTGTTATCGCCAAATGGTAGTGTTGGCAATGCGCCTGTTACAAAAACCGTTCCCAAGTTTGCATAGTTGGATCGAGCAGAGCGCATCAATTGAAAACTATAATCCACACCATACACTCGTGCCTGATGTTGAGTGGCGAGGATATTAACCAGCGCCCCCGGCCCAGTGCCAATGTCCAATACAAGTTGTTCAGGTTGAGGAGCGATAAAACGTGCAAAACTCTCTAAAATAATAACCCACCCCTGATTGGCTTGCATCTTTTGATAGTATTCGTCTAGTTCGCTCAAAATTCCTGTCTCCCTAGTTCAATAAAGGCTTGCATACTCACCCAAAAAGATACAAATGGTGGCCACAACATACCAAAAATGATCAGTCCTCCTACCATTAATGTTGCTTGAAAAGAATCTGTTCCATGTTGTGGCAAGTTGTAACCTATAACAGCACCAATGCCAAACAATAAAAATGCAACCCACCAATATACAATATATATCTTTTGAGGCTTGATAAGAATTTCCCATTTAAGTGATGTTGTTAATGTTGTTTGATATAGGCGTGCTAATCCAGCAAAAGTTAGGAGCAATATCGCACCAACTAAAAGCGCAAATGTATTTAATGTCGCTTCATTTATGCGTGAAAATATCGCTACTCCTAATATTCCAAAGCATAGAGCGGCCTCATAAGGTGTTAACATCCAATCTAGCTGTGTGATGCGTAGTGTTGGTTGTAAAAGGGGCAAAATTCCACAAAACATAAATAAGCATAGTGTAGGCAGGAGTATTTGGAATAACGAAGGTATATCAATATTTACGGTGTTGGTTTGGGGCAGCCAACGTGTCCATATGCCCTGCACTAAGCCAATGAAAGGAAGCACAAAGTATAGCCAACGAAATCGATTATCTGCACTATACAATAGTCGAAAGCTATAGTGTGCTAGTAAAAACATAAGAGCAGGCGTTGCCGTACCAAAAATGATAATGCTTAATGGCAGATTACGCGCTAAGTTAGTAGAGATAATGGTGCCATGCAAAATTCCAAAGATACCAGCAGCCAATAAAGTATTTATTGTATCGTCAACATACCATCGTACATACACATCTAGCACCACGCCCATGATTGCTATGTAAATAACAAGAATTGCTCCCCAATCTTGAAGACTGTTCTGTGGGAGCGTTTGCCATCCCACAAATTCGCCATAAGTTAGCAGTAAAACGCCAAAAAGTAATCGAGAACGCCAGCGTTCAAGTAATGCTTGCATAATTAGCTATCAAATCCTGTAAAACCCTCTGGTAAATTGTCCATACCGAGAGGTGTATCGCGATCTTCAATAATATCGGGATCAAGATTGAAACTACGTCGGGGAGCCAAGCCATGACGCATTTCATATTGATACCATGCATCACGAATAAGCATGAAAACAGCACCTAGCCCTGAGCAAACTGCTAAAAACTCTATCCCGTAAATCAAGAGGGGAACAGGTGCAGGTAGAGGAGCATTAACGATAGCGCCATAAATGAATGTGCCTAAAATTAGCAGCATCCAACGTTTTTCTGAGGCAATGGGAGGTAAGTAAATAGGCGGATCATCCGGATCGTGGTTTCGCCTTGCTAGATAGAAGCGAACACGGTTTACGATCACGACTCCTAACAAGTAACATGCAATGGCACGACTTAGATAAAGCAATACAAAGCCAAAGCCAAAAATGAATAAAAGGTTGAATATAAGCAAGGTGACGCTTATGAGTAATGTCATTGATCCTAGTGTGATAATTGTGATTAAAAATACGAGGATAAGACTCACTAGGATAAGACCAAGAGCAATGGGGAAAAATAAAATAGACAACATGAGCCCCCAGCTTACAACAGAGGGAGGCGCTCGCCGAATACGACGCGCTGCTTCTGCGAATGTATGGGAGAAAAACTGTAGCGCCAATAAGCCCACAACAGTTAATGGAATGATGTCCTTTAAGGACTCAATGACGTAATTACGAAAGATGTTAATAAACGTACGCGGTTCTTGTACTCGTGTAATATCTTGGGCTGAAAGAATTTGAGTATAGCGAGTAGTTCCTCCTATAACACCGCGTGGAATGTTAGCGGCTTGTGCAGCTTCATAGTGTAAGTCACCAGCTATAAAACCCGTTTCATCTATATACAAGCCATAATCTCTAAGACGAATGGAGTAAGGAAGAAGTGGGATTGTGCGGATACTTATTTCTTGGCGTGCGTCACCCACAATTGCATTGACATCACCATTAACACGCCCTTGAAGATACAATGATTGCCCTTGAAAATCGATGTTTCCTCCAACATTGCCAAACACTAAGGCTTGGTACCCAATCATTAGAAGATCACCGGGAATAGTGACATCAGAAGAAATTTCTGCACTAATTGCTAGGGTGGTAATATCGGTGCGAGGGTTGGCAAAAGTTGAAGGGGTTTCAATGTCTAAATCTGCCCCCACAAAACGCACATCATCCCCTACTGCGCCGCGTATTTGTAGTTGCCCACCTAATACCCAAATATCACCTGTTACGACGGCATCTTGGGTAATGGTAACTTCGGAAGCAACACCGACTAAGTCGCCTTCAATGGTGCCACGCACAACTAATGACCAGCAATAAAAATAAAAGTCATGTTCGATATATTCGTCTTCGCGCACTACACAGCGATTCCCACGCATTCCATCCGTTGCTTCTACGACACCTACCCCCAATGAAAGCGAAAGTGTCATTAATAGCAGCGGAAATAACCACAAGCGTATAAGCCAGCGTCGAAAACGCTTTTTGTGCACCAAAGAACGAATTAAACGATGCATAAGTTATCCTACACTTGAATTTTCATTAGTATTGGGCATTGTACCCTAATCTGCTTGTTTTAAGGATGTCTTATTTTGTATAGAAAGTTTCTACAAAACATTGAGAACCATATTACTGAGGCATAGATTACATTTTGATGAGCGCTATGGTTTGGGCTTTAATTCGCTACGTGCACAATGTATAATGTATTAGCAAGGGTATAGTGTTAGTGTAATTCCGCGTACTTTCTCACCAAATAATAATAGATTGTGCCTCTGCATTGTCATTGAACAATTGATTGTGCTTGGCTGTAGATTTGGTAAAAATGACTGAAAAATATACGCGGTTCTAACAAATCAACCCTAATGTGCTTGTGGTAAAATGTAACAAGTATTCGGTAATCTATTAATTATTTGCCGTTCCCGATAGTTACTGGCAATAAAGCTGGTAACACCTAGAGAACTCGACTAGAGGAGGCCGAGAAGTCCTGTGGCTGAACATGAAAAACCATCCAACAACCTATCTGAAGCAGTAACACCTGAAGCAGAAACTGTAGAGGAAGTCGAAACACTTGCTTCTGAAGCAGAAAATCCATCAGAAGCAATAAGCCAAAATACGTCAGTTGCTGTAGAACAACCAACAACTTCTGAAGATGAACTTACAGAAGATGATGAAGACGTTGTGGGCGCAAGTGAAAACGAGCATGACGATGAAGAAGACAATGAAGCGAGTGACACTGAAAGCGCCACAGGCTTAAAGCGCGGTTTATTGCTTGAGGGCACGATTGTTTCGACATCGCCTACAGAAATTCGTGTTGACTTAGGTGAGCATGGCGAAGGTATCATTAATAGCCGTGAATTAGAGCGTTTGACGAGCGCTACATTAGAAACCCTGAAAGAGGGGACTAATATATTGGTGTATGTGCTCAATCCCTCTAATAGTGACGGCAAAGCGGTGCTTTCAATTAGTCGTGCACTTGAAGAAAGCGATTGGCGCAAGGCAGAAGAATACCTTGAAAGCCAACAAGTTTATACGGGTAAGGTATCGGGTTATAACAAAGGCGGTTTAATCGTACGGTTTGGTCGTTTGCGTGGTTTTGTGCCCGCAAGCCAAATCAGTGCAGAACGCCGTGAGCGTGCGCAAGGTGAAAGCCCCGAAGAGCGCTGGGGAAGTATGTTAGGTGAAACTATCTATGTGAAGGTGGTAGAGCTCAAGCGTTCTCGTAATCGGCTTATCTTATCTGAGCAGGCTGCCAATCGTGAAATTCGCGAACAGCGCAAAACCCAGCTATTGAATGAATTACAAAAAGGCCAAGTTCGCAAAGGCGTTGTTACCAGCCTAACCGACTTCGGCGCATTTGTGGATTTGGGCGGTGCTGACGGCTTGGTTCATCTCACTGAATTATCTTGGACGCATGTTACACATCCGAGTGAAGTAGTAGAAGTTGGCCAAGAAGTAGAAGTTGAGGTGATCAGCGTTGATCTCGAAGGCCGCCGCATTGGCTTAAGTATGCGCCGTTTGGGTGACGATCCTTGGGAACAAGTGGTCGATCAGTACAAGAAGGGGCAACTTATCCAAGCAACGGTTACTAAACTTACCAAATTTGGCGCATTTGCTCGTCTGGTCGATCATCCCGAAATTGAGGGGCTGATTCACGTGAGTGAGCTATCTGAGCATCGTGTACGTCATCCAAGAGAAGTTGTTAGTAAGGGAGATGTGCTTACGTTGCGTATTATAAAGATAGACCGCGATCAACGCCGTCTAGGGTTGAGCTTAAAGCAGGTTGACTCACCTGATTACATGGACTTTGATTGGGACTTCAATAGTGGAGCCTAATCATCACAACGCAACTTAAAAACAATGCAAAAACGAGGAGCATTGATGAACATAGTGTCGACTTGCTTATGTTTATCAATCTCCTTTATAATTCATAATTAAAGAGTACTGCGCTATTTTTTGATATGAAAATTTAGACGAAGCGCTCTTTACAAAATTAATGCTCACGAAAAATTAATGAAGAGTTATGTTGTTCTAACAATTATTGAATATAAATAGTGTATGATGTTATTGGTTTAGATTGTACGTTATCAAAGAATACCTATAACACCTGAAGCATTTTATGGAGGCGTAAGGCTGTTGAGGGAAAATAAGGGTTGGGGCATCAACCCTAGCCATTCATCGCTTACTTTATGTGTAAGCTGATGTTAGAGCTAAAAGTTCCTGTTGCCATATGGAACAGAAAGTATGTCACAAAGCAATTTAACGTAAGCAAAGCGTACCTAATGTCTCCTCCATCAAATAGACATGGATGCTTCTATTAGGTCGGTGTTTTGGAAGGAAAAAACAATGCCAGAACAGCGAAGTCAAGGCCAAGGTGGTAATAAGATGGAGCGCTTCACCCAACGGGCACGTCGTGTGCTCAGTTTGGCGCAAGAAGAAGCCGAACGTATGCAACATAGCTACATCGGGACAGAACACCTTCTGCTCGGTCTCATGCGTGAAGAAGGTGGTGTTGCGGGCCGCGTTTTGAGCGAACTTGGTCTAGATCAGCGTCGTGTCGAAGAACTCATCGAACGCATGACCAGCTCTAAACGTACCACTGAGCCTACACAAATGGACTTGTCCCCTAGCACAAAGAAAGTGCTAGAGTTAGCAGTAGATGAAGCGCGCCGATTAAATCATCATTACATTGGAACAGAACACCTTCTCTTAGGACTAGTACGCCAAAATGATGGTGTTGCTATTGAAGTGTTGAAACGACTCAATATTAATCCTGACGATATTCGTCGGCAGACACGCCGTATTTTACAAGAAGACCCTGATCGTAATCGTCGACCAAGCAGCGAGTCGCGGGAATCAGACTCGCCAAGCTCTGCTTCAAGCCGCACGAGTAGTGCATCAGTATCACGCTCTCCTCGTGCTGAGAAGAAAAGCTCTACGCCACTCATTGATCAGTTGGCAACTGACTTAACTCAACTCGCTGAAGAACATCGGCTAGACCCAGTCATCGGACGCGAGCTAGAAATTGAGCGCGTTATCCAAATTTTGAGCCGTCGTACCAAAAACAACCCTGCTCTTATTGGTGAACCCGGCGTAGGTAAGACAGCTATTGTAGAAGGGTTAGCACAACGTATCGTAAACCGTGACGCTCCAGCGCCACTGTTAAACAAGCGCGTTCTACAGCTGGATGTCGGGAGCCTTGTTGCTGGCACAATGTATCGTGGCCAGTTTGAAGAGCGCCTAAAGCGCGTTGTTGAAGAGTTAAAACAATCTGACAGTATTTTGTTCATTGATGAAGTGCACATGCTTGTTGGTGCTGGCTCTGCAGGTAGCAGTGTCGATGCGGCAAATATCCTAAAACCTGCACTTGCACGCGGCGAGTTGCAATGTATTGGTGCTACTACGCTTGATGAGTACCGCAAGCATATTGAGAACGATGCTGCGCTTGAGCGTCGGTTCCAAAAAGTGTTGGTTGAAGAACCAACGATTGAGCAGACCATCGAAATTCTGCGCGGTATCAAAGCCGCATATGAAGAGCATCATGATCTAGAAATTACAGAAGAGGCTATCGAAGCAGCAGCCAACCTGTCAGCCCGCTATTTGCCAGATCGCTTCTTGCCAGATAAAGCTATTGATCTCATTGATGAGGCTTCAAGCCGTGTACGTATGTACAAGAGCCCAGACAGCACTCGTTATCGACAACTAGAATCTGAGCGATTCAACATTATTGATGAGCTTGAAGACCTTGAAGCTCAGCGCGAGGAAGAAGATTTTGTTGAGACAGAAGAATATACCGCGCGTGTAGCTGAGTTGAAAGAACGCCTAGAGGAAATTGATCAGCGTCTTGAGAGCTTCAAACTAAGTTGGAATCAAGAAACGCAAAAACCGCGCCTAGTGGCCGAAGATATTGCCGAAGTGCTAGGAATGCTAACAGGTATTCCGGTGACAACAATCGCAGAAGAAGAATCTCAACGATTGCTACGAATGGAAGAAGAATTGCATCGTCGTATCATTGGGCAAGATGAAGCGATTGTGGCCATCAGTAAAGCAGTACGTCGTTCGCGTGCAGGGCTTAAAGACCCACGCCGTCCGATTGGTTCATTCCTCTTCCTTGGCCCTACAGGCGTTGGGAAGACGGAACTGTCCAAAGCGCTTGCTGAATTCTTATTTGGCAGTGAAGATGCGCTTATCCAATTAGACATGAGCGAATTTATGGAGCGTCATACAGTCGCTCGTCTAACGGGAGCACCTCCCGGCTATGTAGGCTATGAAGATGCTGGCCAGTTGACCGAAGCAATGCGCCGTCGTCCTTATAGCATTGTTGTCTTCGATGAGGTGGAAAAAGCACACCCTGAAGCATTGAATATGCTGCTTCAAATTATGGAAGAAGGGCATTTGTCTGATGCACGTGGCCGCCAAGTGGACTTCCGCAATGCAATTATTGTGATGACCAGTAATGTCGGTGCGGATACTATCAAACGCGGTGCAGGCTTGGGTTTTGAATTTAAACGAGACGAAGCCCTAACTCAACAAGAAGAATATGATGAAATGCGTAAGCGCGTAATGGATGAATTGCGCCGACACTTCCGCCCAGAGTTTTTGAATCGACTCGATGGCACAATCGTATTCCGTGCGCTCACGAAAGATGAGATCAACCAAATTGTCGAGCTACGCCTTAACGAAGTGCGTCAATTAATGAAAGAGCACGACTTAGATTTGGAAGTGAGCGAAGCAGCGCGTGCCTATCTAGGGCGTGAAGGATACGATCCTGAATATGGTGCACGCCCATTGCGTCGTGTCATCACCAATTTGGTTGAGGATAAACTTTCAGATGGTATCTTAGCGGGTCATTTCCCGCCCGGCTCAATTGTTTCTGTCGATTTG
>RFGP01000075.1 GCA_003697365.1 Chloroflexota bacterium | reverse complement strand
TATGCCATTGTGCCGTTAAGTGCTTGGCGACGTGGATTTGGGCTCATTACAACCGCTATTCTTGGAATCGCTTTTTTACTGACACAAAGTTTGGGGGGAATTGTTATTGGAATGCCCCTTACAGTGGCTATGTTGCTTCTTACTTGGCAAGGGCAACGTGCATGGCGCTGGATCGTGAGCATGGGAATTATGGGCTTTTTGGCGCTCATTCCTCTTTCAAGATTGATTCCACGTTTGCGTAATCTCACCGATTTTAATAGCGCAACAACAGTTTTTCGGATTAATGTTTGGCGTAGCACGCTCGAATTACTACGCGAGAATCCTCTAACAGGTGTTGGGCTTGACCAATTTCTATATGCTTATCGCAGTCGCTATATCATGCCTGAAGGTGCCGCTGATCCGAACTTGTCACATCCACATAATATCTTGCTAGAGCATTGGGTACGCTTTGGCATTTGGGGAATCATGGCCTTTCTATATACTCAATGGCATTTTTGGAAAACTGTGCTACATTTACTGCGGCCAATTCGGCTTAAGCAGGGTCATTTATGGGCAATCCTGCTCGGATGCATAGGAAGTATGACTTATACCCTTGCACATGGCCTAGTTGATGCAGGAATAGCATTTATAAACCTAAGCTACTTTTATGTATTTTTGCTAGGGGCTTTGACAATTATTCTAAACTTAGAGCAAACATTGCTGCCAAGCTCGCAAGATAATGAGCTTTAGCTAAAACACAACATGATGGAGAGATAACATTGCGCGTTGTAATCACTGGTGGTGCTGGATTTTTAGGGTCTCATCTTTGTGATCGTTTTCTAGCAGAAGGTCATGAAGTTATCGCTATTGATAATCTTATTACGGGCAATGTCGCCAACATTGCTCATTTAGCAGGTCACAAATCGTTTAAATTTATTCATCATGATATTTCTAACTTCATTTTCATTGATGGTCCCGTTGATGCAGTGCTACATTTTGCTTCACCAGCAAGTCCTGTTGATTATCTGAAGTATCCAATCCAAACCTTAAAAGTAGGCGCATTAGGAACACACAACACACTTGGGCTTGCCCGTGCAAAAGGGGCACGTTTTATGCTTGCATCCACTTCAGAAGTATATGGTGATCCGCTCGTACATCCACAGCATGAAGATTATTACGGTAATGTCAATACCATTGGGCCGCGCGGAGTATATGATGAGGCAAAGCGTTTTGCTGAAGCAATGGTTATGGCGTACCATCGCACACATGGTATCGACACACGTATTGTGCGTATCTTCAACACTTATGGGCCAAGAATGCGCCTTGAAGATGGTCGCGTTGTCCCTAACTTCATTGCCCAAGCATTGCGCGGTGAGCCTTTAACAGTCTATGGCGATGGTTCTCAGACACGGAGTTTTTGTTACTATTCAGATTTAATTGAAGGGATTTATCGGCTTTTCAACAGCACGTATACTGATCCTGTCAATATCGGCAATCCTCATGCTGAAAAATCCATAGCAGAGTTGGCACATATTATCAACGATCTAACCAATAATCCCGGTGGAATTGTTTTTCAACCACGCGCCCGAACTGAAAATGATCCCCAGACGCGCCGCCCTGATATTTCACGAGCGCGTTCAGTATTAAGCTGGGAGCCAAAAGTATCCTTAGAAGATGGATTGCGCGAAACTATTCGTTTTTTCAAGGATAAACAAGCATAACCAATGACGCTTTCTATCCCTAATCATCAAACATATACCATATACTGGGCAGTTATTGGACTTGTTGTTGGGTTATCTATTGTTACCTTACCCAACATAATGTCACTTCTCCTTATAGGTACTATCAGTTTAGGGATATTTTTTTTGCTTGAACCAACACTCGCATTTGTAGTGTTGCTTTTTATCGCCCCCATGAAAACCCTGCTTGAAACTGAACTCGCCATTAATTTCCCTCTTGATGTTGGGCAGCTTAGTTTTGTGGTTGCGATTGGTGTTTGGGGAATAAGACGCTTGCATCTAAAGGAGCGTTTTCCAAACCCCTTCCAAATACCAATTTTCAACGCAGTTTTATTTTTTCTGGCCACAACATTATTAACGATCCCCAATGCAATATCTGTGGGAGCGGCAATTAACGAATGGCTCAAGTGGGTTGAGATATTAGTGCTCATCTATGTTCTCAATGATCAACGTCTAATCCGCTGGCAGTGGCTAGTCATTGCCTTGATTCTTGTTGGTGTTTCACAGGCCATCGTTGGCATCTATCAATTTCAGGGTGGTTCAGGGGCACCACACCTGTGGATATTAGACTATCAATATTTCCGCGCATTTGGAACTTTTGGCCAGCCCAACCCCTTTGGGGCTTTCATGGGCTTGATTTTACCTCTGTCCTTAGGCGTATCATGGGGGCTCTTTATAACAGCATGGCAGCAACGCACATTCTCGAATATCGTTTTGGCTATTGGCTCATTCAGCGCTAGCGGTATTTTATTGCTCGGCTTACTTGTGTCTTGGAGTCGTGGTGCTTGGATCGGGTTTGCAGCGGCAAGCCTAGCCATGTTATGGGTGCTTCCCTCTAAACGCTGGCAGGGTACAATGCTCATAATAGGAACTATCATATTAGGGAGTATTTTATATTCCAGCGGACAACTACCTTCCCAAATCAGTGACCGCGTACTGAATTTTACCGAAGACTTTACAGGATTTCGTGATGTGCGGGGTGCACCCATTAATGATGATAATTATGCCGTTGTAGAACGTTTGGCACACTGGCAATCAGCACTTGCTATGGCGACTGATCATTTGTGGCTAGGGGTAGGTTTTGGTAATTATGAAGCGGCTTATAAAGATTATGCGCTGATCAATTGGCCAGAAGCATTGGGCCATGCGCACAACTATTATTTAAACTTGCTTGCTGAAACGGGTATACTAGGGTTATCTGCTTACCTCATTATGTGGGGGCTTATTTTTAGTGCAACTTATCGCCCTATCAGCATGACAAGTGGTTGGCAACGTGGCATTATTATTGGGCTAGTCGGCGTTTGGGTACATCTTGCAGTGCATAGCCTCGTTGACAAACTTTATGTAAATAATATTTTCTTGCATATTGGCGTATTATTTGGTGTACTAGGCATCTTGCATAATCGTTCAAAGCAAGCTGAGGAAATATAACATTGGCTGGAACAACATCTGAAACTTCTGCATTAACTATCTTTGACGGTATCGATCGCCTAATTTGGGCTATTGCCAGCTTATTTGGAGAGCGCGCCAAAGAAGTAGAACGCTTTATCAAATTTGCGCTGGTTGGTGCCTTTGGCGCAGTGGTTGACTTCACAACATTAAATGTGCTGCAATCCACCATATTGCCACCCAATGGTCAATATGAAAGCCTTCATGTGAGTTTAGCTACAGGAATAGCTTTCACATTAGCAGTGATCAATAATTTTGTTCTCAATCGCTATTGGACATTTCCAGATTCTCGTTCCAGAAGCATTAGCACACAACTCACACAGTTCTTTGTGATCAGCACAGTGGGGTTAATTTTCCGTCTTGTCTTTGTGCGTATCTCATATGATCTTTTGGGGCATTCTGGGCAACAGCTTTTGCATACTGCAAACGACACAACAAGCATCAATCAATTAGGTACCAATATCGCCCAAGCAATCTCTATCGGTATTGTGCTTTTTTGGAATTTCTTTGCCAATCGTTATTGGACATACAACGACGTTGACTAATATTCAACATGACAGAACCCATTGCTACTTCTCAGGCGAAAACGCGCTTTATACTTGATCGGTTGATCATTTGGTTTGCTGCTTACTTTGGAAACAAATCAAAAGAAGTAGAGCGTTTCCTCCGTTTCGCAATTGTTGGCACAATTGGGGCTATTGTTGATTTTGGGGTGCTAAATATCTTACAAAGTACGATCCTGCCACCCAGCGGCCCTAACGAAGTCCTTTACGTTCGGCTTGCTACGGGAACGTCTTTTACGCTTGCGGTGATTAATAACTTCATTTGGAATCGCTATTGGACATATCCCGATTCACGCTCGCGCCCAATACTTTTACAAATTGTGCAGTTTTTCATTGTAAATACAACTGCTGTTTTCTTTCGGCTTATTTTTGTAGGAATTGTATATGCACCTCTTGGTGAGCTTGTGCAGAGTGTGCTTGGGCAAAACAATTGGAATGAAGAAACTGTCAATCAAGTGGGCACAAATGCAGGGCAAGCGATAGCAAGCGGTATTGCGATGTTCTGGAACTTCTTCGTCAACCGCTATTGGACTTATAGTGATGTGGAATGATCGACCAATCATTAATTGATGGCGCAATTGGCATTGATTATACTGCCGCTTATGAACAAGGCGGAGGCATTGGAAGGCTAGTGCGCGATCTCATCACGCATGTAGCACAACTTGATCAACATACAAACTATAAGTTGTTTATAGCTGGTGCAACCCGTGCACAGCTTCCAGCGCCATTAGGCGAGAATTTTCGTTATTATCCAACTCAGATTACACCACGTTGGTTTGCGCGCTTATGGCATCGAGCCCGCGTTTATTGGCCAATTGAGAGCTTCATAGGCCCTATAAAGCTTTTTCATGCGCCGGATTTTACCTTACCACCCACGTTGCCCCGTGTTAAAACTATCTTGACCGTACACGATTTGTCCTATGTTCGTGCGCCACAGACTGCGCACCCCGCTCAGAAGGCTTTCCTAGATCGTGCAGTTCCCTACTCTATCCAACGTGCAACACACGTTCTCGCTGACTCTGAGGCTACTAAACAAGATTTGATCGAACTCTATGGCACAGAGCCTGATAAGATTACAGTGCTCCTAAGCGGTATTAATCCTATCTATCGCCCTATTACAGATGAAGCCACATTGCTAGCAGTGCGCCAGCGTTACAAGATTCCACTTGATGTGCCCTACATTTTTTCAATTGGGACAATTCAACCGCGCAAAAATTACGCTCGCCTTGTTGAAGCGTTGCAAAAATTAGGCGAGGCTTATAGTGATATACACCTCGTCATTGCTGGCGGAAAAGGGTGGTTAGAGAGCCCGATATATCAAGTGGTTCACACGCTAAAAATGGAAGATCGAGTTCATTTTACAGGATTTGTCGCAGATGAAGATGTTCCGTCTTTGTACAGCGGCGCGATCCTCACGGCCTATCCTTCACTATATGAGGGTTTTGGTTTTCCTGTCTTGGAATCTATGGCTTGTGACACACCTGTTCTCACATCTAATGTTTCTTCATTGCCAGAAGTTGCTGGAGATGCCGCGCTTATGGTCGATCCTTATAATGTTGATGACATAGCAGAAGGCTTACGTCGTTTATTGGATGATGAATCTTTACGACAAAAATTAATCGCTGCTGGTCGAGAACAAATTAAGCGCTTTAATTGGCAGTCATCCGCTCAGCAATTATTACAAATTTATCAACACGTTTCCCAACTATGATAAGATGATCCATGTGGGATATTATGAATTAAACGAGGAGTTGTGACATGGACGCTAAAACCCCTTCACTTTCTGCGGTAACTCTAGCACGACTTATGGGTCCGCAAGATGCCAACAGTTTGGGCAATGTTCATGGTGGCGTGATCATGAAAATGGTCGATGAAGCTGGTGCACTAGCTGCGATGCGCCATGCAGGCGGCCCTGTTGTGACTGTGCGAATGGATTCAATGACCTTTCGTAAGCCAATTTTCGTAGGGCAACTTGTAACAATTCACGCCGAATTGACTTACGCCGGCCGAACTTCGATGGAAGTTCGCGTAGAAGTGCAAGCTGAAAATCCCTTCGTAGTTGGTGACATCACACATACAAATTCGGCTTATGTTGTTTTTGTCGCTATAGATGAGCATGGCCGCCCACGCCCCGTTCCTCCACTAGAACCTGAAAACGATATTCAACGTTTTCGTATGGAACAAGCACAACAACGCCAAGCTTTTCGCATTCAACAACAGCGCGAAGAATCAGCAGCCGTTGAAGAACAGTCTCAACGTAAAGAACACGAGTAAATATGCCTAAAAAACGTGAAAATATCCTTCCAGAATTACATGGCTCTGCGCTTCTAGAATTACTTAACAACAGTGGTGCGCGCGCTATCTTGCGACAACCGCATGTTGATCTCGGCTTCGCTGAGCATTTACCATTTCCTTTTATTGCGCTGGTTGGTCAGCTTGAAATGCGTTTTGCACTGGTCTTGAATCTCATCAATCCTCAGATTGGTGGGGTACTTCTAATTGGCCCGCGTGGCGTTGGCAAAACAACCTGTGTTCGTAGCCTAACTGGCATTATGCCCGATATTGAAGTGCCAGATGAAGATATTTTGCCAGAAGAACTAGAACCTGATGAAAAAATCCCTACGCATTTTGAGCGCGTTAAACTTATAGAGCTTCCACTAAATGCCCGTCTAGAAGATGTTGTAGGCGGTATTAACGAACGCATCGCAGTTCAGCAAAAGCGTATCGTTTTAGAACGTGGTATCTTGGCCCGTGCAGATCAAAACCTTCTCTACATTGATGAGGTTAATTTATTAGAGAAGGATGTTGTGGATGCTATCCTAGATGCTGCTGCACAAGGCCATTACACTGTTCGACGTGGCGCAATGGCAGGAACGTTTCGCTCACGCTTCGTGCTCATTGGCTCTATGAATCCTGAAGAAGGGCAACT
>RFGP01000074.1 GCA_003697365.1 Chloroflexota bacterium | reverse complement strand
TAGCATTAAATTACCTGCGGCATTGACTCAATCAGAAAAACCACTTGAAGAAACAAAATCAGCCGCTGAAGATTCATCCAATGACCAACAAAAAGCTGAAACCTCTGCAGAGGAAGAAAAAACACCATCAACAGATACTTCTGTTGAACCCAGTAGTGAATCCTAAAGTAAGGTTTATAGCTAAAACTTTAAAGATAAAGGCTGGAGTCGTATCGTGAAAAAATATTCTTTTCGCGTTTTTTTGCTGCTTTTGATGCTCTGGTTAGTGGCTTGCGAAAATGGGAATAATGAATCAAATGTGAATTTGCCACCGCTGCGTAACACCGATTTACCCATGCCGCATGTTACCCCAACCTTTGTACCCTTGCGTGCTGATTTTTCTGTGCGTGCTGAAGACGTGGATTGGGCGAATGTTGATCACATGTACGCTGCAATGCGTCCAGAATACGCGAGCGATGTTGATCAATTTGTAAATACACAGCGCTATTACATTCGCGCCAAAATAGAATTTTTGACGGAATATGCCGTAATACAGGGGTCTCAGGCTGTGCGTTATGTGAACAACACCGGCGTAACGCTTGATGAAATTGTCTTTCGCTTAACAGCTAATATTGAGAATTTGGGCTCACATCAGCGCGTTGAAAATGTTTACCTAAATGGCCAACCTGTTGAGCCATATTATGAAGCACGTAATACGGTGATGGTCATTCCTGTTGAAGGCGGGCTTGCTCCCGGTGCAATAGCGGATATGTCAATGGATTTCATCATGGTATCTGAACGGGGTGTCTTGCCGGGACGTATTGGCTTTGCTTCTAACCAATACCAAGCCGTAAACTGGATGCCTGTTTTGTCTGTTTACGATGGCCCTGAAGAGGGATGGTGGCGTGAACGTTTGCATGGTGTCTCATGGGACCCTTATTATAACCACCCTAGCTTGTGGGAAATTGAACTGACTTATCCTGCCAATGCGTTGATGGCAATTAGTGGTATCACAATTGAGCGCACTGAAAATGACGATAATACAATTACAGAACGAATTGTGACGGGCCCCATGCGTGATAACTTTTTGATGGTGAGCACCAACATGGGCAAGATTAGCGATAGTGTTGATGGCACACAGATCAATGTCTATTATATGCCACAAGGAGAACGAGGCGCAGCTTGGGTGTTAGAATCAGCAATTCGATCCTTAGAAATTTTCAATCGTTTATGGGGAGACTACCCCTATGTCGAGCTTGACGTTGCCCAAACAGAAACAAATGCTGGGGGGATTGAATATTCAGGTATTATCTTAGTTGATCGGAATGTGTGGCAAGCTGGCAGCCCTTCAACTGAACTTGTGACTGCGCATGAAGTGGCACATCAATGGTGGTATGGTCTTGTTGGCAACAACCAAGCAAAATATCCCTTTTTGGATGAATCGCTCGCTTCATGGTCAGAAGCGATTTACTATCGTGAGGCCTATGATGACAACAATGAGCGTTTCAATAATCTTGTAAATGGTGATCGCAATGCCCTTGCTTCGTTCAAGTTTGCTTTCAGTGGTGATACCCGTATGTACCGCCCTTCCAATGAATTTGGCAGCAGTACAGCATTGGCAGTGCTTATTTATACACAGGGAACAGTATTTTATGCTGATTTAGAGAAACAACTCCTTACACCAGCGGGACGTATTGGATTGAATGGAAATCAGCCGCTATCTTTTCCAGACACTACTCTGCTGCCCACTCGAACAACTGTTGTTCAGCGCACATATACCAATCGACAACAACAGTATGATTTGAGCCAAGCTGACTTGATGAATATGGCGCTCTCAGATTATTTCCATCGCATGAAGTATCGTATGACTTCACCGGTGGAAATTTTAAGGAGTTTTGAGAAAGTAACCGGGCAAGATTTGGACGCTTTTTTCTATAGTTACTTGGGAGAATTTCCGGGAATGGATCCCTCCGTTTTGACAAGTACAAACACCTCTGTCACCAGTTCATCATTTGTTGGTGGTTAAAGTTATGTCCTTATTCACAACAAGAGCCTAAACATAAATTGACTAAAAAGCGAGCTTATATTTAAAGCTCGTTTTTTTGTTAGAACGTGCTTTGACAAGGTTCTATGAGCTCAATATAATGTGGCGAGCTTTTTGACCATCAACATTGCTAATTAAGGATTGCCAATATTCACTATGATGAAAAATGTATTTGTATCAAATCATCCGCTCTTGCGTCATAAGCTCACGCTCTTGCGTGATACTGAGACAAAGCATAAACAGTTTCGGGAAGTTGTTGGCGAGATGGCCAAGCTCCTATGTTATGAAGCCACACAAGACCTGCCGCTTCAGGAACAGCTTGTAACAACGCCCTTAGGAACAGCAAAGGGGTATCGCTTGCTAGGTGAGATAGGCCTTGTTCCTATTTTGCGTGCTGGGCTTGGCATGGTCGATGGTATGTTAGAAATGTTGCCGGGCAGCCAAGTTTGGCACTTAGGTTTTTATCGAGATGAGAAGACACTGCACCCAGTCGCATACTACAATAAATTGCCCAATCAGGCGACTGTGCAAATGTGCCTTATCCTTGATCCTATGCTTGCTACAGGAGGATCGGCTGTTGCTGCTGTAGATACTTTAAAACATTGGGGAGCGGAACGGATTAAATTTGTTGGGCTTATTGGTTCACCTGAAGGCATAGAAAAATTACATAGCGTTCATCCGGATGTGCCGATTCATCTCGCTGCTATTGACGACGGCTTAAATGATATTGGCTTCATTGTTCCCGGACTAGGTGACGCTGGTGATCGTCAATTTGGTACAGGCTGATATATGTCACATATCTTGCGCGAATACGGCGTAGAATTTGCTTTAATTTTTGGGGTGTCATTTGGGCTTTCATTATTATTGACACCTCTCACAATGCGCCTTAGTTATCGATATGGGATTGTCAAAGCGCCCGGTGGCCGAAGAAGACACACAACCACAATGCCTTTACTTGGTGGGTGGGCTATTGTTATTTCGTTTTTGGTAACAGTTCTCATTGCACAATTTTTACCTATTGAGCGAACAGATGAAAAAGAAATCATTCGTTTGACGGGGCTTATTATCGGCAGTCTCATTATGGCAATGGTGGGATTTTTTGATGATAAATATGAATTGTCACCGCTGCCTGTATACATCACTCAGCTTCTTGTAGGTGGAATCGCTGTATTTTTCTTGATTATTATTGAAAGTTTTAATAATCCATTGAACGGGCAAACTGTAACAGGATGGCCTTATGTTGTTACAGTTACTTTAACCCTACTGTGGTTGGGATTCATGATGAATACCGTCAATTGGCTGGATGGCTTGGATGGCTTGGCAGGTGGGGTTACTGTTATTGCTTCTTTTATGATCTTCTATCATGCCACGTTTGAACTAAATCAAGTGAGTGTTGGGATTTTGGCATTAGCATTGGTTGGGGCGACGCTAGGATTTTTAATTTTCAATTTTCATCCTGCCAAAGTTTTTATGGGTGGAAGCGCATGGTTTTTAGGGTATGCCTTAGGTGTGTTAGGTATTATTGGTGGGGCAAAAGTTGCCACAATTTTATTGGTGATGGGGCTTCCGCTTTTTGATGTGACATGGCAAATCATGCGCCGACTTTTAAGTGGCAAAAATCCGATGAAGGGCGATCGTGGGCATCTCCACTTTCTTCTCGCAGATATGGGGTTTGATCAGCGCACTATTGTCATTGGTTATTATATTTTCTGCGCACTTTTTGGGAGTATCGCACTTATCACAACAAGCCGCCTTTTTAAGCTGATCAGCTTATTGGTGATGTTGACAATTTTAGTTTTGGTTTTTGCCATTACGAGCTGGCAAGCAACACGTCATCAAACAGAAGAAAAGACTTCTGGCTCAACGCATTCTCAATCTTGAGAAGGTGATGGCATGGTTGGGTCATCTCGATCTAGGGGAAGTTCAGGTAAATTAGGGGGGGGAACTGTTGATTGGGAAGATGCTGGCTTTTTGCGTTGCATGAGCTGAGTTTTTCCTAAACCCGGATGCCACTCATCCGGCAATGCACCTATTGCACGAGTGAGTTCTTCTCCTCCAATATGACGTGCAATCACTTCTACTTCAGCTGGGTTTACCCAAACCAATGTATCGATTTGGACTGCACGTGCGCCAGCTTCAAGATAATCACGCGCATCAGTAGAAGAATGTATACCACCACAAGCAATAATAGGCGTTTGCAAATAACCCGCCAAAAAGCCTACAACACGTAGGGTTTGCGCTTTGAGATATGTACCATACAAACGTCCTCCCACGAGCTTCCCTGAAATTGGATCGCGCTCTGTGCCGCGTGGTGGTCCGGCAATGACTAGCGCATCTGCTCCAAATTCGGCAGCTACTTCTGCAAGGTGAATGGCATTAAAGAGCGGTAGTTTCACTAGCAAAGGTAGTTGGCTGCCCTGCCGAGCAGCGTGAATGAGTGCTTGAATATCCTCTGCTTGTGCCTGATCGTGAAGTCCCAATTCTATGGCTACGACATTAGGCAAACCTTCTAAACGCTCAGCAATACGCGCTACGTCATTTGGTTGATTGGCGACAATGTGAGGAATAACAGGGATCGGACTGCGTGCCCATATATTTTGATATTGTGCAAGAACTCGATTAATCCCCGAATTTGGCAATCCTGTATGTAATAACATTCCCCCTGTCACAGGTACAACGCGCGGGCCATTGGCTGGTTTGCGGGGTTTATAAGTAATGCCTGCTGTTATAACTGCGCCTAATTTTTCGAGTTTGATCAAATTACGGTAAAGGTGCGGATCAAATCCCATCATTCCTGATGCAATCATTACAGGATTGCGAAGTGTTAGCGCATACTTGCCGTTATTAGTGATTTCAATCATAAATTCCACCAGACCTCAAAAACGCATCTTAGCAAGATCAAAAGCTGGGCCATCTAGGCAAGTATACTGACGAGAAGATACCATACACGCCATACAAGCGCCTGTTCCACAAGGCATAGGTAGATCATAAACGGCGTTTAAATAATTTTCAGGGAGCGCATGGCGAATCTCAAGTGCCACTTGTTGTAATTGTGAGAAGTAGAGTTCATAAAATGGTATCGGGGCCACAACAAACACTTGATCTGCCCATAGTAGAGTTTCTTTTTGTGAGGGCCATGTTTGCGTATCATCACTATAAATAATTTCGGTTTCTGTAGGAAAAGCAGCGACAGGATATTTTTTCGCTTCACCTGTAAGTACAACCGTAACTGCCCGTTGAGAACGCAATGCAACATTGAGTAGAAAACGCAATCGGGTTGGCGGAAAATCTTGGGCAATCAGCAACAGGTTCTTAGTAGATTTTTGTAGAGAGAAAGGTATCCCAACAGGCCCTAATAAATGAATATCTACATCAGGTAAATAAGTTTCTGAGTCTGGACGTTCAATCTCTATGAGATTTTGCGCTGGGTCGGCATCAATAGGTACCCAAATTGATCGCAAGTAGGGTTCCCAACTGTTATGAGTACGCACCAGCAAACTTTGACCGGGCTGGATATTGGCCAAAGCAGTTTCTTCAACCGCAATAGAAACCTGTTGCCAGCCCGCGCCAATGCGACGTACTCGCTCAATAATAGCGATACTTTCGCGAATCATAGCCCCTTAGCCGAGCAATCCACCTAATCCACCGGGCAACATTCCGCCTAAGTTGCCTGTGATACTTTCCATTCGTTCAGCAGCCATTGTTTGTGATTGTTCAATAGCTTGATTGACAGCGGCAACTAAGAGGTCTTGTAAATCTGTTAACCATTCTTCATCTTCAAGGTCAATCGCATCAGGATCAATTTTAATACTTTGTACACGTTGGTGTCCGGTGATGGTTACTGTGATCGCACCGCCTCCAGCCGTCACATCGATGGTTTCTTCAGCAAGTGCTTCTTGTGCAGCAGCCATATCTTCTTGCATTTTTTGCATTTGACGCAATAGAGCTGCTTGGTTCATGCCGCCACCAAGACCACCTCCACCACTCATTGCGGGGCCTGCTTTTTTATTACTTGGACGTTTTGCCATGATAAATTAATCTCCTTCACTATTTTGGGGTTCATCATCGGATGTTACTTTAGCACCGAGATTATGAATTGCCCACTTCAAAAGTGGGTGTTGTTGTTCTATTGTAGCAGCATCATGATGTTCTTGTACCTCAAATCGAATTTCGACAGGAGTTTGCAATACTTCATAAGCAGCATCCAACAAAATTTGCAGACGTTTTTCATCTTCAAGCGTCATTTTATATTGTTGGTCACTGACGCTAATGATCAAAATTCGTCCCTCAATGACTTGTAAAGGGCTACAATGTTGAAGTAAAGCCTTTAGAGTTGACTTCGCCTCCACCGCTCTTTCGCAAATATATGGCCATGCGGCCTCTAAAGTGGCGAAGTCAATGTCTTTTGGGTCATTAGGGCTGCCTCTTGAAGGTGGTGGTTGTTTGGGTGGTGGCTTAGATACAGAACGTGATGGTGGACTGCTAGGCGGTGGAGCTGATTCTGAAGCAAGCGTTGTCTCAACCATTGCTAGCTCAAGGGGTAATTGAGGTTGCCATCCACCGCGCATATCATCCACCGCACTATTAAAGGCACGAATTGCTTTTAATAGAAGGCTTTGACTGAAGGCTGAGGCTTGCTCTTTAAGATATGCTTTGGTTTCTTCAGAAGCGTTCACAAGATGAGGGCTTCCCATTTTGACCAATAACAATTGGCGTAGGTGATCAACCATTTGTCGCCCAAACTGGCGTGGATCTGCTCCGCTATCAATAGCGTGGTTAATCTGATCAAGACCATAGGCTACATCCTGTTCGGCGATAGCTTGTGCTACTTCCCACACAAATTTCGAGCCAGCAGCACCCAGCATTCGTTGTGCAACTTCAAATGTAATGTGCTCTGTCGGATCACTTACAATTTGATCAAGTAAACTGATACTATCTCGCACACTTCCCGTTCCTTGCCGAGCAATAAGCTCTAGTACGTCATCATCAATACGAATGCCTTCCGCATCGCAAATGGTGCGCAAACGAGCAACTATCTCGGCGAGTGAAACGCGCCTAAATTCAAAAATTAGACAACGGCTTTTAATGGTATCAGGGACTTTGTGCAATTCTGTTGTAGCAAGCACAAAAATAGCATGTTCAGGAGGTTCTTCTAAGGTTTTTAGCAATGCATCAAATGCTGCTCCAGAAAAACGATGCACTTCATCGATAATGTAGACCTTGTAGCGCCCTTCATTAGGAGAAAAGGCAATGCGGTCTCGCAATTCTCGAACATCATCAACACCTGTATGTGAGGCAGCATCAATTTCGATGATGTCCAAAAAGCGTCCTTGATTGATGGCTTGACAATGGACGCACTGGTTACAAGGTCGTTGAGCTGGGTCTTCATGCAAGCAATTCACAGATTTAGCAAGCAAGCGAGCAGTAGTAGTCTTACCAGTGCCACGCGGCCCGCTAAATAAGTAGGCATGACGAATTCGATTAAGTCGAATTTGTCCTAGTAATGTGCGTACCACATGTTCTTGACCGATTAAGTCATCAAATTGATCGGGCCGCCACTTTAAATATAGAGCTTGAGTTGCCACTGTAAGCTATCCTATGGGCTATAAGTGTTCTGTTAATCCAATTTCAGCACGAATGGTCGCAATTTCTTTCATAATTGTAGCAGATTGAGGTATCTCCGACACGATGGGAATTAAAGACGCTTTTTGAATGATGAGTGTATTGACGCTAGACCATGCTAAATCAATGCGACCTAAAAATTTTCCATATGCTCCTGCTTGAACAACTAATATGTCTCCTATGCTTTGACCAACGGGCAGCGCTGTATGAGAATGACCGCCAATAATAAGATCAATTTCTCCTTGTAAATCTTCCGCTATCATACGATCCTTTAGAAAGCCCATATGTGATAACAAAACTATTGCATTAGCTCCTTTTTGTCGTAAATGAGAAGCATATTGTCGAATTGTCTTGATGAGCGGCAGACGTTTGAGGCGATACTTATCTACAAATTTGGCTTCATCATCTGTAATACCTATTACCCCTAATAGCCCGTTCGCAATTGGCAAAAGCACTGTTGGTTGTGTTCCTTTAATCGGCTTACCATTCGGTAAAGTAAGATTTGAGAGCAAAATGGGCATATAATGGGCATAGTCTATGACAACATCTAATCCCCACTGAGGAATGCATTTATTGCCTAACACTGAGGCTTGGCATCCCATTAATCGTAGTAAGCGATGCATTGCTGCACCACGAGTGAGCTCTGCCAATGAGCGATCATCCTTAGATTGTGAGTCTCCGGCATCTAACAATAAGGATGGCACTTCTGGCATCGCACGCTGTAATTGTGTGATCAGTGAGGCGATCTGCGCTAGCGCTATGTCGCGTCCATGTAAGTCGTTAATGTGAAAGATAGTAAATGGTCTCATAGTTTGCCTATTATGCCATATGATAGCTGAATTTTTGAACGTTATACATCAATATTGCATATTTACGTTCATCATACTATGCTCTAATTGAATGCAATCTCAATAAGGTAAGTAGTGGCTTAGTCAATGATCCAAACAATTTATACAGTACATTTATTGGTCTATAGTGAAGATCGACATCTCAGCAATTTGTTACGCAACATTCTTGCTGGGGCTGGCTATGAAGTTGAAGCGGTCAATAATCCTAAGCAACTTACAGAAATTTTGTCTGAGGCAGATTACGATCTTGCGCTGATAGACTTTCGTATCTCACAGCGTCGATTTGAGGAAATTTTGCAGATCATTGAACAAGCCTCTACAACGCAAACTCTGGAATGGATAGCGCTCATTGCTTCTTCTACTAAGATTCCTCGTGGGGCCAGTGGTGTTGTGCCCCTTCCTGTTCGTGTGCCCACATTGCTTAATGAAGTGGCTGGTACGCTGCGCCGCCTAGAGAACCAAACACATAAAGAACCGCCACATCCCACACTTGAAACGGATGATGACGTATATCAATTGTTATCGCGCAATCTATTAGAGCAAAAAACACTTTCTGATATTGCGCGAACCTTAAATGAAACCCTTGACTTAAATACAGTGCTCAGAAAAGTCGTAGATGCTGCAACCATATTAACGCCAGCTGAAGAATGCTTATTATTGCTTCCTGATGAAAAAGGAGAGAGCTTATATGTTCGCGCAGAAAAAGGCGTTAATAGTGAAACAGCGCGACACTTTCGACTTAAAACTCGTGAAACCTTAGCAGGGCAAGTTTTTAATACAGGAAAGCCCATTTTAATTGATGATTCAAGTTGGCGGCAGCTCAAAACAACTTATTTTGTGCGTTCTTTGCTTTATGTACCCTTAAAAATTAAAGATCAAGTTATCGGCGTGTTGGGGGTTAATAATCGCACTTCAGATGTCACATTTAGCGAAAGGGATATGCTGCTTCTTGAAAATCTTGCTTCTCATGCTGCAATAGCCATCGAAAATGCTCGGCTTTATGGTATTTCGATGGCGCGCCAAAAAGAATTAGAAGCATTAGTCGAGGCAAGCCAAGTTGTAAATTCAACGTTAGATTTAGCAGAAGTGCTACATATTATTGCACAACGCTTGATGGACAACGCAAATGCCGCTATCTGTGAGATTATTCAACATAACTTGTATTCGCATGATTTGCATTTATTACATAGCCTAAGAAACGCACATTGGGGGCAAAAATCTACTCCTATCTTGCGTTTTGCCGAAGCTGAAGATTTTAGAAATGCGCTTGATAATCGGGCCCCTTCATATGTTTTTCAAAAGAAAGATCAAGTGGATGACTTCACCTATAACGCATGGATCGTGCCACTTTACGTTAATGAGCAACCTGTCGGTATTTTAGAGTTGATATATCAGCAATCTTTGCCGCCTGACAATTTAAATATGGCACCACATATTACACAGGTTGGGCTAGGGGTTGCTATTGGTATTGATCCCTATACGGCACATCAACGTCAACAAACCCAAGAAATTATTCACGAACTCTTGTTAGAAACTGGCGCTGATCGCTGTTGCTTATGGACAATGACCTTAAGCGAACAGATATTTGAGAAACAATTTGATATTGGGTATCACGTTTGGCCAACCTCTCCACAGCCTATTATTTCGGAGCAAGAGGCACATATATTACGACAGGTATTAGCAACAAAGTCATTGATGTGTCTGTTGCCTGATGATGAAAGTGTTTTTCAAGAAGCTCAATATATTTTTGAACGCTATCAAGCGCGCTCTGTTCTTATTTTACCGCTTGTAGTTTCTAATGAGGCACTTGGAATTATTGTCTTAGCAGAAACACTGATGCCGGCAACATATAGCGAACGCGAACTAAGTTTATTACAAGCACTAGCGATCCAAGCTGCTAATGCTTTTGAGAATGCACGTTTGTATACCGACCTACAGCGTAGTCTTGCGCAGTTGCGGGAAACCCAAGCAAAATTAGTTCATACAGCTCGTATGTCTGCGATTGGAGAGTTAGCAGCAGCAGTTGCTCACCAAATCAATAATCCCTTAACAACAATTTTGGTAGATACTGAAATTTTGATGCTGGACACGTCGCGCAGCCAAGAAGATATGGAATCATTAGAGGCAATTTATCGCGCTGGGCAAAGGGCCCATGAAGTGGTTCGTCGACTATTAGGAATGTCTTATCAAAATCGTGACGAAGAAACACCTACATTATGCGACGTGAATCTGACAATTCGCAATACTCTCGCGCTGGTCGCTAGCCATATCCAACAATCCCAAATTACATTACATGTTGAACTAGCGGATCATTTGCCGCTTGCAGCAGGCTTAAGTGGACAGCTTGAGGATGTGTGGTTGAACTTAATCTTAAACGCACGTGATGCGCTTAAAGATATAGCTCAACCTATTATAGCTATCCGATCTTACCAGACTGAGCCCGAATATGTGACCATTGATATTATGGATAATGGCACAGGAATTTCCGATGAAGTAAAAAACAAAATTTTTGAGGCATTTTATACTACAAAGCCTATGGGACAGGGAACTGGACTAGGGCTACATATTTGCCGTCAAGTTGTTGAGAAATGTGGGGGGAGCATTACCATTCATGATAATGAGCCCCAAGGTGCTTTATTTAGAGTAATATTACCAACTAAATTACCTAGTTATGAAAAGACTGAGGATATAAGAAAAAATGGCTGAGCAACAAATGCATATACTCGTTGTTGACGATGATTCAGAAGTTTTAGGAACGTTGAAGCGCGCTTTGACCAAACAAGATTTTATCGTTACAACGGCAGAGTCGGGCGTAGAGGCATTAGGCATTTTATTACCTAATCAGTTTGATCTGATTATTCTAGATGTTAATATGCCTGTTTTATCGGGGTTTGAAGTGTGCGAGCGCATTCGCAGCGATCCAGCATATAATAATGTGCCTGTTTTATTCCTCACTGCCCGCAGCCAAACTGATGACATTGTGCATGGCTTAGATGTTGGTGGCGATGATTATGTTGTAAAACCTTTTGAACTTAATGAGCTTCTAGCACGTGTAAGAGCTCTGCTACGTCGTAGCGAACGCGATGCGATGCGTTTTAATCCACGCATTCAAATTGGCAGTCTTCTGCTTGATTCTGACACATGTACTGCTCAACTTGAAAACAATTCAGATGCCGTTGTTCAGTTAACTTTAACTGAACATCGCTTGCTACGGTATTTAATGGAGCATCATAACCAAGCACTTTCTCCTGAACATCTGTTAGAAGCTGTTTGGGGGTATCCTACCAATACAGGTGATGCGGATTTAGTACGAGCCCATATTCGGAACTTGCGAGCCAAGCTCAGCAAACTTGACTCTGAAAAACAGTTTGTTAAAACGATTCATGGTGTAGGGTATATGATCAACGCAAACAGCTAAAATTTCATACAAACTTCACAAAATTTGTCGTTGTATAGTGCTAGAATAAAGGCATCATTGAAGTATTTGAAGATAATCGAGTGATAACGATGCCGACTGTTCTAATTGCCGAACCCGATCAACACTTATGCACTGAAGCTGAATCCCATCTACATGAAGCTGATTTTCGCGTGGTAAGCGTCAGTGATGTTGAATCTATTGTAAATTCTGCGCGTGAAAGCCTTCCTGACATAGCAGTGATTAGTCTTGATTTTGAAGAAGTAGATGGCCTAGAAATTTGTAAACGATTACGTTTGTTACCACATCTCACATACTTACCTGTGCTATTTATCACTGAGAAAAAAGAGGACACCGTATTGGCTTTAGAGGCAGGTGGTGATGATATTATTGTAAAGCCTCTTGAAATGCGTGAACTTGTAGCACGTGTGCGCGCACTCATACGCCGCGGACAACGTTTAAGTCATCTGAATGAGATACGTTTAGACAAAGAGACTGAACGAGTTTGGGTGAATGACGAAGAAGTTAACCTAACACCAACTGAATTCTCCCTGCTTCTATATCTATGCGAGCACCGTAATGAGTTCCATACTGCTGAAAAGTTGTTAAGCACGATTTGGAACTACCCAGAAGCATCCGGAGATACAGCATTAGTGCGCAACCATGTTCATAATATTCGTGAAAAATTAGAGAAGAATGCAAATCGTCCTCAAATTATTGTTTCTTCTCATGGACGCGGTTATGGTATTAATGCCGTTATTGAGATGGTACAGACATCTCAAATGCAACCTCACAATCAAGATGCCCGCACCTAATGTTCTACCTCCAACAACCCCACTTCTAAACTTAATATAGGGGTTGTTGACAACTTCTCACAATTACCAACATGTCTCTTGCACGAGCTATGGTATCATGGCGTTATGAAAAAGTAGCGATTTCACAGGGGTGTGATCGATGAAAAATCCGCTTAAGATGGTTGTTGCTGTTTTAGATCGAGCGCCTGCAACAACTAGGGGACAAAGCCTAGTTGAGTTGTCGCTCACTTTACCTATCTTGTTATTGATGTTGCTTGGCTTAATGGAAATTGGGTGGCTTGCAAATAACTACTTAACACTCGTGGATGTAACACGAGAGGCAGGACGTTATGGGGCCACAAATGATCCTACGGAATGGAATAACGGTAATACATATTCTTACAGTCGTATGGACTGTGAAGATAAAAATGGTTTATTTGAGAAAATACCCGGTGATGGTAACACGTCTTATCCCGGCCCTGATCTTGCAGCATATGGCTATGGTCCGGGGTTAGATGGGCCAATTGGTTTTTATGATGGCGTGGCTTGTACCATTATTATTGGTATGCAGCCTCTAGAATTTAACGATAGTACAGATGATATTGCTATTTCGGTTTTTGCTTATGTTATGGATTCTTCGGGCAATCCTGTCATAACAGGACGTTTTCCGGGTAACTCTAACGAGTGTACAGATGATCCACGCGATCCTTTTGCACCCCCGTTCTTGTCACCAGCAGACTATGATCCCGATAATTATGATACAGGCATTGAGAATCAACGTGGTTTCTTGTTTAGAGGGAATCATGTGAATGCAGCAACAGGATGTCGTGGTTCAGAATTCAATATAAGTGAAATTACCGATCTACTTAGCCGTACCACTATTTTTGACGATGCCAGCCCATTAACATCACCAGAGCGTGAGCACTTACCCAATAATGCTTTTGTTCTTGTCGAAGTCTTTTGGCAACATCATCAGCTTTTAGGGTTGCCATTCTTTAGTTGGTTAGCTGATCCTATTGATTTACATGTTTGGTCATTTTTCCCGGTATCAGCAGCAGAACCCACAGCAACGCCTAAGCCATAAATAAGGTGAAATCTTCTATGAGAGTAATGTATCGAAAATTGCGTTCACGTTTTACTAGAGACCAAGCCGGGCAATCTATCGTATTGCTTGCCATTGCATTTATTGCTCTTGGCGCTTTTGTCGGCTTGGTGACGGATATTTCGGTGCTATTTGTGCGTTATAGCACACTTAGCCGCACGATAGACTCGGCGGCGATTGCAGCTGCTGGTCAAATTCGTGAGGGTACAGACTATGGTACTGTTGCGCTGACTGCTAAACAGTTTATTCAAATGCACGGGCTAGAACCATCACGTGTGACGGTTGAAACATGTGAAACAGATATTTATGCGTGGCGAACTGGAACGGGCGTTTTTGAGGGGCAACCACCACATCCCGAACCAGAACCACTTGATAATATGCCCAATACGGAACTTTGTAATTGGCAAAATCCGCGCAAACTAGTGCGTGTACGCGCGCAAATTGACTCTGAAACCTTCTTCTTGCGCCTTGTTGGTATCGATACCATTACGCTTGAAGCAACAGCGCTTTCAGAAACTGCTGTGATTGATGTGGCGCTAGTGCTTGACACTTCTCAGTCAATGTCTGAAGAAACAACTGTGACGATGTATGATACGCTTTTGCCCAACGCTTCTTATAATTGGAGCAATAACCCGAATTGTTATAGTACAACAGCCGATGACTATGATACTGGTAGCACTGGCCCCGGGCCTGAACAAACTGCGTTTCGTTATGGCCCGTGCTGTAACGATCCCGGAAATGGTATCACAGAGCTTCAACCAGATGGCACTTGGAGGATTGTTCCGCCACCTAGTGGTACCTTCACAGCAGGCCCTGATGGATTGTATGATGACTTAATTTGTCAACCCTTCAAAGATGTGAAAGATGCTGCGCGTAACTTTATTCGTCGTTTGGACTATGTACGTGGTGACCGTGTTGCATTGATCACTTTTGACTCATCAGCTACGCCCATTCTCCCCAATGGTGTAACGCCGGGTTCTGGACTTTATATGATGGCTGATGAACAACTTGCTATTGATACCTTAAACAACAATGTGGGTGTAAATCCACAAACTACGCCTCCTTATCCAACTGGTAAGACAAATTCTGTGACTTTTTGGGGGGACTGTCGAGCATTCTTCACTTCTATTAAAGATTACTACAATGATCAAAGTCCCTATCTTAGTGGCACCTACGATAATCCAGACAATCAACTGCCTGATGGTAGTTATCGTCGTGTGTTTTCATATGAATCAACAGCGCCCTGTCCAGATACTAACATCGGCGGAGGTATTCGAGCCGCTACAAGCACAATCACAAGTCCTGTAACTATTCGGAACGATGCGGTCTGGGTTATTATCTTGCTTACGGATGGTTCGGCGAATCGTACTGACCCGATTGATTTGGCAGTTGAGCCTGAATATGGCTATTATGGCTTTTGCCCGTGGAACACATTTTGCACCTCCTTATATCGAGGAGTGCTTCCAGTGCCGCCATATGATGAATGTGATTACAGCACTACTTCAGGGTACGAATTGCCTTATTGCAATGACAATGACAACAACACTCGTCATGACTGCTTAATTTGGACAAACGACCCAGCGACAAGTGGTCAGCTCGACACGACAGACCCCGATTGCGTGCCGATTGCCCCCAGCTACAAGAATGAGCGTTATGATGCTGATGATTATGCGCGAGATTGGGCAGATTTTGCTGGCTTAATAACACTTTATGAGGATACCACTGGTAGTGGTAACGATGTGCCCGGCAATTTTATCGCTATGTTTACAATTGCATTTGGTAATCGTGCACTTGATCTAACAGGTGAGAGTAAAACATCAGCACCATTGCTACGTTACATTGCCGATGTTGGGGATAACGGATTTTTGGATGATGATAAAGAGCAAGACTTACGTGATGATGGAATCATCAATGGCTCAGTGACTAATTGGGGTGAACCGGGACCATGTGCAGGTCTAGAGACACAACCCAGTGAGGACTGCGGACAATACTATTATGCGAATGACTTGGATGACCTTGAGCGCGTGTTTGAATCGATTGCCAGTCGTTTGTTCACACGGCTCTCACGGTAGTTGGAGTGCAAAGGAGATAGATTGGTATGAAAGAAAAACTACAAAAACGTGGGCGGCGTGGGCAAACGCTGATTGAATTCTCACTAACGCTACCTATCATGTTAATGATGGTTTTTTGCGTTATAGAATTTGCACGTTTGTTTCAAGCGTGGGTAACTCTGCAAAATTCTGCGCGTGCCGCCGTTCGCTATGGTGTCACAGGGCAATGGGACCCTGAGGCACTCTCTAAGCACACAGGCGTTCCCATTTCTGATGATATGTTGGATATTTGGGTACCTTGTGAAGCTGGTAATGATGCGCTTTTCTTTGAACATTGGGGGTTTAACTGTAATCCTACAAACCCTGATCATCAAGGTTTGCGGGTAGATATGGCTCGTTTGCCGAGTATTGTTGAAAGAGCCCGTGTTGGAGCTGCAGGATTAAACTTAAACGATGGTGATAATATCGTTGGATTAAATCGCTCGGTCGGTGTACCTATGAATAGTGAACCGAGCGGTGCAGAGACCCAACCCGGTTGGTTCCATGTTTGGATTTGTAGTAACCGTCGGGCCTTTGGTAATTCAGAAGCGGCACGTTATGTTGTAAATGATGCTGATCGCGCAGCGCGTAATTGCCGAATGGTAGAAGATGGCGCGAATATTAATCAGTACGATGCTGGTGGCCCGGGCGACACGCTAGAAGTTGTCGTGTGGTACAATGCCCCATTGATCACGCCAATCAAAAGTCTGATGAACTGGTCAGGTTTGAATGATGTAGACTACGTTCAGATGACTGCACGCCGTGTTGGTATCAATGAGTCTTTCCGTTCTAGCCGTGCGGTTAACTTGCCACCACAATTGAACTTGCCATCATTTACGCCATCGAACACTGTGCCAGCGACAAATACACCACTATTTACTGCTACGCCTACAGGCTCAGCAACGCCAACCCGTACTCCATCGCCAACAATTTCTGTAACCCCGTCTTCTACGGCGACACCGGATTGTGCTTTGTTACACGTAAACAATGCATTTTTAACAGGAAATCGCTTACGTATCCAAGTACGTAATGATAATCCCAATCCTGTTTACATCTCTGGTGCTATTATTGGCTGGAAACAACCCGGCGCAATGTTCCCTGCAGCAGCAGTCGTGTCAAGCCGTCCAGAGCATTGGTTCTACAACAGTAGTCCAGACTACACGCCAACAACCTCTATTGGTTCAGCAGGCTCGGATGGTGCATGGCTTGCCACTCCACTTGTTAATCGTGAATTTGCTGGAAATGGCGCTTTAACCAATTGGGATGTTATTTTCCAGAATTATGGTACAGGAGCGCTAAGTGATCCTGTTGCTTCGGGTGGTGCTGGCTTGACCATTAACGATTTCCATGAAACACGCATTTTCTTTGAAGATGGCGCATGTGTTCTTGATCCGAATATTCCACCACCTACACCTTCGTCATCCCCAACTGCAAGTCCAACACCGGCATGTAGTAATCTCACATTCCGCTTCAACAGTTTCTTAAATAACGGTGTAGTTCGCTTCCGCCTAACAAACTCCAACCCAATTCCATTGCGTATTACAGCAATCAACTTTAATTGGAGTGTGCCAGCGGGTGGTTTTGCAGATGAAGTTGAAGTTGGTTTGGGGGCATTTAATACTCCCGGCAATATCAAAGTTTGGGATGGTACAGATTATTCATCTCCAACAGCAGCAACTGAAGCCGGTACAGGTGATCCTTCGTGGAATATTTCGCCAATTGTTGGTGCAGGCCAAACTATCAATATCTATCTAGACTTTGACGGTTTAGGTCCTAACCCGAACTTAGGTGATTTAGGTGTCAACCCTTGGGATTTCAATGGCTCATCGCTGACATTAGAGAGTTGCGTAGCCAACATGATTGATGAAGAAATTCCAACGGATACGCCAATTCCTCCAACAGACACGAATACGCCAATTCCAACAGACACATATACACCATCGTATACGTATACGCCATCGTATACATATACGCCATCGTATACATTTACGCCGTCAAATACATTTACACCATCACGGACATTCACGCCGTCAAATACGCCATCACGTACGAATACACCCACCCGTACTTACACGCCATCACGTACACCGACACCGTCGCGTACCAATACGCCAACGAATACTCGTACACCGTCGCGTACGCCGACGCGCACTAACACATTGCCGCCGACGAATACACCCACCCGTACGAATACACCATCACGTACACCAACGCCGTCGCGCACCTTTACGCCGTCGCCTACTAACACCGTTACAGCAACCAATACGGTAGGCTTTGGTGGTGGTTTCGACTAAAGTTTGAACGCAAGTAGTAATGAATAAGTCCTGAGCATATGCTCAGGGCTTATTTTTTATTTTTCAACAATACGCCATTGGTGTTGTTGGGCATATGCTCGGAGTTGAGCATCTGGATAGGTTGCATTGGGATATTGTACTGCTGATAGCAAAGGTACATCTGAAATACTATCAGCATAAGCAGCGGCTTCTGTAGAGAGATTGGCTTTGATATTGTGCTGTTGTAGCCATGCTATAACATTTTCCACTTTTTGTGGGCCTGCACTAGGCATTGAGGCGATTTTGCCTGTGGCAATATTTGCATCATCATAAGCCAACAATGTTCCAATTCCACCATCAGCGCCTATCCTTTGACACATCGCATCTACGAATTCTTGAAAAATGTTAGACACTAGAACGATAGTTGAACCAGATTGTTTATAGTTTTTGAGTTCTTCTAGAATGTCTTCTCTATAGTAGGGGGCAAGATATGTATTCACCCCCCACGCACAAATTTCTTGGACTTGATCACGATGAAAGCCTTTAAGTAAATGTGCAAGCCCACGAATCCAGCGGTCACGAAAACGAATTTCGCTATATACTCGCATCTTCCATGCAAGCCACATTGGCAAATGACTTCCAATAAGCCAGCGTCGTCTTGCTGTGGAGATTTGCGGTGCTTGGGTAATGCCTAACCATGCATTAACAGAAACAAGGGTTCCTGAAATATCGAACAAAGCGACGCGAACCGTAGGTGTTGATGTCACAATATCCTCTATCCTTTATTTTGTTCGAGTTTTTCTAACTCTTGGCGTACTAACTCTCGACGTAAAATTTTTCCTACTGTTGAGCGTGGTAAACTGTCCACAAATTCAATGCGCGTTGGGACTTCATAGCGCGCCAATTTTTGGCTTGCAAACTCAATAAGCTCTTCGGCAGTGAGTGTTTCACCTTCTTTAACCACTACCCATGCTTTGAGTGCTTCTTGTCCTTCTTTTTCAGGATGTGGGATTGCTGCCACACCGACCTCTAGCACTTTAGGATGCGCGCTAAGCACATCTTCAACCGCACGTGGATAAACGTTGAAACCACCTATAAGTGCCATGTCTTTTTTGCGATCTACAATGTAGAAATATCCATCTTCATCCATGCGTGCAATATCGCCTGTATAGAGCCATATTTTGCCATCAGCATCTTTACGCAAGACATTATTCGTTTCAGTGGGCATTCCATGATAGCCGCGCATAATTTGTGGCCCAGACATACAGAGTTCACCCGGTTCTCCAACAGGCATGAGGGTCTCACCATCTTCTAGGCTTACAATTTTCATGTCCATATCTGGCAACGGCAGCCCAATTGAGCCAACACGATTCTCTCCTCTTAAAGGGTTAACGTGTGTTGCGGTTGGCGCTTCGCTCATCCCAAAGCCTTCAGCGATTAATCCACCGGAGAGCTGTTCAAATTTTTGTTTTGTGGAAGGTGGCAACGGAGCTGATCCGCTAATACAAGCGCGAATAGATGTGAGATCATATTTCGCAACATCAGGATGATTGTTGATAGCGTTATATAGTGCAGGAACTCCCATAAAGATAGTGGGTTTAAAGTGATCTATATTTTCCATGACATCAACAATATCGCGTGCATTTGGAACCATCACCATCTTAGCTCCCATGCATACAGCAAAACTCATCACCGCAACCATGCCGAAAACATGGAATAAAGGAATTGCGGCTAAGAAAACTTCCTCTTCATCGGGGCCATCACCACTGAGCCATGCTTTACACATAAGAGTGTTTGCAACCAATGCGTTGTGAGTGGCCATGGCGGCTTTAGATACACCCGTTGTGCCACCTGTGTATTGGAAAATGGCTATATCATCACCGCTTACATCAACCGATGGTTTTTGACCTGCATATTGTTTTAGCAATTGCTGAAACTCTACATCATTAGGGTCAATTTGAGGTGCATGACCTTCTTTCTTTTCTTTTGCAATGGTGAAAAGGATTCTTGCCATGTTGGGCAAATATTCTTTGACATTTGTTACGATGATTTTTTCAAGATTGGTCTGATTTTGTACGGATTTTAAGGTGTTGTAAAAGAGGCTCATGACAATCGCCACTTTTGCCCCTGAATCCTTAATTTGATAAGCCATCTTATCGGCTGGATAAGTGGGGTTTGTAGCCGCAACAATGCCACCCGCTTTTAGGATAGCGTAAAAAGCAATCACAAATTGTGCGATATTAGGCATAACAATCGCAACAGGATCACCTTTTTGTACACCTAAGTTGATCAATCCAACTGCTAGTGCGTCAGATAATTGATCAAGCTCGCGATATGTTAATGTACTAGCACGACGACCTAATAAAGGGAGTTTTGCACTCATTACAACCGCGGGGCGTTCGGGGAACCTTTGTGCGCTTTCTTGCAAGAATTTATAAAGTGGTTGTTCGGGATAAGGCTTCAAAGAATGCGGTACATTGGGATCATAATGCTTTAACCAAGGACGTTCTGCATAGGTAACCATAACTTACTTCTCCAAAAAACATGGGGGTATGTATATCGAATAATTCAGATCAATTGTATTAATTATGTGCTTTAGGCTTAGAATTTTCAACGTGTGCCCTGATCATAAACTCTGGAATGCGCCGCACTTGCCCTTGCCGATCTACTAGAATTTGATCGGAACAAGCCGTAACATGTTTTTGATTAGTATCAGGATTGTACATAACATAGGCGAACGAAACGCGCCTACTCTTAAATTCCGTAACCCAACCTTTAACGGTAATGCGTTGTCCAAACACTGCAGGCGTTAAATAACGATATTCAAGACATGTGACAGCAAATGCACACCCCATCGCTTCAAATTTGGCGTAATCTAGACCTATATCACGCATGTACTGCATTCTTAACTCTTCTGCATAAAGCAAATAGCTAGAATGATGCACAATACCCATTTGATCAGTTTCTGCATAGCGTACATAGAAGGTAATTTCTGATATATGACGGTCTGTTGGTATATTCATGTTTTCAATTCCTTTTTTAACCAGTTGTTTTCATTCCAGCAGCGATACCATTGATGGTTGCCAGCACATTATCGAGCAACTCTTGGTATTCAGGTGCTTCAGGGGGCAGGTGGCGCAGCGATTTGAGTAGTTGTACTTGTATGAAATTAAGCGGATCGACATAAGGATTTCGACGTTCAATTGAGCGCTTAATGACAGGTGAGCCATCTAGCGGGGAAGCGTGCCCTGTTAATGTGCTGATACAAGATACCGCTAGTTGATATTCTTGCTCAATTCTGCCGAAAATACTCTCGCGCAGTGCTACATCTTCTACTAATTCTGCGTATATCCGCGCGATGCCCATGTCTGCTTTTGCAAGATCAAATTCAACGTTTTCAATCAATGCTGTGAAAAAAGGCCATTCAGCAACCATTTGATGGAGCGTTTCCCAACCGTATTGCTCAGTGTAGTGTTGAATAGCGGTGCCAACGCCATACCAACTAGGGATAATGGCGCGATTTTGCGTCCATGAAAACATCCATGGGATGGCGCGAATCTGTTCAAAGCCTCCTTTTTGACGCTTTACAGGACGTGAGCCAATTGGCAGCTGTGCAAGCTCACCAATAGGGGTTGCTTGTTGCCAAAATTCTAAGAAACCTTCTGTTTCATAGACTAATTGTCGGAAAGATTGCCGCCCTAATTCTGCAAGCTCATTCATTGCTTGTCGCCATTCAGGCTTAATTTTAGCAGTACGCGGCATTGCCATTGCCGTCATCATGGCATGAAGTACTTGGCTTAAGTGACGACGAGCAATTTCCATGTTGCTATAGCGATAGGCAATTACCTCACCTTGTTCAGTAATTTTGATGGGTCCATGCAGACTTTGTGACGGTTGGGACAAGATAGCGCGATTTGTAGGGCCCCCACCGCGCCCAATACTTCCGCCGCGTCCATGAAAAAGTTGTAAGGTGATGCCTCTTGCTTTACATAATGTCCCTAGTTCTTCTTGGGCAATATAAAGATTCCAATTAGATGATAAATACCCCCCATCTTTACCACTATCAGAATAGCCTAACATGATTTGTTGACGATTACCCCGCGCCGCCACGTATTGCTGATAAATGGGAATATCAAGTAAACGGCGCATGGTTTCATGAGCGTGTTGTAAGTCATTAACTGTTTCAAAGAGGGGAACTAGATCAATATGGCGATCGATGCCAACAGATTTTGCAAACAACAATAAAATCAATACATCGCTAGGAGATTCTGTGTGGCTAGCTATATAAGTATCAATTACAGAAGTGCCATAGCGTTGATGTGCTTCAGCGATCATGCGCCATGTTTCAATAATATGATTCGTTTTTTCGGAGAAAGTGGGCTTTAGTGGTAAAAACGGGCGCGTTGATAGCAGCTCTCGCACGAGCATAGCTTGTTTACTGGCTTCTGGCTCACTGCTGAAATCTTCACAAATACCATAATGGGCGAAAATTTCTCCAATAGCTTGTTCATGCAAACGAGCATCTTCTCGAACCTCTAATGGAACAAGATGTAACCCAAAAATACGAACAAGTAATATCAGTCGTTGTAAACTCCCTCGTGCAGCATGGGTGCCTTTATTCTGTAGCAAACTCTGCTGAATTAGAATTAAATCTTGTAATAAGTCTTGTGCTGTTAAATAGTCGTTTTCTATTAGACGTTGAATGATACTATCAATTTTTTGACGATAGACTTCACGTTGATGAGGCGTGTGTAACGAATCAAGGAATGTTTTTGATACAGTGACTTCACCTAATGATTGCGTGAGATGATCGCGAATTTCATCGAGTTTCTGCAAATAGACATCACGGACAGTATCACATAATCGCTGAATCGTTTGAAGCGTTAGCTCAGGCGTTACATATGGATTCCCATCTCGATCTCCACCAATCCAAGAAGCAAAATGTAAGAAAATAGGAAGGTCATGCCAATTACCTTCAGGATAATAAACTTCTAATACACTTCGTAAGTCTTCATAAAGATTCACTGTTGTGTCCATGATGACACAAGTCAAAAAATATAGCCCTACGTTTACTTCATCGTTTACTGTTGGGCGGGCAGCACGTGTT
Source organism: Chloroflexota bacterium (assembly GCA_003697365.1). Classification (GTDB taxonomy): domain Bacteria; phylum Chloroflexota; class Anaerolineae; order Aggregatilineales; family J027; genus J027. Next base: position 8,705 of record RFGP01000074.1, on the reverse strand, counting down.
GGGGCTGTTTGCCATAATTCCTCAATACGTTCAAGGAGTGCTGCCGTAAAGAAGCGTTCTTCTACGGGGATGCGTGGTGCACGACGTTCGCGCTGTGCCATCAGCGTTGCGATATGACGCAGCTTGATCAGCACTTCTTGCCGCTTTGCTTCAGAAGGATGGGCTGTTAAAACAAGACGTACTTGAATTTGTCCCAACAGTTCACTAATAGTATCAGCACTCAAATCCGCTTCTTTAAGTGTACGGATAGCATCCTCTAGAGATTCTCGTAAAATGCCTTGACTTTCACGTTCGCGCAAAACGCGAATACGTTGACGATCTTCAGCAATGTTGATCAATTGAAAATAATTTCCGAAAGCCTTAATTAAAACTTTTGCTGCATTGACATCAAGGGTTTGTATAAGGGATTGTAATTCGGCAGTTGCTTCCGGATGTTCATTACGGCGTGCTTTGGCAATAGCACGAACTTTTTCAACTAGTTCAAAGGCTTCATCACCATGTTGTTCTCTAATAATTTGCCCTAAAAGATTCCCCAACAAGCGAATATCATTGCTTAGTGCAGAGGTATCAACCATGCTCTTTCTCCTAAAAAATTAATGATGCAAGCCACTATATAAGAACTAAACGCCCATGAATACGATAGCACGGGCGTTTAGGGATGACCACTCTATCAATGGTTAATCTGTACTAACTGAGACGTATTGCCATTGATGTTTTTGCTGCTGCTACGGGGCCACTGGGGACACGTTGAGCTTCTTCTAGCAAGTATTCAATCGCAAATTGAATTTGATTGTCTTCTGCACGAACGTAAGGTTGATCGGGATCAGGGGCAATGTACTCCAGTTCAATATCTGGCGTTAATCCATCCGGCTCAACAGAACGATCTGCAGGAGTAAACCAACGCGCGATTGTAATCCGAATACCGCCACCGTTCACAAGCTCGCGCCATGTTTGTACAGACCCCTTACCATATGTTTGTGTGCCGATAATTGTTGCGCGTCCATAATCCTGTAGTGCGCCAGTTGTTAGTTCGCTAGCACTAGCACTAAATCCATCTACCAAAATTACCATTGGCACAGTCGGCGCAATAGGATTTCCATAGGCATTGATAATTTCTTCTTCACCGTCACGCCCACGCTGGATGAAAATTGGGCCTTCTTCGATAAACATGCTAATGATGCTTAATGTAGTATCTAAGTAACCACCAGTGTTGCCACGCAGATCAAGGATGAGACCATTCATATTTTCTACATCTTGTTCAATGAGAAGAGCAGCAAGTTCTTCATCCGCATCTTGAGAGAAATCATATAGCAACACATAAAGGATGTCATTTTCAAGGACTTCGTACTCTAATGAGGGAAGTTCAATACGTCCACGTGTGACGGTAATATTTAGCAATTCTGGTTCGCCTTCTCGTTGGATTCCGAGCACCACATCTGTGCCAGCCGGCCCCTTCACAAGTAGGATAATTTCTTCTTGTTCTAGTCCTACAACATTTTGTCCATCTACCGTGATAATTTGATCACCGGGCAATAAACCTGCACGCTCAGCAGGGGAATCTGGAAATGGACGTACAATCGTTAAAATCCCCGTATCGGGATCAGGACGTACTGAAGCACCAATGCCTTCATATGACCCTGCTAAATCTTCTTGTGCTGTAGCATAACGCGATAAATTCATATAATCCGTATGTGGATCACCTACAGCGTCCATTAATCCTGTTAACATGCCATCAACGAGCTCGTCATCTGACAGTGGATCAACATAATATTCGTGCAGATAGTCCCATGCTTGCATAACAGGGGCAAAAGCCTCATCACGGCTAATTCCTTGCGCTGCTGCGGGGGATTGTTGCGAATGCCCCACAAGGAAGCCAGCGCCAAAAGTGCCTATTACTAGACAAACTATGCCTACTATCGAGATAAAACGATGTTTCATCAGTGTTACTCCACATCCTATTACAATTTGTCTCTTTTAAAGTGTACACGATATGTTGGCAAAATGTTCTCCATAATTCATATTCTTCGGAAGATATAACAAAAATCTGCTATGATGTTATGCTCAGAGATTATAAAGTAGGGGATTAAAAACGATGGATATTTCCACCGATAATGTTTTTGAATTTTGTGCTGAAGAAAACGATATTGGCGAACGACTCGACAAAGTTCTTACTGAGCGTTTGGATGGTGAATACTCACGCACGGAGGTACAGCAATTTATTAAAGAGGGGCTTGTGCTAGTCAATCAAAACTCTTCTAAGCCCGCATATCGACTAGAAGCAGGTGATTGTGTGTACGTTAACTTGCCAGAAGAGCAACCTTTTGAAGTTTTGCCCGAAGATATTCCACTAGAAGTGATCTATGAAGATGATACGATCGCAATCATTCATAAGCCTGCTGGCATGGTTGTTCATCCTGCGCATGGCAATGAACATGGCACGCTTGTAAATGCGCTTTTATATCGATACCCAAATATTGCAGCAGTGGGCGAGGAAACTGAACGCGCTGGGATTGTGCATCGCCTTGATAAAGATGTTTCTGGGGTGATGGTTGTAGCGCTCAGCAATATTGCTCATCGTGAACTTGTCGCACAATTTCAAGCGCGGACAATTGAAAAACACTATATTGCGCTTGTGGAAAATCATCCTTCTAATGAGAAAGGGCGCATTGATGCCCCCATTGGCCGTGATCCGCGCCATCGTAAACGCATGGCCGTTTTGCGTGATGGCAAAGAAGCCGTTACTGAATTTCAAGTGCGAGAATATTATGGAGAACGCGCTCTGTTAGATGTTTTTCCTCATACAGGACGCACGCATCAAATACGGGTTCATCTAGCTTTTATCAACTGTCCTATTGTCGGCGATAATGTCTATGGCTATCGTAAGCAACGCATTAAGATGAACCGCATTTTTTTACATGCTTATCGTATTGCTTTTGAACATCCCCTTTCGCATGAACATATGATTTTTGAAGTGCCACTGCCTAATAGTTTGCAGAATATATTGGAGAAACTTCCTAAATAATCGTACAAGTTTAAACAATGTATACTTATGATATACTGTAATAACATATCTCAAATTTCAAAATAATTGAATTTAGGAAAATCAATGAACGAGTTTGATGATTTCAATATCAATCCTGATAACATTCCAACTGGCGACGATATTGAGCGTTCATTCTATGATTACTACATCACTCGCTATGAGCTTTTGAAAGACTTCAAAAGAGCAAAAAGTGTTGATCCTGAATCGGAAGAAAGGCTTTTAGAGCAGATCACAGATATGCTGATGACTGGCTCTAAACTTACGATGTTAACCCGTGAGTTATTTGATTTGTTGCTTGAAACAGAGTTTTTGTATCGACAAGCCAATCGTTTAGATGATTGGAATGCTGCTCTTGTTTCTCTTATCAATAGTGTTATGACAAACAAAGACGGGTACGCATTTGATAAAGCCGATATAGATGAAGAATTGCTGAACGAGATGCTTTCGATCTTATATCAACGTATTGGAGCATCTTATTTAGTTTTTGGCGATGCAAGTAAAGCACGTCAGATGCTGAATTTTGCCATTGATTATGGGCTTGATGTTGCCAGCACTGAACCCAATAAACAGAATCTTTGGCTCAAAGCGAAAGTATTATTTATTGAAGCGCAAATTAACATCCTATCACTAGATAAAATTGAACATGAGTGCCGCCAACTTATGGCGTTGAATGAGCAACAACCCCAGCCTTCACTTCGTATCAAAGGCTTAATTTATTTGCTAATGGGACTTGCTCATCGGCGTGCAGGCAATCGTTATCAAGGTTTTGTTTATGCCCAAATGGTTTTAGGTATTGGATATGCCGAACAAGATCACTTTTTAATAGCTGCGGCTATTATACAAGCAATAGAGTATGCGATAGTATGTTATCAAAGCGATTTGATAAACAATTATATTCTTTTGTGGGATTATGCGGAACGACTACGTCAAAAATATGAAATCTTGCCTAACCGAGAGTTGGAAGCTCACTATCGAGGAGTGATAGCAATGGCCCATTTTTCTCGGAAGAATTATCAGGCTGCTTATAAAGAATACCAACGTGCGCTAGAGCTTTTTAGACACATTAAAGATGAACGTAATGAGGTATTTGTCTTACATGGACAGGCATTAGTTTTATCAAGAATGGGGGAGTTTAAACGAGCTGGACAAATATATCGCTATGTTGCCAAAAAATACCGCCAAATGGGCATTGTTATGCGCGAAGTTCAAGTCATGTATGCTCGTGTACGCACATGGGCATCAGAACATAAGTATCGGGCAGCACATAGGGGGTATGCTTTAGTAGAAACACGTTTACAACAGTTACCTGATAACGAAGCAAAACAGAGAATGTTACAATCAATTAAGCAAGACCTCGACAGTATGAGGTCTCAGCTTAATGTCATGTGAATTAGTTATGTGGATAGTTATCCACAGCTACCACCGCCTAACTCTGTGCCGGGTGGGCAATCTTCTGGGTCAGCTTGAATCATTTTGGTCATATCAAGATGATATGCAGTGGTGAGGGCACTATCGGTGCTTGCGGGTGCATGGGTGACTACCATCAACGCAGGAACAGCTAAAACAGCTACAAGGGCAAATACCGCAACAAGCAAAATAACACGTTTCATCATTAAATCTCCTAATATAGAGTCATGAAGTTTATGAATGGTTGGTAGCTCACCGAGATGGAGGTGAAGACAACTACCATTCATAGCTTCTCATGCTCAGGCTTGCTTATGGCGGTATATGCGACAATAATGCGACATAAAAACGACAATTCTTAAAAATTAGGCAAAGTGAGTGTGTACATTGGCGACTGTAATACACCTTGTAAGACATGGACTTGTTGAAAATCCGCGAAAAATCTTTTTGGTCGTTTGCCAGAATTTGCTTTAAGCGCTGAAGGCATGGAACAAGCAGAGGCTGCTGCTGTCTTTTTTCGACGTTGTCCGCTCCAAGCGATTTATAGCAGCCCCATGCTACGTGCTAGGCAAACAGCAGAAATTATTCAAAAATATCATCCAGACCTGACCATTGCGATCTCAGAAGACATCAACGAAATTCATACAGAATATGAGGGCTATACCATAGAAGAATTAGAACGTATTGATTGGCAATTTTATAGAAATGTGAAACCACCTTACGAAACACCTCAGGATATTTTTAAACGTCTGCAAAAGTTTCTTACTGAAGCACGTCAAAACCACGCAGGGCAAGAAATTGTTGCTGTGACGCATGGTGATATTATTTGTTTTGCGATGGCTTGGGCTTCTGGGTGGCCAATTGATGGTGAATCTAAACGGCGCTTTGCTCTAGAAAATGGTTATCCTGCGCCTGCTTCTATCACAACTTTGACTTTTGAGGACGATGCGCTTGATGCTTTACCCCATATGACTTATGCGGTGCCTTATTTGTAACAAAATTATTGCCAACGTACATCGCCCACAATGCCGCTTGGTGGGGTAACATCGGTTACTCCACCGCTTATGTTGAATACATAGGCACGTCGGTTTGCTGCCATATTAAACACAGCTAACAGAGCGTTGCGCTCATTATTCCATTCAGCATCTACCAATTCGCCACTAACTGAAGTGGTGCTGATGATAGCGGCTTCTCCTCCCTCAGCGTTGATGCGATATAAACGATGCGGCCCGCTCTCGTTTGGACTCCCTAAAAAGTAGATTTGTCCGCCAATTGTCTCTATCGCTGCATTTGTGAAGACAACATCGGGAGCAGTTGCGTTTATAGGAATGTAATTTTGATTTGGTAATAAGATTCTTCCTAAAACGATTGAGCCATCGGTGTTGCGACCACTAACGATTACAGAGCCACTATTTGGAGCCCATGTTGCATATGAATAAGTGTGAACAATATAGCTGCGATCATTAGGGTCATGATCAAGCGCGAGAATAGTGTGCACAATGCCGGGAGGACTTTCACTGCGGATTGTAATAAGTAATGCCCCATTATTTGGCGACCATTGTATATCTAGCGCACGTCGATAATTGGGCTCATTCCGAAAAATTTGACGCGCTCGCCCACTTCCTACATCATAAATCCAGACCCCATAGTCAAAAGCATTTGCGGGGTCTTCACCATCTACAACAAAAGCCACTATGGCATTATTAGGGGCCCAATCAATCTGAGTAATACGCTTATTACCTAGCCCAAATTCACTAGCTGGTGAAGTTTCTAGTCTGACACCATTCACATAAAACCAACCTTCACTTGGATAATATGCTGCCACTTGATTAGGAGATGCACCAAAATCAAACGCTGAGGCTCCAGCAACAATAGGCGTTCCAGTACTGTTCACATATTGATTTCCACTGGCGAATAGAATACTCGTATTAGTTCCTACAGTAATGTTTCCACTATTAAAACCAAAAGGGGTGTTGGTGGGCTGTATAACTGGGCCACGATCTGCTGTTGGTAAAAAAATTATATCAGGCGTTGGTGAAGAGAACGGTAAGGGTGTTTCTGAGATCAGATCATCCGACTCATTTAGATTCACATTGCCTGCTTCTGCAGTAGGGAGTGGGTTTATTGCCCGATTGATTGTTGGCCGAGGGGTGGTGAAGGGTACTGGCGTGGATGAGGGGCGTGTCGCTTGTACGATAACCTGTGGTTCTGCGGGCGTGGTCGTGAGTGTTAGTATAGTGTCAGTTGAAACGTTAGTGCTTGGGCTAGCAGTGTGTGTTGGTGTAGCGCTAGCTGTATTTGATGGGCGCGGTGTGAAAGTCGGAATATCGGAAGGCGCACGTGTTGGTAAAGCTGTCGAGGTTGGGAACAGCGTCCATGTCGGGGTGCGGGAAGGTGTTTCTGTATTACGTAGTGTTGGCGAGAAAGTTAGTGTGTGTGTATGAGATGGTGTGGATGTGCGCGTGGGGCGTGGCGTATGTGTTAGGGTGTATGTTGCTGTACGAGACGATGTTGCGCTGGCAGTAAGGCTTGCTCTTTGTGTGGGACGTTGGGTTGGTGGTACTAAAGAAGATGTTGGTGTAACACTACTAGTCGAAGTGGGCTGTGGGGTAGAAGTCCTTATGATAGCAACACGGGTTGCATCTTGCTGTGTGGGCGACGGTATTGATGTTGGTGTGCTTTCTGGGCTTGGCACAACATCACATGCACTTACTCCCAATAGGAAGACGAGCAGAAAGATAAAAGTTTTTCGCCCAAACATAAATTTTTATGCTCCGCCTTTTGTGATGTTATACATAACTTATTTTATGCGATAAATTGCAGGCGTAGCGAAACAGTAGCATGAGCGTTTATCGATCAGTGTGCAAAAGAGCTCAATCTTCTTGTGTATAAGTCTTGCTATGTGCTATGAATTCATCAACAATACCATCAATTTTCTTAGGTGTTACATGGGCATAATGCTCCCAAAGTGGGAATATGATGATGTTTGGGCCACTACTACAATGATTAAGGCAATTCGCAATTTCCCAACGAATTAATGCTTTGCTGCGAAAATCATGTGGCATCCCTAAACGCTCCACTAAGCGTGTATATAGAGGTTCGGCATCTCCTCGCGCATTACAAGTTTTGCCCATACATAATACAAGGCGCAATTTTTGCTGGCTCATTATTTCACTTGGCTTTATGTCTTTTTTGATCTATCTTTGCATGATGAATATGCATCAGAAAGAGAGAATACACAATGGTTCAAATGGCAAAACGAGTAGCAGGTTTTGGGACAACCATTTTCAGCGAGATCAATGCGCTAGCAGCTCAACATAATGCTGTGAATTTAGGGCAAGGCAAACCTGATTTTGATGGGCCAAATGCAATCCTTAAAGCAGCTTCTGCAGCGTTGATGGATGGCTTGCATAACCAATATGCTCATGGCTTAGGTATTCCAACTTTGAGAAAAGCCATCGCAGAACATGAACGAACATTCTATGGCCTTGAACTTGACCCAGATCATCAAGTTGTTATTACGGTTGGAGCAACGGAAGGCGTATTTGCAGCAATCTTAGGGCTTGTTGATGCTGGTGATGAAGTCATTATTTTTGAACCATTTTATGATAGTTATGTTCCCAATATTCTAATGGCTGGGGCTATACCTCGTTATGTTCCTCTGCATCCGCCCACGTGGTCATTTAATGAGAGCGACTTACGAGCAGCTTTCAGCGAAAAAACGCGCGCCATTATTCTTAACTCTCCGCATAATCCTAGTGGTAAGGTATTTTCATTATCAGAGCTTCAGCTTATCGCTAATCTATGCCAAGAATTTGATGTGATTGCTATCACTGATGAGGTATATGAACACATTATTTTCGATGAAGTAAAACACATTCCGCTTATTACTTTGCCTAATATGGCTGAGAGAACGGTCAAAATTAGTAGCTTAGGCAAAACCTTCAGCGTGACTGGATGGAAAATAGGATGGGCAGTTGGCCCTACAGAACTCATTACAGGGGTTCAGCGTGCGCGTCAATTTATAACGTTTTCTGTTGCACACCCTCTACAAGCTGGAGCAGTAGCTGCCCTTAAAATGCCGCTTAGCTACTATGATGATTTGCGCCAAATGTATCAATCCAAACGCGATCAACTTGTAGAGATGTTAAATCGGGCGGGGTTAAAAGCCTCTGTGCCGCAGGGTAGTTATTTTGTGATGGCTGATTTTAGTGAGATTTTTGGCGGGGATGATGTAGCTTTTGCTCGATGGCTTATT
>RFGP01000073.1 GCA_003697365.1 Chloroflexota bacterium | reverse complement strand
GCCGATTTACCCGAAGTCATTCCAATTGAAATGGATACGGTAGATGCAAATGTCGCCCCCAGCGCCATGCCTGAGGGAGCAACTGATGAAGATTATCTGCCGGGTGAGTATATTGGGAGTCGTTATGAAGTTCGTCAGCGCCTTTATGGTGGGATGGGTTTGGTTTACCTCTGTTATGATCATGAAGAGAAAATACCAGTTGCGCTAAAAACGTTTCAAAGTCGTTTTTTAAAGAACGAACGTGCAAAAGCTCGTTTTACCCAAGAAGCGCTAACGTGGGTACGATTAGAGAAACACCAACATATTGTTAAAGCCCTTTTAGTAAACCGTTTTGACCATCGTCCATATATTATTTTAGAGCACATTACAGGCCCTGATGGCGTAGGCACAGATTTACGCGCGTGGATCGATCAGAATAATATCGACCTAGCAACTGCTATCACTTTTGGACTGCATATTTGTTTAGGGATGCAGCACGCAACCCGACAAGTTCCCGGCTTGGTTCATCGTGATCTCAAGCCGGGCAACGTGCTCGTAAACCAAGATCATATCGCAAAAGTAACGGATTTTGGCTTGGCACGTATTTTAGATGTTACTTCTGATGACGCTGAAGAGTTTGAATTTAATGAAGTTTCCTCATTACGCCTAACACGGCAAGGGGCAAAAGTCGGCACAATTCCCTATATGTCGCCCGAACAATGCCGCGCAGAAGATGTTGACATGCGTTCTGATATTTACGCCTTTGGCTGCCTTATGTATGAAATGTTGACACAACGATACGTTTTTCGGGCTAAAACTGAAGCAGAATGGATGCACGCCCACCAATTTGAGGAACCTCTTCCTCCGCAAAATCCCCGCTTTGAAATTCCGCATCGCTTACAGGGGCTGGTTCTTGCTTGTCTTGCCAAGTACCCTGATGAACGTCCGCCTACATGGGGGGACTTAGTGAATGAATTAGCTGATATTTATCAACAAGTCATCGGTAGTGAGCCTGTTTTAGAAATTAGCGGACAAGCAATGGAACAAAATGAATTGCTTGACAAAGCGCGTAGCCTCAGCGAGCTAGGCTATAATCAAGAAGCTATTGAAACCTACAATCGTGCCATTGAGCTTGATGTCCAAAATGCGCGTGCATGGGCAAGGCGAGGACAAGCCCTACGTTTTCTAGGGAAAAATGAATTAGCGCTAAAAGATGTAGAACAAGCCTTGCGCCTAAATCCGCGTTATGGTTGGGCATATCATATTAAAGGACGCATTCTCGAAGATATGGGGCAATTGGAACGTGCACTTGCCGCCTATGAATCGAGTATCCAGATTAAGCCTGATCCCCAATCTTTCTATAGCCAAGCTCTCATCTTGTATACAATGGGGCGTTGGCAAGAAGCCCTTCAAAAATTGGATGAAGCAATTGCCATCAATCCTAAATATCATCCTGCATGGGCAAAGCGCGGCCAAATTTTACGCGCGCAAGGACAATATCTACAAGCCCTAAAAGCCTATAATGAAGCACTACAAATTGACGAACATTATGGATGGGCATGGAATGGTAAAGGGATTTGCTTAAAAGCATTGGGTCGCCTAGAAGAAGCCTATGATGCTTTTCAAAAAGCGCTTGAATATCGGCATGATGACGTGTGGGTATGGTACAACATTGCAGAAACCTGCTTTGAACTGAGTCGTTATCGTGAAGCACTAAAAGCAGCACTAAAAGCGGTACGTTTGCAACCAGAGCATTTTTACAGCTGGTCAAAACTCGCGCAGATTTATCGTCACTTAGGTTATTATGAAGAAGCGCTAAAAGCCTATCAAAAAACTTTATCTATTAATCCGAATCATGTTTGGTCAATTAATGGTAAAGGTATAGTCTTAGAACGTATGGGGCGCGATGAAGAAGCGCTAAAGGCTTATCGCCTAGCTGCTGAGTTGGCTCCGCAAGATGTTTATCCTTGGTACAATCAAGGCGAGCTTTTAATTCAACGCTCACGCTTTGAAGAAGCACTTGTCGCATTAGAGCAAGCGGTCAAAGTAAATAGTTCTCATGCGCGTTCTTGGGCACGATTAGGCTATGTTTATTATCAACTTGGACGTTTAGAAGAGGGCTTGAATGCCATAAATCAAGCTCTAGAAATAGATTCAGGCTATGCGTGGGCATGGCACGAAAAAGGTAATATTCTTGGTGCGCTTGGCAAAATTGAAGCTGCGCTTGAAGCCTATCAAAAGGCCGTCAGCCTTGAACCCAAAGTTGAACAATATCGCTATAGCCAAGCTGTTTTACTTATTGAAAATAACCGTTTTGAAGAAGCGCTAACTATCCTCAATCAAATTCTCGAAATAAATGAACGCTATCATCGTGCATGGGAACGACACGGGCAGGTTTTACGACGTTTAGGACGCTTCCAAGAAGCCCTAGATTCCTATGCGCGAGCGCTAGAACTTGCCCCTGATGATGCATGGGCATGGCATGGACGCGGTATTGCTTTAAGTGCACTAGGACAACATCAAGAAGCCTTAAAGGCCTTTCAACAAGCTGTTGAGATTGATCCAAATGGTTTGTGGTTTTGGTTTAAACTGATGGACGAGTATATTTACCTACGTCGTCACTCAGAGGCACTTGCTGCAGCCGACCAAGCCTTACGTATCGATCCTAATCACGTTCATACGTTGGCTAAAAAGGGACAAATTCTGCGTCGTCTAGGGCATCTTGAAGAGGCGTTATTCTACTATGATCGGGCACTTGCAATTGACCCAAGCTATGCATGGGCATGGAACGAGCGTGGGCTAGTGCTTGAACAAATGAAACGTTACGAAGAAGCACTTGCCAGCTATGAACGTGCGGCAGAACACGATAATAATGTTGTTTGGTATTGGCAAAACCAAATTCAACCCTTGCTTGTATTAGGCAATCTCTCCCATGCGCTTGAAATTACCGAACATGTCCTTTCCTTTGATTCAGATAATGAAGTGGCTTGGGCGCGTAAAGGACAAATTTTGCGGCGTTTAGGAGAACATGAAAAAGCTATTGAAGCCTATGAGCGTGCTCTAGAGCTTGATCCAATGTATGGGTGGGCATGGGATGGGCTCGCTCTAACTTATGTGGCGCTCGGCAATTTAGAAAAAGCGCTAACTTACATTAAAAAAGCCACTGATGTATCGCCGAGTGATGTGTGGTTGTGGTATGATCGCGGCATCATCTTAATGCGCCTAGAACAATGGGATGATGCTATCATGGCTTTTGAGCGGGCAATTGCTATTGATCCTGAACATCAGCCATCTCAACAAAAACTGGTAGAAGCCCAACAACACAAGGAGGATTGATAACGTGGTCATCCGTCAAATTTCCATTACGTTTATGAGCGGCCCGCGCGATGGAGACACACTCAGCTTTGATGTTGACTTCGACCATGTGCCTCCACCTTTGATCGTTACAATTGGCCGACGTGAAGACATGGATATTCAACTTCATTTTGACAGCCAAGCGTCACGAACTCATGCACATTTAATATATGATGGATCCGATTTCTGGTTAGAAGACCTTGAGAGTCGCAACGGCGTTTTCTTAAGTGATGATGTGCGCATTACAGAACGCACGAAAATTGAGCCCGGCGAGCTATTCAGAGTTGGCAGAACATGGCTGCGATTAGACCCGCTACCATCGGACATCACATCTCCCGCTGATCCTATTCTTTCTGCAAAAACTCAGTTTGATGAATCAGATGACAATTCTTCGGATGATGAGGACTAGTGTTGTTGCCAATAATCGCAAACACGCTTGAACTCGGTTTCCCAAATAGCACGATACTCAGAGGCAGGGATACCGCGTGCAGCCATTGCTTTAAAATAACCTGCGCCGGGCAAACCATCAGACTTTCTAACAACTAAAGTTGCTAATATTCCCCATTCTTCCGCTTCCCCTTCACGAATAATCTCGCCTAAAAGGGCAGACATTGCATAACTATAAGCGGGAATGTGGGCTGTTTTCAAACGTGACGAAAGCTCACCATAAGTAATTGTTTTACGCTGGCGCGCACACTCTATTAGAATCTCACGTACTTCTTGTTTAACGGCTTCCCAATTGTCGATTAAATGGCCAAAACGTGATTCTTTTGACATGTGCTTTATCCTCCAAACTCGAACATGGGGCGTACTGTTGCTGTTGGATTTTGAGGTTCCAATGTCGTAGTGGCGACATTCTCAATAGAATTATTATTTTCTCGCTCTCCTAAGAAAACGATAGTCCCGCCAACAACAATAACGATAACAAGCGCTATACCCAGAAAAGCATTACGCCAACGCTGACTAAATGTTCGTAAAGGTGGCGATAGCTCCCCTAAATTTTGCTGATATAACCAATCCGCCTCTATTTGTGCACAAAAGTCAAAGCGTCCATCCTGATCAACTTGTATAACGTTCATATATTCTAGGCCCCGCAGCGCTGCAGCAATTTGTACTTTTTCAAGTGGGTATCCTGCTGACTCTAGCCAATTGCGTAAATCATCGAGAGTGAGCGGGGCGCGCATATCGAGAAACGCTGTCAAAACAAGACGTTCATTAGGTCTCAGTATTTCCCATATGGGAGAAATAGTATCTTTAGCCATCTCTAGTACAGCAGGATAAATTGCTTGTAAATCATGGCTAGTAATCAAATTTACATGGGCTCGATCTTCTTCCCAGCGTCGATATAACAAACGCCCGATAGCCTGTAAGTGATAAGGATGACCGCCCGCCCATGATTGAATTTGCTCAAGCGCTTGAGGTTCAAACCCATATAAAGTTTTCACAGGCTCTGTGATCAACTGAAGGGCTTCTTCAGGCTTTAGATGAGACAAACGATAGTACAGATTAGGATCATCCATTGGCGGGGTCTGTAGCGCGCGTTCTTCATAGCTCATATCTAAAGAAAAGAGCAAGTCCAATTGTTCATAACGTTCTAAAAGATGTTGCCAATATCCCATAAATCCTGTCGGAAAATGCCCAGCATCAATAGCATCAAACACCAAATGCAGATTATCAACCATCAAAATTAAGTGGCGCGTACGTCGAATCGCAGAAAAAACAACGGATAAATAATCATCCGCTAACCATGCGAGCAAGTCCGTATTAGGATCAGAGACATCAGGAAATGGTGGCAACCGATAAGTGCTAGCCTCAATCGCTGTCATCATTGCACGAGTTTGATCGACAATCGTGGCCACAAACGCAATAATATTGTCCAATTCGATAGCAGCGGCATCTACTTTCACGCTTGGATAACGCTCATCCACGACCAATGGCACACGCCCTAACAAGGAGCTTTTACCAATGCCACGTGTACCCAATACCACCAAAGCGCGCCGTGTTCGTCGCCCAGAAAGATGCAACATCAAGAAACGTAAGGCATCTTCCCTTCCATAAAACATGGTTGGGTCAATAACAGGCTTTAGGGGGTTGTAAGGATTAGCATCCATGTGCCAAGCTACTCTTTCTAAGATTGGTTTTTGCGCATTGTGAACAAAACTGCTGCACCAGCAAAGGCCAAACTGCCAAAGAATATCTCTTTTGTTGTAAGCACTGGGCGATGTTCAACGAAATGCATACGTTCTGGGCTAAAGTAATGCTGGGCAACTCGCTGAACATCTTCAGGGGTTACGCAATGAATGCCTACGAAATAATCTTCGTATGGCGCGTTGTCATCGCGTAGTGTAATTGCATCACTACTTATCCATGAAGCAAGCTCTAAATTATCTTGCAAATTAAGCAGTGCTCTTCCACGTAGAGCATTTTTTGCGTCTTGAACATCAATAAGTCCGAAGTTTCCCTCACGTAAACGATAAATTTCTTCTAAGATAAGCTCACGGGCAAGAGCGAGATCATTAAGATCAACATTGGTGTAGATTTTGAAGTGACCTGTATCTGAATACAGATTGGGGTAGACTTGGGTATCATAGGACATACCCCGATCATATCGCATTTTTTGAAGATATGTGTTTTCGAGCATCTCGCCAATGGTATACCACACAAAACGATCAGGATGCGCGTTGTTTCCTAAAACACAACCCACAAATAGTTGCCCCTGATGTGTTGGTGTTGGCCCATGCAAACGAACATCAAATCCCTGTTCGTTCACAGTAACGGGCGGAATAGGGTTAGGGGTAACGCGATCGGTAATACTTCCAAATTGGTGTTCAACCATATCAAAAACCTGTGCAGGCACAACATCTCCTACTACAAGTAATGTCACATGGTGAGGGACATAATAGGTTTCATAAAAATTCACCAATGTCGTGTAGGTAATGTTTTTTAGAGTACGGTCTGTGCCAATAATCGGAAGTAAAAATGATGAATGTGGATAAATACGTCTTAAAACGGCACGATCAACGTGCCACCCCAAATTGTGATCTTCTAGCCACTCCCACGCTCGTTGCAGATACTCATAGTCTCCGCCTTTTTCGTTAATGATGACTTGGCGCTCTTTTTCAAATTTGTCTTGTGGCAAGGT
>RFGP01000072.1 GCA_003697365.1 Chloroflexota bacterium | reverse complement strand
GATCGTTCAATCACTGTCAATGCTGTAGCGCCCGGCTTCATTCCTACCGATCTCACTTCAGATTTAGGTGAGGATTTGATGGCACAAGTGCTTAATGCGATTCCTGTTAAGCGCTTAGGAAATCCGGAAGAAGTCGCGTATGCGGTAGCATTTTTAGCGGACGAACGTGCTGCCTACATTACGGGGCATGTATTATCCGTTGACGGTGGTTTGGTGATGGGTTAAGTTTGATCTATCAAATACTCTAAACAGGAATAAAGGAACAATATGGCAACTCATGAACACCCCAAAGATACCGTTACAATTGCTCCTAGTGTGCTATTGACGATTATTCACACAGCAGCATTATCTGTTGAGGGCGTGATACGCACCACCTCAACGCCGACTTTAGATCGCTGGTTACGACGCACCACTACAGATGACGGCATCGAAATAGAAGTCAATGATGAGGGCGTTCGTGTTGAAGTATATCTTGTTGTGGATGCGAATCATAACCTCTACGAAACAAGCCAGCGCGTTCAACAAGAAATAGCACGTACGATCAAAGAATACGCTGGTATGAAGGTGCTATCTGTCAACGTCCACATTGAAGATGTTAACTTTGGTTAGACATATACTATGAAGAAAGAATTTCGTCGCCATTTAGCCCGCACAGCGACTGTACTTGCTTTATACGAGTTAGATGCGACCAATAATGATCCTGAAACTGTGCTCATTGCATATACTCAAATGAACGTAGCTGAATTAGATGCACGTGTTGAGGCCTATCGTGAGTTAAGCGCACTTGAATCTTTCTCTCATAAAAAAAAGAAGAAAAAGAATGGCGAGAAAGCAACGATTAAGGCTTTTAACGAGGCAGAAGTTCAAATGTTTCAACGCTTGATGAAGGGGGCAATGCATCATCGAGAACAAGCAGATAGTTTGATCGCAACTTATGCCCCTGAATGGCCAACTGACCAGATCGCTTCTGTTGATCGTGCTATTTTGCGAGTAGCAATTTATGAGATGTTATATGAGGATGTGCCCATTAAGGTCGTGATCAATGAAGCGGTTGAAATTGCAAAATTGCTTGGCGGGGATAGTTCCCCCCGTTTTATTAATGGCGTGCTGGGTTCGATTGTAGATAATTTAGATACAATCTCCGAAAAACGTGATCCTAACACTGGTAGTGCATCGGAATAAGCTATGAGTGAACGAGCTCCTGCAAAAGACAGTGCCCAATTAACCACAACACACGAAGATGATTCCTATCTTGATGCTAGCGCTATGAGCATTTGGGATCATATTGAAGAGTTACGTACACGATTACTACGCTCTATTATCGTGTTGATCATTACTGCTGCGGTTATTGCACTGTTTTTTGCTGATGATATTTTAGACTATCTAGCTAGTCCATATATTGAACTTACAAATGGCGAACCGCTTGAACAGTTAGAACCTACGGGCAGTATCACGCTATATGTTCGTATTGTTTTGATGAGCGCAGCGATTGTTTCTATTCCCTATCTCACATATGAGATGCTTATGTTTGTTCTTCCCGGCTTAACAAAAAAAGAGCGGCGCGCTGTACTCACAGCGATACCTTTTGCTACAGGCTTCTTTTTAAGCGGCGTTGCTTTTACATGGTTTATTATGATCCCGGCAGCTTTTGAGTTTTTGATTAACTTTCAATCTGATGTGTTCAATAACCAGTGGCAAGCGCAGCGTTATTTCGCGTTCTTAACATCTTTGTTGTTTTGGATGGGCGTTGCTTTTGAGATGCCAATTGTGATGTATGTTTTCGGGCGTTTGGGACTTATTGGGCCGGGAACACTCATTCGTAGTTGGCGTTTTGCTATTGTGGCCATAGCAATAGCTGCTGCTACTATTACCCCAACTGTTGATCCTTTTAATATGGTATTGGTGATGGCTCCCATGCTTGCGTTATATATTGTAAGCATTATTTTCGTAGCTATTGCACAACGTACTTTCCGCCGTAATATCGGAGAGCTATAGAATGCTCTTACCTCTTTTGCGCCAATATGCAGCGGATTTATTCGGGCTTGAACTTTCTGAGCAGCAAATAGAGCAATTCACAATATATGCTCATCAAATGCTCGATTGGAATGCAACGAAAGCCAATTTGACGGCGATTACTGATCTGCATATGGTCGAAATACGCCATTTTTTAGATTCTTTATCGTTGCTTTTGCTAGACATTCCACTTGGTGCACGAGTTATCGATGTTGGGTCTGGAGCGGGGTTGCCCGGCGTAGCACTACAAATTGCTCGGCCAGATTTGCGCGTAAGTTTATTGGAATCTGTGGGCAAAAAAACAACATTCTTAAAGCATATAGTGTCACATCTTGGTTATAGCACCGAAGTCATTCATGGGCGTGCTGAAGAGATCGGGCAAAACGTTCATTTTCGTGCCCGTTTTGATATAGCTGTTGCACGCTCAGTTGCATATCTTCCATCTTTAGTGGAATATTTGCTGCCACTTTGTAAAGTAGGCGGTGTTGCAGTTGCCATGAAAGGGGCGAATCCTGAACAAGAAATTTCCGAAGCAACAGAAGCAATACATCATTTAGGCGGAAAATTGCAACAAGTGCTCACCATTGAGCTCCCTGAAGTTGCACAGTCGCATACATTAATAGTGATCGAAAAAATAAAAAATACTCCTAAAATGTATCCACGTCGCCCCGGCATTCCAACGAAGCACCCCATTAGTTCATCGGCATAATGCTGCCCATTTCTACATGCCATAGGGTCGCGTTATTTACAAAGGCTTCAGACAAAGTAGAAAGCTCTGTTGTTGTCAGCAATACCTGATTTACATATTGAATGTGGTTTTGCAAATATTCACGTCGTTTAGCATCTAGTTCTGCTACCACTTCATCTAATAGCAAAATAGGCCACTCCCCAAGTGTTTGATGCATCCATTCTAGTTCCGCTAATTTGATAGCGAGGACGGCTGTCCGTGCTTGCCCACGCGAACCATAATCGCTTAGATCGCGCTCATTAATCATAAACCGCATATCATCACGCTGTGGCCCAATAAGCGTCATCCCACGTCGGATTTCATCTGCGCGGATTGATTTCAGCGCAGTTTGATATTGTGATGCAATTGAGGTAGAGGGTAACTGGCGGTGCCAATCCATGCCTAATATGGCGAATGATTGCTGTCCATCTTCCTCAGCAGTTGGTTCAAAACTTGGTTGATAAACCAACTCTAAATCTTCTAAGCCACCACTAAGCTCTCGATGAATGCGTTTGGCTACAATTTCTAGCTCTCGAATGATGCGTTGGCGATACGCAATAATGATCGCAGCGGATTGTGTAATCTGTGCATCCCAATAGTCAAGCTCATCAGGATGAGCAAGATTTTCACTAATACGCTTGAGTAGAGCGTTTCGTTGTTGCAACACGCGATCAAAATCATTGAGAGCCTGTGCATAAGTATTGCTCACTTGGCACAAGGTGAGATCAAGATAACGTCGCCGAAGCGCTGGGCCACCTTCGACTAAAGCCATATCTTGCGGTAAAAATAATACCACTCCAATGAGCCCCTGAAGATCAAGATTGCGCTTGGTGTTTCCATTAATTTTCACTACTTTTCGGAAGCGCGTACTGCCATCTGGAAGCGTCTCATTTGAGAGAGTGATTTCAATGCGATTCAAACGATTGTCGGCACTGATGACATCCGCTGCTACTTGAGCAAAAGGAAAATAATCTTCCGCAACGCGCCAATTCATAAGTTGGCGATCAGAGTTTGTGTAAGGTGAGCTTGCTGTTGCGAGATAATAAATTGCTTCTAATAAGCTGGTTTTTCCTTGCGCATTTTCGCCATGAATAATCACAACATTCGGCGGAATAGAGAGCTCTAACCGCGTATAGTTGCGAAAGTTCTTCAACGATAGATGTTCAATATGCATGATTCAATAGCACTTATTGCTTGATTTTGGGTGCTGCTTTTGTTTGTTGTGCAATAACGAGTAGATCGCGCGCATTTTGGCGGGCGCTACTTGCCTCTGGGCCGAGCATTTCGGCCAACTCTAGCAATTTTTGCGCCGGATCAAGTTGGGTTACATGAGTTACTGTACGATCATCGATAACGTCTTTCATCACGCGAAAGTGAACATCAGCAAAGCTCGCAAGTTGTGCTAAGTGAGTAATGCACAGCACTTGATGATTTTGCGAGATACGCCATAGTTTTTCCCCAATTACTGCACCTAAGCGGCCTCCAATCCCTTGATCAATTTCATCAAAAATCATCGTTGGGGTTTGGTCGGCTTGAGAAAGGGCATTAATAAGTGCTAGCATTGTGCGAGAGGCCTCACCTCCAGAAGCAACCTTAGCCAGTGGCTTTAAGGGCTCGCCAAAATTTGTGGAAATTAAAAATTCAACTTGATCGATGCCATTCATATCGAAAGCATAGCGTTTATTATTGATGAAACACCCTTCTGGGTCTTCATAGTTTGTAATATTGACTTCAAAGCGAGCATTTTCCATTCGTAGTTGGCTAAGTTCCTCTTCAACGGCCTTCGCTAATCGGTCTGCGGCTGTTTTGCGTTGTGTGCTCAACGTTAAAGAGACTTCGCCGATTTTAATCAATAACTCGTGCTCTTTTTGCTGAAGCTCAACAATGTGCGCTTCACTGTTGCTAATGTTCGCTAGCTCTTCTTGGGCTTTTTTTAGATACGCTAATAATTCAGGTATATTCAATGCGCTATATTTACGCTTCAACGAAGCAATGAGCGCCAATCTAGCTTCAATACGATCAAGTTGTCCCGGTGTAACGTCCATAGCATCCAAATAACGGCGTAAGCTATCGGCTAACTCTTCAGCTTGCACGCTTACGAGCTCCGCGAGCTCTGCTGCTTCTTTCAAGTTTGGATCAAGCATCGCTGCACGGCTCACAAAAACCGATGCTTCTTCAAGCATTGTAATAGCGCCACCTTCTTGACGATCGTCACCATCAAGTAGGGCACTTGCTGAAATAATAAGGTCATAGAGCTTTTCATAGTTAGCAAGACGATTACTTTCTTGCCTTAACTCTTCTTCTTCATCTGGGCGTAGATCAGCACTTGTTAGCTCTTCGACTTGATATTCCAACATTTCAACGCGGCGTGCTAATGTTGCTTCATCTTGCTGTAAGCGTTTGATTGAACGACGCACATCGTTTAATTCGCGCACAAGTTCGCCCAAAGTATCTCGTGTATTTTCAAGGTGAGCATAGCGATCTAAGATGTAAATATGTTCTTTAGGCTTCATCAAAGCGGCATTGTCATTCTGCCCATGTATATTGATGAGTAATGCCGCTATTTCTTTGATAACGCTTGTTTTGGTTGTTGTGCCATTAATGCGTGAAGTGCTTCGCCCATTTTTACGCACTTCTCGTGTGATAACGACCTCATCAAGTGTTTCATACTCTATTTCTTCGGTATCGAATATACGATTGATTAATGGCTTGGCATGTTCAGGCACAGTGAAAACAGCTTCGATGATCGCGCGTTCTGCACCTGCGCGTACAAAATCCTTATCTGCTTGGCTGCCCAAAACAACATTAACAGCATCTATGAGGATTGATTTTCCTGCACCTGTTTCACCAGTGATGACATTAAAACCTTCACTAAAACTCAAGTGCACGTCATCAATAATGGCGAAGTTTTGGATGTGTAATTCTTGCAGCATAGGCTCCTATGTCCGTAAAGCTACTTGAAAACGAGAGACTGCTGCTCCAGTTGCTAGAACACCAAAGAGCAGCATAAAAATATTCAAGGTCAAGATCAATAATAAAAAGGTTGCAATGCTCATTGCAATGCCGACAATCCGTTGTGTATAGCGTCCTCGTCGGTTTTTAATAACACGCAACACAATTTCGCCGATGCCTGTACCAATAGGAATGCTAATCAGAATGATCAAGATGAAAAATCCTACGAAAGACACCAAAAAACCAGTTAACAATGTAGCCATAAACGAGACAACCGCAGCAAGAATATAATCAGTGGTATCTATGTTGTAGTATTTATCAGCTTGCATTTTGGCAGCGTCTTTGCTGATGTAGCCAACAGGTGTGCGCACAGCACATTGCGTGCAAATAGGCACATCGGTGCGTTGGCAGCGTAGACCACTACTTCCTGCACAATTACGACGATCACAATAGATTGTACCATCGGACATTTCGCGATAAGTGCGTCCATGCATTTCAAATGTGCGCACAACATCTGACATAATTGTTCATCGCTCCTTATATTCATCAGCAGATGAGTTTTCGTCATAGTGGCGTTGGACAGCTAGGCGCGGTTCTAGGCGATCTAAAATCGAACGGAAAAAATAGCCATCCTCTCGCATTCGGACAAAAGAGCTAACCCGTTCACTTGCGGAAATAAGCACATAATCACCAATATTGAGGCTGCCTATGAGCTCTCCATCAATTGTAACAACAACTTCTAGCTCAGAGTGTCTTGGCGCTACATTAATGCGGATTTTATCTTCTTCGCTGATAACAATAGAACGATCCATACTGAGATGTGGCGCTACGGGAACAATGACGATATTTTTGAGCTTGGGAGGTAGCAATGGCCCACCAACGGCAAGTGCATAAGCTGTTGAGCCCGTTGGTGTAGCAATAATCACACCATCAGCATTATAAGTTGTTGTCCAAATATCATTAATGTATGCATCAAGATATACGGAGCGCGCGATGGCTCCTCTTCCTATAACAACGTCGTTGAGCGCATCCTCTGTTGTTTGACAGCGGTTATCTTGCTTATTCCAAATTTCGCAGCGTAACATCATACGATGTTCTAGCCAAAAATCGCCTTTTAGCAAACGTGCTTCGGCCTCTTCCCACCCATCTTGGGCAACTTCTGTCAAAAAGCCTAAA
This sequence comes from Chloroflexota bacterium, assembly GCA_003697365.1. Lineage (GTDB taxonomy): Bacteria > Chloroflexota > Anaerolineae > Aggregatilineales > J027 > J027. The sequence goes on along the minus strand of RFGP01000072.1, from coordinate 5,547 downwards.
TGTCCAGCATTTACCCCCAATATGGGCACTCCGTATGGTGCACAGAGACGCGCCGTTCTTAACATAGCACCATCACCACCAATAGCTATGACCAAATCGGATTTTGCAACGTTTGCTTGCACATCTGATGGATTCCATGCTGTCCGCAACCATACAGCCTTACCTTTAGCACGTAATGATGCGGCCACTTTTTCAGCAAGCGGTGCTGTTGCAGGGCGATAAGGATGTGCTAATACGCCAATTGTTTGTAGGGTATTCAATGTCACTTTGTCCTTATGCTTTTATTGCTATAGCAACATTTGAGGTCATCAATGGCAGCTCTTCTCTGTGTTTAGAAGTATAGAACATGTGGTCTAAAAATCAACTGCCAATAATGTAACCTAAGCTGTTGGTTGGCAAGGCTTTTCACCATGATCAATGATTAAACGACCATCTACGTTAAGGTCTAGCAGAACGTCAAATTGATTGTCTGTCACAATACGAGATTGCAATTCTCCACCAAACAGGAAATTATAATCATTGCGGCGTATATCGGGAATATATTCTGGTTCTCGATCACGATTTGTGACAAGGCTTAATGTAACATCAGGTGGAACATAGATGCGCAGATCGCCATTGTTAAGAGTAATTTGATCGCCAATAATGACAAAGCCTTCAGTAGGCAATCGCTGAGGTAAGCATAATTGCATATTACCCCGCTGCACAGTTACATCAATGATCCGTACAGCAAGTTGTGTTGCATCAAGTGTGACAGAACCATCATCGCCACTATAATTAAATTCTTCAATAAACACTCCATAGGGCAGTGCAAGATTTAGCGTTCCGCGTCCAACTTCTGCCAAGCGCGGTAAAATGCCTGAGCGTAATTCAATAACATTAAAAACAGCGCTATTTCCATCTATCACTAAATCAACGTTCATAGTACTTTCAGTGCTGCCAACAAATCGGACTTCTAATGCCGCTGGTTCAGCACTATTTGTTATTGCCACTAGTGTGTCTTTTGCTTCTACATTGATCGCTAGGCTAGTGATGTTATCCGGTAAGGTATCTTGCCAAATGAAGGTATAGTCGTCGCGGTATTGTTTACTGCGTTCGGCATAGGCAAAGTTGGCAATAAGGATTGTTACGCCTACAGCTACCCCTAAGATCACCCAATTTGCATAACGGATGCGCCCACCTAGAAGAACATTTAAGCCAAAAATGATGAGTAAAGTTGGCCACGCTCGAACGAGCAAATCGCCATAGGCTTCTGGCAACGCATTCGCATTGATAAGAAGAACAACAATGCCAACCCCAATCACAAGTACTGGCCACGTAAAATTAGGACGATTGGCATTCATGATGATAACCTCCGTAATTGTTGGGCAAAGAGAATGAGCCCCACGAAGATAATGCCAAAGGGCAATAATGCAGAAAGATCAAATTCAGAAAAAACGCCTAGATTCAAAGCCAAAACAAAAATTCCTGTTAATGTCACGCCGCCGCCAATCAAAATTAATGTCTCTGGGCGTGTGGGGCGCTGTGTTTGTGCAAGCTCAATATCCGCGAGTGTCTGCTCCGGTAAGGTCAGCCAAAGCAACACGTAAATCAATATACCTACGCCAAAAGTAGCAAAGGTCAGGATAATAAATAACCCGCGTATCCACCAAGCGTTCAAGGCAAGGTATTCTCCAAGCCCACCACAAACACCGCCTAGTACACGGTCAAGCATGTTTCGAGTTAATCGGGGTGATTGTCTCATGAGATTATCTAGTTATGTTATGCTATAAACGCGAAAAACACTGTATCATAGAAAGCGTTTTGGCGCTATGGCTATGACATACTCTAAGAGATTCGCATAGAATCCTTATCAAATTAAGGAGATAATACAATGTCCTATGAAATTGGGCAAAGTGCAAGCCGTACTAAAACTTTTACAGATGAAGATGTTCGTATTTTTGCTGAGCTTTGTGGTGATACTAACCCCATTCATCTCGATGATGAATATGCTAAGCAATCTGTTTTTGGGCAAAGAGTTGTTCATGGTATGTTGACAGCAAGTCTTATTTCTGCGCTACTTGCAAATGATTTCCCGGGGCCGGGATCAATTTATTTAAGTCAAAACTTAAAGTTTACCAAACCAGTTTTTATTGGAGATACGATTACTGCAACAGTGACTGTGACAGGTTTTCGGCCTGAAAAACGTATTGTGTCACTAGAAACAATCTGCACAAACCAACACGGCGAAAAAGTTATTCAAGGGGATGCCGTTATTCTTGCTCCGTCAGAATCATAGATAACTGGGCTTCTAGCTCTGCCAACTTTTCTGCTGTATAACTTCCGCTGGTGTGCCACACGATTGTATCATCGGTATTGAGGAAAAAGAGTTGAATTTCATCTTTGTTCTCAATACCGACCAACTCATTAAAAATGTCTACATTCGTAAAAACAATAACTGTTCGCGCGCGCTCATTTTCACTTGCTAAGGCAGCGAAGCCACCGATGATAAAAGCTGCTGCATCTGCGCTATCTTTAGGTAGAAGCGGCACATAATAACCCGCTAGCATTGGATATTTTTCATTGAGTGCTTCAAGGGGGGGCAGCCAATCATTCACAGTAGGCTGTTGAGCGTCATCATAAGAGATGACAATTAATTTAACATTATCGCCTAAATCATCAGGAATAACGACTTGTTCAAATGATAAGTTTGTACCCCGCAATTTAGGAAACTTCACTCTATTGGTTGCTTGGGCAGTGATATATGCTGGCTGTGGATCATCTGTAGGAACATTATTGCCAATAAAGTAGACAAAGGCAATCATAGCGATGACAATAACACCTATGCTTAATCCTATTCTTATTTGCCACTTTTGCATTGTTTAGCCACCTTTTTTACAATTTTCTTCAAATTCTAAGGGAAATGTTATCGGAATTGTACATTCGTTTTCTGAATCTTTTCTGAGCTTTCTGAAATCTTTTCAACAGTAAAATACTCTAGACATCCTTAGGAAAAAGATCATAATGGCAAAAGAAGGTGGACTTGGTGATAGTTTTAGAATGTATTGGTAGATCAACTTGAGGTGCCTAAATGAACTCTTTTCAGCGATGGGCGCTTGCAACAACTATTGCAACGTTCTTTTTAATTCTTGTTGGAGGGCTGGTTCGTGCAGCAGACGCTGGCTTAGGTTGTCCTGACTGGCCCAAATGCTTTGATCGATGGTACCCACCGTTAACCGTAGATCAAGTTCCTGATCACATTGATCCTAATTTATTTGATGTGAGGCTGGCTTGGATTGAATACATCAATCGTATTGTCGGTGTAACTGTTGGTTTTTTGATTTTAGGGACCGTGTATCATGCTTTGCGCTCATATCGTCAAAAGCCGCGCGTACTTTATCCTTCCTTGCTATCATTGGTGTTAGTGTTAATACAAGGTTGGCTTGGTGGAGAAGTGGTGGCTTCAGAGCTAAACCCATTGCACATAACTGCGCACCATGTTCTTGCATGGGTGATTGTCAATCTATTGCTATATGCGACAGTAGAGGCTTTTTTCCTGAACAGTGCTCCTTTTGTAGGAATGTCGTCACAGCGACGAATTTTAGGGCGCTTGTCTCTTGTTTTGCTCGTGCTGGTGTTAATACAAGCAGGGCTTGGGGCAGATTTGCGAGGCGAGCTTGAAATTATCGAACGTGATTATCCACAACTAGTCCGCAGCGAATGGATACATGAGGCGGGTTGGGTGGATATAGTTCATCGTTCATTCTCTTGGTTAATTATTTTTGCAGTAGCCGCCTTAAATTTTTACGTATATCGCCGTTTGCAAGGAAATACTCGTTGGTTACAATGGAACGCGCGCTTCATTGCAGCATTGGTCTTGATTCAAATTATGGCGGGCATTGGCCTTGCTTATGGGGGCTTGCCACCTGTTTTGCAAGCCTTGCATTTGCTGGTGGGGTCTTTATTGATCAGCAGTGTTGTATTAATGTATCTCTTGGCTGGGCGTGTCCCTGAAATCGAACCAAACGAAGCACAAAAATCAGCTTCTTTGATTCATTTTCTTAAAAGAGAAATTGCTTAAAATCTTTGCAATTTGTCCAGAAAAAGAGTACAATCGACTGAAAAGTTTGTGCCGTTCATCACAAACAAATTAGGTTTGGGTGCAAAACCATTTTAGAGATTTATAGGGAATATCGAGGTTAGTAAATGGAGCCTAAATTTGGAATTAAGCACCTCCTCGCAATCTTATTGACTGTGTTGGGGGCCATCTTCTTAATTGCCGGCCCAAGTTTGGAACCGGCGCGTCAGGTTTCTAATGCAGCTGGCTCAACTGTAGATTTTGAAGGCAAAACGTGGGAATTTATTGGTACAGCAGTCATTATTTTACTAGCTGTCGTCGCCATTGGTGGTGGTTTGGCTGCACTCTTTTGGTTGCTTGTGCGCCAAGTAAAAATCGCTTATTCAATTCCTGCAGAACCTGCCAATCCTCTTGACTACACTACTTATGGGCATCCTGCAGCAATTGTGGTTATTGGTGGATTATTTGCGACAGTAGCATTATTTTTAACAACCTTTGGGCTTCTACCTGTGCAAGCAACTGCAGAAGCGCAAGTTGTTGATACCTTCTTTATGATAGAATTTGTGAGCATTGCTTTTATTTTTGGGCTTGTTGTTGGCTTGCTCATACATTCATTACTATTTTTCCATGCGCGCAAAGGCGAAGAATGGACTGATGGCAAGCATTTTCATGGCAATGTTCCTCTAGAGTTATTCTGGACATTCACTCCGCTGATCTTTGTGATGGTTTTGGGTGTTATTGCTGTTGATGGAATTAGTGCGGGTCCGATTTCGACGGATGGCTTAATGGATTTAATAGAGGAAAAGGAAGGCGAACAAGAGATTTTTGTTGTTGGCTTTCAGTGGGGATGGCGTTACTACTATCCCACTGATCTCTTCTTTACCCCAGAAGAATTCGCAGAACTTGATCCTGAACAACAACAGATCATTCGCCAAAATGAAGAGCTTATCCGTAGCTATAGCGGCTTAGAAGGCTTTGGTATTCAAACAGGCGAAATTGTATTACTCACTCAACAACCAGTGCTCATCCAAATGACAGCGGATGACGTATTGCATAACTTCTGGGTGCCCGAATTTCGTATGAAGCGCGACGCTGTGCCCGGTGTGATCACTGAGCTGCGCTATACACCGATTTTGGCGGGGCAATATCGCATACGTTGTGCCGAACTTTGTGGCTTGCTACATTACAACATGTATGGCGATGTTCGTGTGGTTACCCAAAATGAATATGAACTATGGATAGAAGAAGTCAAATTGAGCTTTGGTAATCCTGTGTTGGCGGGGCAAGCTATCTATCAAGGAAATTGCACTGCTTGTCACTCAGTTAATGGTGATCGTGGTACGGGGCCAACATGGTTGAATTCAGTGGGCTCTGTGCATGAGATGGCTAGTGGGGAACAAGTACTGGTTGATTACGATTATGTACTGGAGTCCATTTGGTTCCCCAACAATCGTATCGTGGCTGGCTTTCAAGCGGGTATCATGCCTCAGAAT
>RFGP01000071.1 GCA_003697365.1 Chloroflexota bacterium | reverse complement strand
GTCACTTCTTTGAGGCGCGTCTAGGTTGTATTATACCATAAGCAAGCGCCCTACATCCCCATCGCTAAAGCAAGGGGCTTTGGGCGCGGTTATCGGTAATGTTGAACGATGCCAACAGGCTTAGCCTTGCATTTGAAGATAGTGCGGCTCACAATGATGCACGATAAGCATTGGTAAATCGTCACGGAAAATACGTTCTGAGTGTGGAATAATGTAGAACGCTATTTCACAAATTGGGAGATTCATTCACAAATGCGTATAGTTTCTTTAGTTTTAGGTGTGTGTACAATATTTTTGCTTGTCTTCATCATAGTGGGTTTGTATGTTGACCAACCAACTCAAGCCATAGCACAAGGACAATTTACCGCAACACCAACGCTAGACCCTGATATGCCGGCCAATTATCGCGTAGAAAAAGTTTTAGATGCGTCTTGGCCCATTGCCATTGATTGGACTCCTGATGGGCGTATGTTTTTCACAGAGCGTTTCACAGGGTATTTACGGGTTGTGAATACCGATGGCAGCTTACAACCAGAACCTGTGTGGGTCTTTCCCGTCTCTACGGAAGGTGAACGTGGTTTATTGGGTGTAGCTGTTTCTCCAGACTATGAAGAAACTGGTCATATTTATGTTTACTATACGCGCGTAGCGGGAGATGGTTATAACGTTCCGGTAAATCGCATTGTTAGGATTACAGAATCTAATGGTGTGGGGAGCGATCCGCTAGTGATGTTAGATGTACCTTTAACGACCAACAATCTCTGGCATCAAGGAGGCAACATTCATTTTGGTCCTGATGGGATGTTGTATTTAGCAATTGGTGAGTATTATCAGCCTTCGTTGGCACAAGATGTTAACGCAATTCCCGGCAAGATCAATCGTTTTCAAGTTGTTGGTGATAGGCTTGTTCCTGCACCTGATAACCCTTTTCCTGACAGTGCCACATTTGCTTTTGGGCTTCGTAACACGTTTGACTTTGATTTTGATACATTTACAACAACCCACATCCAAATTTTTGCTACTGATAATGGTCCTGATTGCGACGATGAGTTGAATTTGATTGTCGCTGGAGGAAATTATGGTTGGCGGCCCAACTATCCTTGTGACGCTGCTCGCCCACAAAATTTAGGGCAATATATTTATCCAATTTGGTATACCAATCCAACAGAAGCCCCAACTGGTGTGGCTATTTATCGTGGCGATCTTATTCCACAATGGCAAGGACAGGTCTTTTTCTGTATGTGGAAAACAGGTAAAATGCGGCGCGCTATCCTTGATCCGGCTCGTGCTTATGTTACAGGTGTTCGCGAGGTGAACTTGCAAGGTGCAAGTTGTACCATAGAGGTACAGGACGGGCCAGATGGTGCGATCTATTTCACAAATCAAGAAGGTATTTGGCGAATTGTTGGCCAATAAGTTTTAAAAAGGACGCTTATCATGAGCGATAACTATCAACCAATTTGGGCGCGTGAGCCTACGGTACAACGCCCGCAATTTGATGATCCGTTGCGGGCACAGCCTCCGATAGATGCAGATATTCAATCGTGGGATGAGGCTTGGCAACAGCAATCTTTGTCGCCACGAGGCCCTCGTCGCCGCCCATCGATGTTTAAACGTATGCTCAAGTTCTTGTTGTATTTGGGGGCTACTTTTCTGTTTTTGGTCATTGCTGGCGGGATTGCGTTTGCTGCAGTGGGGCGTTCTATGCTTGAGGATTGGTATTTGTCTCAAGCGCCGTTTGATCAAGAAGTATGGTGTAATCGTGCTGAAAAATATTTACGTACATCATACTTATGTGATTTGCGTAATGAAGCTGCTCGACCTGATAATCCTTTTGTGCCGACGCTTGTACCTGATAGTGATGGTATTCGCCCTGAAGATTTGTTGTTAACGCCTTTTTTTGATACTGAAAGTGGCGAAACAAGTACATCACCAATGGCAACTGCTACTGAAGTTTCTCAAGCTGCTACAACCTTGCCAACGTTGGCTCCAACGGCAACGCCTATTCCGACGAATACACCTATTCCTACGCTGCCTCCTCCACCAACTTCGGCGCAATTAGAGCTTAGTCGTATAACGCCTGAGCTTCAAGGTTGGAATAATTGTGGCCCTACGACCCTTACGATGGGGCTTACTTACTTTGGCTACCGCGAAAATCAATATCCTGCAGCCTCGTTTTTGAAACCCAATATTGAGGACAAAAACGTGAGCCCATGGCAGATGGTGCGTTATGTTAATGAGCAAGTTGTTTCAACAAATGTGCGCGCATTATATCGGATTGGTGGCACTTTAGATTTACTGAAACAACTTCTTGCGAATGGTTTTCCCGTTATCATTGAAAAGGGCTATGAACCTGAAGGGTATGATTGGATGGGCCACTACTTATTGTTAGTGGGATACGACGACTCTCAAGGTGTTTTTTATACTTTTGACAGTTTTCTTGGATCGAATCGTGGGCAAGGACGGCGTGAAACTTATGACTATACAGCCAATTATTGGAAGCATTTCAATAACACTTTTATTGTGTTATATAATCCTGCCCAAGAAAGCATACTTTATCGTGTTTTAGGTGATTATGCTGACGAAACAAAGGCTGTACAATTAGCTTTAGAAACTGCTCGTGCTCAAGTAAATGCAAATGCTAATGACAAATGGGCGTGGTTTAATCTGGGTGATGCTTATGCGCGCTTAGGGCAATATCAAGAAGCAACAGCAGCTTTTGACCGTGCTTTTAATTTACAAATGCCATGGCGCACTGTTTGGTATCTGTTTACGCCTTTTGAGGCTTATTACCATGTCGGACGCTATGATGATGTTATTCGCTTAGCAGATAACCTTGAGCGTACATCAGAAAGCTATGTTGAGGAAGCATGGTATTATCGTGGCTTAGCTTATGCGGCAAAAGGCGATGCCAATAATGCTATTGCACAGTTTCAGCGAGCACTAAATTTTAATCCGAACTTTACACCTGCAGCTGAATCATTAGCAGCGGTTCAAAACGGGAATTTTATTGCACCAGTTAGTTAAGGATGATGTATGACTGAGCAAGATCAACATGATTTCGTCGATGATGATGCTATGCATTTAGATGTAGATACATCTCCTAATGAAGGCAACTCTGGTATAGAAGTCACAGACTTTGGACAAACAAAGCAACTAGCTTCGCTGCCAAAACAAAATTTATCTCGTATTGAGGAACCACCCATAAAAGGTGACACTTTGTTTAGCCTTATTTTTGGCGCAACAATGAGCATTTTAGCAGGAACAGGAGCATTTGCTGTTGTTGCGGCGGTGGTTCTGGCGATCATTGTGCCCCCTTGGTATCGCAGCCTAGAGCCACGTTATCAAGTTATCTGGTGCAACCGAGTATCTTTGCTTTGCGATTTAAAGCCTGAGCGTGAAACAGATGATATTTATCGCTTAGGGGCAGATAGTACGGCTATTGCACAAACTGCTAATGCTTTGTTAGTTTCTCCGACATTTACGCCTACAGAGATCGTATGGCCAACAGAAACGCCAACTCCAAACAATATTTTATCCACAGATGCAGTTATGCCAACAGCTCAGCCAACCCATACGCCAACCTATACGCCAAGCCCATCCAGTACACCAACACCTATTCCTCTGCCTAATCAAGCAACTTTACAACTTGATAATTTGAAATGGGAGCAACAGGGTTGGAACAACTGTGGCCCAACAACTATCACGATTGGTTTAACTTACTTTGGTTATGCCCAAAATCAACAACGGGCTGTGCGCTTCCTGAAACCTAATGTTGAAGACACAAATGTGAGTCCTTCACAACTTGTTGATTTTGTGAACCGCGATGCTGGCTTAGAACTTGGCGTGCGGGCGTTATATCGAGTTGGAGGGACACCTCGCCTGCTTAAATTACTTGTCGCAAATGAATTTCCCGTAATTGTTGAGCGCGGCATTGTTGAAGAAGAACAAGGTTGGATGGGGCATTATTCGCTCGTTGTAGGCTTTGATGAAAGCAGTCAAGAATATTTGCTTTTTGATAGCTGGTACGGCTATGGACGTGGTTCTGGCTTAAGGTTGCCGATGCGTGTTATTGAGGAAGGTTGGCAACAGTTCAATTATACATTCATCGTGATCTTTCCTGCTGCACGTGAACAAGAGCTAATGGTGTTATTAGGTGACTATGCTGATTTTGATAAGTCGGCTCAAATTGCAGCAGATATAGCACGTCAAGAAGTAGCGCAAGATCAACAAGATAAGTGGGCATGGTTCAATTGGGGCACATCCTTAACGCTATTAGGAAAGTATCAAGAAGCAGCTAATGCTTATGATTATGCGCGTACATTAGATTTACCTTTTCGTATGTTGTGGTATCAGTTTGGGCCATATGTTGCCTATTATCATGTTGGACGCTATGATGATGTCTTGGCATTAGCGCTGGCAAGTGAGCGTACTACGCCTTATGTAGAAGAAATTTATTACTATCGCGGGCTTGTTTATGCAGCGCAAGGAAAGGTCGATTCAGCAGTGTTTCAATTTGATCGTGCCTTACAATATAACAGTAATTTTACCCCTGCGGCTGAAGCGAAAACTGCTGTTCTTGAAGGGCGTTTTGTGCCATCTCAATTTAGTTAAACTAGCTGAAAATTGTGATGAGGAGACTATGGCGACGTTGCAACCGATCGATATTGAAGGCGTTATAACTGTGGATTTGCGCGTATTTGGCGATGAGCGCGGTCAGTTCATGGAAACTTTTCGGCGAGAATGGTTTCCACAACGCTCATGGGAACATATACAAACAAATCGCTCTGAATCTAAAGCGGGCGTTTTGCGTGGCTTACATTTTCATTGCTATCAAGTAGACTATTGGCATGTCACAAAGGGGAGTATTCGTGCTGGCTTAGTCGATTTACGTCCTAATTCGCCCACCTATTTGAAAAGTAAAACGATTGATCTTCATGCTGAACAACCAACGGGGCTATACATACCATGTGGCGTAGCACATGGTTTTTATGCTCTCACAGATTGCATGTTAATCTACATTGTTGATCAATACTATAATGCTGATGATGAAAATGGTATTATTTGGAATGATCCGCAAGCTGCAGTCCCTTGGGGGATCGACAACCCTATCTTATCAGCGCGTGATGCAAACAATCCATTGCTTGCTGATTTGCCAGCGGACTTTTTAGCGACGTTAGGTTAGGGCAGGATGGCATAGCGTAGTGGTGACCAAGTGACATACTCAACTGAGCCACTGATGATATGTTGCCGTAAAGATTCATCTAGCCGTAAATAATCCATCCCAATGTTGCCAAGTGCAATTACAACTTGAGCGTCTTCTGGGGCAAAGCTAATTTTGTTGATGCTAAGACCCATAATATTTATGATTTGACCATCGGCGCTATAGAAAGCTATTCCATCATTATTGGTGGTTACAAACCAATCAGACGCTGCATTGATTAGATATAACTTGCCTGTTCGTATGATTGTGCCATTTTGAGCATCTAGTACTTGCCATATAGGGCGAAAATGACGGTCAAATTGAGCTATTGCTAAGGTTGGGCTGCCACTCAGTCCATCTTGAGGTACCCATAATGGCCCGTCATAGTAGAAAAAATTATCGTAAATGAGAGAAGGTTGTGCACGCGCTTGTGGGGGCAAGGTATAAAGTGTTGCTGTATTATTCTCGTTCCATGCTACAACTGCAATTTGTGTGCCATCAGGTGACCACGCAGGAATGATCGGCACTTTACGATTAAGGGGAGTGAAGTCAGCTGTATAAACAACCTGTCGATTTTTCCCGTTTGCTTCTATCACAATAAGTGAGCCCACAGCATCGCGTTGCTCAATGAAAGCGATCTGAGTACCATCGGGAGACCATGTAGGCAAACTTCGGTAAAGCATATCACGCGGGCCTTGTTCAACAAGCAAACGTAAACCAGCGCCATCAGTAGACACAAGCCAAATATCTGAAGGTAATTCTTCTATATTGCTCTCTGATAAATTTGTTGGAATATGGAAGGAAGAGACCCCTCTAAGAGCCACTTGGCTTAAGTTCGATGAGCGTACAGGTGGAGCATTGATGATCATATTAGTTGTTAATCGTTGTGGAGCTACACCATTGGCACGCACACCCCATAGGTTATAAAATTCCTCTTCATTGCGCACAAATAATATTGAAGTTGAAGCCGCATTGGGATCAGTAGCGATACTCAGTGCAAATGCGTTAGGCACGTATAATTGTTGGCCGACATATAAAAAATCTTGTTGTTCAAGGCAATTACCAGTTTGTAGAGCTTCTGGGCTGATGCCTAACAGATAGGCTAACTGCGTGAGAGTATCTCCTGCTTGTACTGTATAAGTATCTTGCCACGTTGGATTAATGACACATGTAGTGGGGATTGGAGTTAAGGCTATTGTTGCTGTTGGCGGGGGGATAGTATCTGTGGGGCGCGGCGTAGCGGAGACCTCCACAACAGTCCGCGAGTTTGGCGTTGCTTTAGAGGCACAACCGACTATTAAAGCAAAAAAGATTACAATGATAAAAGGATAACAAAAGCGTATCATTAATCCATCAAAGCATCTACCACCTTGCGAATTTGAGGGCTATTGATACGTTCTTCTCTTAGATAATCTCGGCTTAGAATTTGATAGAGTGTGTGCTTTTCGGCAATAGGGATAACGGGCGCTTGTCCACGTAACTTCACGCGATCAGAGGCAAAAACAACCACACCATATACAGGCACACGACTGAGGTTGCGCTTGGCTAGGTATTTCCTAAGTGCATAAACATCTTTAGCACATTCACGAGTTGGGTTTTTGGTGCTAGGGCGAAGTTTGCCATTTTTGGTGCGCACGCGCCAATATGGCCCTTCGTTAATCCACTCACCTTTATAATCTACGATCCGAAACACGAGCGCTCCCGGTGGCCCTACTAATACGGCATCAATATAACCTAAGCCACGTTTGCTCACATTGCGCAAAAATGTGTATCGTGCATCAGTCCCCAAGAATGATCGCATTGCTTCACCAACATCATAGGCGAGAAGATTATCTTTTTTGAGGGTGGTTCCTCGAAACATTAAACCGAGTCCCCCCAATGTCATTCCTCCGCCGATAATAATGCTGATAATAGCTACGGGAGTTGAAAGGGTGGTACCCAAAATAGGTAATAAGAAAAGCAAGATGCCGGACGCGATTAATATCAGACCAATTAAAAAGATAAAAATCCCTAGAAAGAGATAAAAGCGCCCACGTCGGTTGACATTTTTAGATGGATTGATGTTTTTCATAATTTAACGACAATTGCTCACAATGTTGGGTGCTATAATTAAACACCTCAATATTGTACGCCATGTCGCCCACTGTGCCAACCCATCACTGATTTGTTGGTTTTTTTGCGTAGCAGTGCTAAAGTTATGATGAATGTTGCAATAGATACTAAACATAGAAGGGGTTTTGATGCATGAAACAACTGCGGGTTGTGGTATGGTTTGTTTTATTGACGGCATTAGTGTTGCCATTAATTGTTTTGCCAATTTCAAGTGCTAATGCTCAGTCAGAAAATCGTATTTTTGTGAACGTAGATTTTTTGAACTTACGTACAGGGCCTGATGCTAAATATCAAGTGTTGGGTGTTCTTAATGGTGGTGAAGATTATGCCGTAATTGCCAAGTCTCCAGATGGCACTTGGTTCAAAGTTACAGGCACACCTTTTGGTGATGGCTGGGTTCGTGGGCGCTTTACGATTTTTCGGGGAGATATTAACAGCGTTCCAGTAGATAGTGGCCCTTATGGTGCGCTTGAACCTTTCGTTTTCCTAGTGTTTATTAATGTCCCCGCATTTGAAAGACCGGGAGGAGAGCCGATAGGTACAGTCACTGGTGGGCAAACACAGTACCAAGTTGTTGGGCGCAGTTATGATGGTTTGTGGGTACAAGTGCGCGCGCCAATCGGCGATGTATGGCTTACAACCAGTAGTGGTGCTTTTAGAGGTTCTTGGTTTGATGTGCCGATTACTTATGGTTTGCCAGAGCCTGTTACCTTTGGCCCAACGGTGAACACGATATTTGTTAATGTTGAATTTTTGAATTTACGTACGGGGCCAGACGCAAAATATGCTATTTTAGGCATTTTAAGAGGAGGGCAACAATATACAGTAGCGGGTATATCACCTGATAGAATTTGGTTTTATATTGTTGGCACTCCCTTTGGTGATGGTTGGGTGCGTGGTGGTTTTACTATTTTTAGAGGCGATATTAACGAAGTACCCGTCATTGAGCCACCGTATGGCCAGCTTTTGCCGTCAACGTTTGTGGTTGCGGTGTATATTCCTGTTTTTGATGCACCGCGCGGGCGCGAGTTACAGTTTTTATTACCTCCGGGTGAATATGCGGTTACAGGGCGCAATTTTGCTGGTGGATGGATACGGCTAGATACTCCTCAGTTTGGTGAAGTGTGGACTCAGTTTTCGCGCGGATTCTTTCGTGGGGTGTATTTTAATGTGCCGATCATCGATGAGCGCGTGATTACCATTACCTCAGCAGAAAACGCTATTAATTCCAGTAGTACAACACAAAACCCACCTATTACGGGCTTTGATTAGAGTTGACGCTAAAATGGGGGATAAGATGTCCCCCATTTTACTATCTTATTTCTTGGCTTGAGCTATCAATTGTTGTTGTTGGCGGGTCATTTGCCAATTTTGCCAAATATTCCATAAAGCGAAAACTGCGAATGAAATGGCATATGTAAGCATATAAGGGGCCAGAACAGGTAAGCGATCAAGCGCTACTATAAATCCAAATAATGCATAAACTGCCAAAACAAGTTCGCCAAATGTCGTGGCATCAATTTTAAGCGCATATCGACTTGTCACCCAATTTTGGGCTTGCCCACCGCCAATGCGAAATTTAGGAGTGCGTTTGAATTCACGCTCGATATTGGGCTTATGAAATGCTTTGAATACGGCAATCGTATTGCTTAGAACAATGGCTGCTCCTACAATGAATTGAGCTGGGAAATATAGTAATCGCTGCCACCAATCTCTGTAAAGCTCCATTTGAGCAATAGTGATCACAAGTGGTGGGATGATACCAAAAACCCCAACAACCCGTAAATCAGGTAGTTTTTCAAACATATCGCCCAGAATTAGGATAGGTGTTAGCAAAAACACCAGCAAAATAAAGGGTTGTACTAGATATTGCGACAAATGCATGAGCCCCATAAATTTTTTAGCAGGCGAAAAGCGGTTGCTTTTAATAAGTGGCACGGCATGTTTGATTAAACATTCTGTTGAACCTGTGGCCCAACGTGCTTGTTGCATCTTATAAGCCTGTAGTTGCGGAGGTAGTTCACCGGGCACTGGAACATCAACAAGATATAGAAAATCCCAGCCGCGCATAAGTGCACGATAAGATAAATCTAGGTCTTCTGTTAAAGTAGAGGATGACCATCCTCCAGCATCTTGAATAGTTTTGACGCGCCAGATACCTCCTGTGCCGTTCATTGACATAGGCAAGCGTCCACGATTGCGTGCTACTTGTTCAATAGCAAAGTGTCCATCAATGGATAGGGCTTGTAAACGGGTTAGCCAATTGTAATCGAGATTGAGATGATCCCATCGGGTTTGAATAAGCCCAAGATTTTCATCCGTGTTGAAGAAGGGCATTGTTCGTCGCAAGAAATCTTTTGGTGGGATGAAATCTGCGTCGAAAATCGCTGTGCAGTCTGTATTCACTAGGCTAAGCCCATAGGCTAATGCTCCTGCCTTATACCCTTTGCGATCAGGGCGGCGTACTAATTCTATATTATCAAACCCTTTGGCGTTCCATTCAGCGATTTTAGCCTTTACGACATCCGTGGTTTCATCTGTAGAATCATCTAATATTTGGACAAAAAACTTATCTCGTGGATAATCTTGGCTCATGCAGGCATCTATAAGGCGATCCACAACGTGCGCTTCGTTATAGATGGGCAGTTGAATTGTCACACTGAGAAGTTCTTCATCGGGCACTTCGGGGCGTTGGGGGGAACGGCGGCGTGTGATGAAATAGATCAGTAACAACGCGGCGAAGTTGCTAATAAAAATTGTCAAAAAGATTACAGATACAACGTAGATGATAGCGAGAAATGCCAACAATACGTCAGTCATATGTCAAAAACCTATACAGTTTGAGAAGGATTATCGATACAATCGTTTAGAGTTACATAGCCGGTTTCGTTTGGCAAGGGGTTTTTGAGATTTAATCACCTACTGTTACAATAGAGAATATGGCAACAATATCAACATCACATATACGATCTTATTATGATTTTATTTTTAGGCGTGCAGCAGAGGGTATTTTAATCGTTAATGCTCAGCATCGTTTGTTTGCTTTTAATCCTGCTGCTGCTGCTTTGTTACAATTAAATCCTGACAGCGTCATTGGATTGCTACCAAAAGAGGCTTTTCCATCAAATCCCCTATTGGTGCGACTGTTGCGTTCAGGAGAACCCAGTCCTATGACGCTAGATATACCCTTGCCCGGCGATCGAATCGCGCAGGGCACTGCCGAAGATATGCCAGGTGGTGCGCGTATTGCTGTCTTAAATGATGTAACCGAACAGCGTAATCTAGAATCACGCCGTAGTGAATTCATCCGTACAATGGCACATGATTTAAGGAATCCGCTCAATGCGCTAAGTGGTTATGCTGATTTAGTGGCAAAATTTGGCGAACTTAACGAAAGACAGCAAAAATTTATTACGCGAATCAAACAAACCAGCACAAAGCTACAAGAACTAACGAGTAACTTGGTGAATTTGGCATGGTTTGAAGCAGGAATGCCACTAGAGTACTTCCCCTTTGATTTAGTCAGCATTATTCGTGATGTGGTACATCAAAAAAGTGCGCTTGCTCAAAGTAAAAATATTCGCATTATTACTAGCATACAAGATACAGTCCCGCTTATTATGGGGCACCCAACAGCTATCCATACGGCATTAGCGCATCTAGTAGATAACGCTATTCAATATTCTGCGCCAGAAAGCGTGGTTATTATTCATGCGTGGCAGCAACAGCATTTGGTTATGTGCTCTGTGGCTGATCGAGGAATGGGAATTTTGGACGATGAAATTGATCGTATTTGGGATCGCTTATGGCGCTCTCCCCGTGTACAAGATCGCCCCGGTGGTGGCATTGGCCTAACTTATGTAAAGACTGTGATCGAACGACATGGTGGGCGAATCTCTGTTGAAAGCCGTCCTGATCATGGCACTACTTTTACATTTTCTTTGCCATTTGTTGATTCTACTTGAGATTATACACCCTGTGGTTTCCATCCTTTTCCATTATATTATTGAAGATGATATTATGAATATCTGATGGAGACCAAACAATGACTTCACCGACTTTGTTCATCATTGCTTTTGAAAACACAGATCGCGTATTTGCTGAAAACATTGTTGAAACGCTAGCTAATTTTGGATTTGAGGGGCAACTATACGAGTTTCATACGTTATCCTCTGAAATATTCTCAAAAGCTGAGCATGTGATTCTCATTTTTTCTGCCAATGCTGCTCTATCTAATACATGGCAAGACATTCTTGATACTGCTATAAAAATGCAAAAACCCTTTTGTACAGTGCGAGCAGATGAAACACCATTGCCTGAGATACTCGCACAAAATGAGTGGGTAGATTTTTCACTGGGTTTTCAGGTAGGCATCAATGGGCTTGTTTATGCCATGCGTAACCCAAAAACGCCTAGCAGCGATGCGACAATTCACTTAAAAACTATGGCTGCTGTAGCACAACAGCGTATTAATCGTGCTACGCTTATTGCTTTTGTAATGTGGATTGTAGGCATGGTGGTTTTGGCATTGATCTTTGAGAATTTTTAAGACGGGTGTATAGTGAAAGTGGTTTAAGACTATACATTTTGGAGTGGGTTTGATGGGACGATGTCTCGCAAGATTAACATTTAGCTTGTTTGGAGCTTTGCTCCTGTTTGCTGGCGCTTATTTGCTGTATACGGTTTTTATTGATAAACCTGATGAAGTGGTGGCTACACTTGGGCTGAGCTCAGCTGCTACTAATGGTGTTGCACCTCCTCCTCAAGTAGATTCGGAAATTGCTGCACAGCAAGATGAACAGATCAGTGAGCTAGGCAACGATATTGATGCTTCTAACATTATTGAAAATAATGTGATCTTAGATGGTGAGCGTTCGGTAGCTGTACGTCCTTCTTCAGTGGATACATCTGGTATTACTATTGATAGTAGTGCTAATAATGGCGTTACGACAGAAATAAGCGGGCAAGGTGGCGCTGGCTATACTTATGAACAACGCTTAGTGGAATTAGAGTGGCCAGAATCTTTCCGTGCTGGAGAATCTCGAACAATTCGCTTGTCTTATAAACCTTTGGCGGCTGGTGTTTCTGGGCCAGAGGTCGAGTCCAATCTTGTACGTGCTCAACCTATTACAGTTCTTGATTGCTATGCTGATTATGATGCTTTTGTGACGGCGCGCATCATTGCTCCAGAATTTAAAGCCGAGACTTTAGATGAGGCAACTAAACAGGTTGAAAAGGGGCAAGAAGCCACTTGGCGCTGGACGTTAACCCCGAACAAAGAAGGTACCTTTGTTATCACATTAGCCTTACAAATTGAGTGGCGCGTAAAACAAGGACATTCGCCATTGCTTGGCCCTTGTACAAGTTTAGCTGATGGCACACCCAATACAATTTGGGGGCAATCTGTGAAGACTGAAGTAAATTATGTTCTGGGGATGATTACGATTGAACAGGCGAGTTTAGCAGGAACTGTTTTAGCAGTGGTGGGCGCGGCAAGTCAATTTCCGCTGCTTACAGAGATTTTAGTGATATTATTTGAGCGTCGTGTTGAAAAGGCTGCAAGTAAGCGCTCAAGCCGACGACGTAGTAAGAAGCAAAAGCGCCGACAACGCTAGCAATAGCTATAATTCACGCGCATCAATGTAAATGGGCTTTTGATTCCATGCTGGTTCCCAATCGTTCACAAGTGGTCGGAAGAGTATCCAATAGTCTTTCTGATCACTTGCTTCGTTAAAAATAAAGTTCGGAACTGGATCACTTCGATCAACTACCCAAACAAGTTTAGAAACATTGGAGATAATGGCATAATCGCGGATTTGGTCAAAAAGCTGGCGCAACAAGTCTTTGTTACGAGAACCAACTTCATCAAATAAACGCCATGTTCTTGCACGCCGCCGCACTTCCTCAACTGTTGGCCAAGGCTCGTCTGCTGATATTTGCTGAGAGACTAAACTTTGATCATAAAGGCTTACGCTTGCGATTGCCTCACCATGAACTGCGATGAATTGCTGAAAATTATAATTTAGTACTGATGTTGCAACATCAGGTACATACATATCACGCCAGCCAAAGGTCTCTTCTACAATATCAGTTTGAGGTTCATCATAGGCATAACTATCGTATTCTGGCGGCATAACGAGAGGGTAGGGGGTATAAGTTAAGTACAGAATCATACGTAGTTTATAAAACCCTACTTTTTCTAACATGCGAATTGAAGCAACATTTGTAGAAATTACATCAGCATATAAGCCGTGTACTCCCTCTGAATAAAGAAAATTGAGCTTTTCTTCTTGCATAGCATTAGCGATACCCATGCGGCGATATTTGGGATGAACGCGCGTATCAAAGCTATAGGCGAGACGCAAATATTCGTTTCCTATTTGAGTTTCTTTAATGGCTATGGAAGTAACCCCAACAGGCCGTCCATCTTTTTCTGCAATAAATAAATAAGGTTCTTTGAAGAGCATCGCACGATCAATAAATCGTTCACGAAAATGTACGAATGGACGCGGTTCCCCTCTTGGTGAAAGCCGTTCGAGTTCCATAAGGTATGGTTCATCATCTGGGCGATAGTGCCGAATGACCAACCCACCAAACTTATTGACTGATGGAATTATACCGGGATGTCTTCCATTAGGTGGGCGTTTTTCATCCATAACCAGTCCCTAAAATTGCATGACTTTGTATAGTGGGCATTACTTTACTAAATAAGTTGAGAAAGTATGCACCCTACATTAAGATTAAATGTTTTTTTTTGCAGATGCAAACCCACTTCATTTTAATCTTGTATGAATATAGTTATAAAAGGCTTTCGAGATACTCAGCAGCACGTGCAGAGCCTCCCAAGTTCGCTAGTTCTTGGGCAAAACGTTGGGCTGTTTGGCGTACTTTCTCGTCTGTTCCCACTGCTCGAATAGCTGGCAAAAGCTGCCCATTTCTAACATCATGTGCACTCAAATTCAGGCCGACTTTCGCGTAAGATACACGCTTGGCCTGTGCTCGTTGATCTGCAGCATGTGGTACCACAACTTGCGGGATACCATGCACTAGTGCTGCATGTGTTGTTCCCATCCCGCCATGATGTACGACTAGATGTAAATGTGGCATTAGGTGATCATAGTCTACCCAATTCAAGAGGCGTGTATGAGGTGGAAGCGCGCGTTTAAGCTCTTCTTTTTGTGTTTGAGTGAAAGGTTGCCGACCTATAACAACAATCGGTAGCCATCCTAGACGAGCTACTGCTTGTGCTGCCCACGCAAAAAAGCCCAGATCACCTGTAAAAACGCTTCCTAATGTGATTAACACAGCAGGAGCGGGAGGCAATTCTTGTTGCCAGCGTGGAGGTTCGCCTTTGGGTGGTGTGGGGCTTCCGCCTACAAAAACTGTTTGGGGCAGAAAAGGTGGTTCGTTTTGATACCATCTTTTATTGAAATAACTAATGTGCAAATGTGGTGATTGTACTGATGGCGTTGGCCCAGTGGCAAAGTTTTCACCTTTCACGCCAAATTGTGCGCACAAGCGTTGTATACGTTGGCGACTAATTTGAGCAAGCTCTTTTTGTACTGCTAAGAGTTTGCTTTCATCGAGATCACGTTGAGCAGGCCATCCACAAACTGCCATTTTGCATCCAATTTTTTCAGCAGCAATTGCTGATGCACTAATGAACGGATCCGTCACGATAATGTCGGGTGGGTTGATGCGTTCGGCTAATGCTAGTAGATTTTCGACTGCTTCGGGGATTAAGTCTTCGCTTAGCCATGTGTCAAGTGCACGACGATAACGAATAAAGACAGCCTCTTGTGGTGGAAGACTATTGGCTTCTGGCAAAGGAGGAGGCGGCCACAACCAGCCTGTTTCCTGAATTGCTTCAAATGCTATGCCTTGATTTTGAATATGCTCTTGGATAGGGGGCTGGCTAATCCAAATAACCTTATGACCTCGGTAGTGTAGTGCTTGAGCTGTTTTGAGGTATCCTCCCCAATCTAAATGACCGTATAAAGGGGCTGAAATAAACCAAAATGTTGCCATGACACTCCGCTATGCTCATTTTATTTATACCAATTTTCACAAGCATAGCGGATATGATGCTTGATTTCTAGAAGATAATGCCAAAAATGATAGCAAGAATGCCACCGCCTATGACCAGCTGGAGTGCACGCACCTTCTGAGTATCGTTTTCTGCTTGTAAGTATGAAATGCCACCCGCAATTGCAATAAATACACCTATAATTGGTGCAATACCTAGCACTGCTTTAAAAATAAACCAAGCTAACGCTAGAGCAAAGACAATCATTGTGACACCGATGAATAAGTTAACGATGTTGTCATTTTCTTGTTGAGTAGTCATTTACAGTGTACTCCTATTTGTGCTACCGACGTTGAGGTTTTTTTCTTATTGATTATTACGTTATAGTGCAAACTAAAGTTGCACATGTTCCTTACATCGGTAGGATTATTTCTAGGGTAGTACAAGAATCATCACTATTGATTGTAACTTTGCCACCCAGCGCTTCGATTGCTGCCGAGATAAATGGCAAACTTAAACCAACGGCACTACGCTTGCCATCTTCTCGCATTGCGGATTGCACATAAGGCGCGAAGACTATATTAGGTAAATAAGCAGGATCAACAGGTTGTCCATAATCACGAATATTAATGATGAGTTGGCCGTTATTGATCTGGCAACTTATGTCTATGGTTGAACGTGGCTGACAGAACTTAATGGATGTATCGAGAGCAGCTTCAATGCTACGTTGGAGTAGATTTTTATCTGTTTTGATCTGAATTGGTGATGATGGAGGATGAAATGCTACTTTTATATGATTTTCATTGCCACTATGTGCAACGTTTTGTATGGCATCTTGAATAACTTGTATAACCTCAATGGTCTTGTTTATGGGTTGTAACTGTTGATGTATAAGGCGTATATAGTCGAGCGTATCCATGCTAAGCATTCGTAATCGATAACTTGCAATGAGCATGTTTTCGACAAATTGCCGAATGTCATGCAAGGTTTCGGGGCTGGGTTCGTCTTCTAAAATTTCTAATACTAACTGCAAGCTATACTCGATAATTCCCAGTGGACTATTCAGATCATGGGTAAGGACATCCAAAGAACCTAATAAGGATTCTTGTTGTTGTTTCCATAGGGTATTGAGACGAACTTCAAGTTCGGTAATGTTAAGAGGTTGGTATAGTAACTCTGTCGCCCCTGCAGCGATAGCACCTTTGAAGTGCTCTGGTCTTACCAAAGCGATCTTGGGTACTGGTGCAAATAAGGAAATAGCCTGTAGCGTAGATAACCATGCAAAATCATGCTCAGGTTCGTTAATCTCAATAATCACTGCTAATGATTGTAAGACTAGCTTCTGCATTGTTTTAACATTATCAAGAACAACTATTTTTAATTGTGGTTGTTGTTGTAATAGCTCAAGTGTTGTTGAAGAACCGTGAAAGAGAATTTGTTTGTTCATAATTCTAATGTCGATAGTCCTGTTGCATCGATAACCTGATAAGTGTTCACCTTGCTTTCGCGTCCGCGAATGTCTTGTGGGCCATTATAGCGAGCGTGTACCCATTCTTTGACTCTCTCATAAGTACTTTCGCTAATCGTAATAACGTTACCATGACTCATTGCTTGTAGACGAGAAGCAAGGTTAACAGTATCGCCTACTGCTGTATAGTCCATAACATCATGTGTTCCAACATTGCCGACGATTGCAAAACCTGTATGAATTCCAAAGTTAATTTTTAGATGAAATTCGGGTGCGAGAGTGTCATAAAAAGCAGGCAAAGAGCGATGAATATCTACTGCAGAAACTACAGCGCGCTTTGGGTGATCACTAAGCTCAATGGGAGCATTATAAATAGCCATAACGCCATCACCCAAAAGTTTGTCTACTGTGCCACCGTATAGTTTTATTTTTTGTATTACTAGTCCATGATAGGCATTAAGTACGTTTAGTAGAGTAGTTGGCTGAGTGTGTTCTGATAAACTTGTGAATCCTTCTAGATCAGCAAACAAAACAGTGATTTCACGAATTGCGCCGCCGAGTTGAGCGCTTTCAGGGTTATGCATTAGGGCATTGACTATTTCAGGTGCGACAAAGCGCTCAAAAATACGTCGTAGGGCTTGACGTTGTTCGCGCAAAGTATCGGTTTCTGCTTTGATGCGTAAACGTGCATCAATTCTTGCCAATAATTCTTTGGGGCTAAACGGTTTAGCAATATAGTCATCGGCCCCTAATCCTAAGCCGCGCACACGACTTTTAATATCAGTTTGTGCAGTCAGCATAATAACGGGAATTTGTGTGGTCAGAGGGTTTTTCTTGATGGCAGCACATACCTCGAAACCATCCATGCCCGGCATGTTAACATCTAAGATAACGAGATCGGGGCTATGTTTTTGTACTGCTTCTATGGCAGCGGTGCCTTCCGTGACGATGATAGCTTCATAGCCAACTGCGCGGAGTGTTTCTGAGATAATTTCACGATTAGCAAAATTATCCTCTGCAACCAATACCTTCATTCTAACGATGCCTTATCAACCAAGATATTGTTGAAGTTTTAGAGTGAGCGCTCTCAAATCGATTGGCTTAGTAATATAGTCATCACAACCTGCCTCTAAGGCGCGTTCGCGATCACCTATCATCGCATGTGCTGTTAACGCAATAATTGGAATATGACGTAATGCAGGTATTTCTTTAATCTGTCCGGCTGCAGTCCATCCATCCATTCTAGGTAAGGATAAATCCATTAAAATCAAATCAGGCTTCATACTATTGGCTAGAGCAACTCCTTCTTCACCATCAATTGCAACTTTTACTTCATAATTAAGCGATTCTAATATATCAATGATCAATACTCGATTATCTGGATTATCTTCTACAACCAATATTTTTTTGCTCATGAACCTTTTCTCCAACCACCTACAAGAAATAATGCTTCCATTAAGTATAGCGTGTTTTAAAGTAGAGATTATGAAAATTGAGGGATTAGACCCTGTCGCCTAGCATTTTAGCATCTATTCCTGAAATTTACCTAATGCTGCCTATATTCAACAACTGTTTCTTTAGTAAGATGATTTAGCCTTGCAAGAGCCAATGCTTCATTGGGATAATTATGGCGTGATCTTTAGCCTTAATTTGGTAATATCAGATATATGATGACTTTAATTTGCTTTAGAACTTTTACTAAAACAAAACTTGTCCACAATTAAGAGTTGGTATTTCAAAATAGCTTTAATCATTCATGAGTATGTTGATGAAAGTGAGCAACATTAATACATGGCACGTTTGTTGTCTGAATTGTTGAGTATGCTTCCGTTTGCTTTTGAAGCCCCTAATGAAAATCCTAGAATTACAGCACCCATTACCGAAAATGCTTCTCAGGTAGAGCGTGGAGGGGTGTTTTTAGCCCGTAAAGGTCGCACAACAGATGGGCATCGTTACATTCCCCAAGCTGTAGAGCGTGGTGCTGCTGCCATTGTAGGAGAACGCCCCTATGATGAAGTTCAAAGTTTGCTGAATGGCGTGCCGTATGCCCGTGTTGAGAATGGTTATGAGGCCTTTGGATATTTAGTGTCTGGATATGAAGGAAACCCTTCAAGAAACTTAATTGTCATAGGTGTTACTGGGACAAATGGCAAAACGACAACTGCCACTTTAATCTATCATATCTTGAAGACTGCTGGGGTTCATGTAGGGCTTATTTCAACTGTGAACGCAGTGATAGGAGATCGAACCGTACCCACCGGCTTGCACGTGACGAATCCACCGGCACATGAACTACAACGTTATTTGCGAGAGATGGTAGAAGCTGGTATGACACATTGTGTCCTTGAACTGACTTCTATGGGTTTAGAACAAGGGCGCGTCAATGGGACACAGATTGATGTGGCGGTGATGACAAATGTGACTCATGAACACCTTGATTGGCACGGGAGTTTTGAAAATTATAAGCGCGCAAAGATGCGTTTATTTGAAATCATGAAGAATACACCACGCAAAGGGACACAGCCCAATATTGCAGTAATCAATGCAGATGATCCTACTGCCCCTGATTTTGCTGAGGCAAGTATTGGTGCTGATTATATGCTACTCTATAGCACTTATCAGTCGGATGCTGATTTATATGCGGATCGGATTCATTACGGGGCTGATTTCACTTCTTTTATGTTGCGCGGCAATGCTGGAGATATTCCTATTCGCTCGCCTTTGTTAGGGCAATATAACGTGCAGAACATTCTCGCTGCAATTGGTGGGGCGATTAGTGCGATGCCGCAACCAGAACATCAACAGCGCATGATTAATGCTATTCCGCTGGCTATTAGCCAAGTGCCACAAATTCCGGGACGCTTAGAGCGCATTGACGAAGGGCAAGATTTCATTGCTATTGTTGATTTTGCGCACACACATGATGCATTAGAAAAAGTGTTGCAGACAGCGCGGCAGATGCTTGATGAGCGGGAAGGGCGCGTGATTGCTGTTTTTGGAAGTGCTGGGCTCCGAGATGTGGAGAAACGCCGTTTAATGGCTGAAGTCTCTGCTGAGTTGGCAGATATTACGATTCTCACAGCAGAAGACCCGCGTACAGAGTCGTTGCTTGCTATTTTAGAGACAATGCGCCAAGCTGCTGTCAGAAAAGGTTGTGTTGAGGGAGAATCACTCTTTGTAATACCTGATCGTGGGCGTGCTATTTTTGAAGCCTGCCAGATAGCGCGCGCAGGCGATATAGTATTGGCGTGTGGAAAAGGTCATGAACAAAGTATGTGTTTTGGTACTGTTGAGTATGAATGGGATGATCGAGTAGCAATGCGCTCTGCTTTAAAAGGGCAACCACTTTTGACATTACCTTCAGCAACTTTACCTTATGATGAGCGTGAATTGTGGCGCAATGACTAACACTATTGAATTTTTGGGTTGTGCCATATCATAATCAAAGTTACCAAAATGTATACAAATAGGAAGTTTGGTTATGCCAAATTGGTTACCGTTAAAAAAAGCAGCAGAGCTTTTAGGGGTTCATCCTACAACGTTACGGCGTTGGGCAGATGCGGGTGATATTCCTGTTTATGTAACGCCGGGTGGACATCGGCGTTTTTTAGAAGAAGATATTACTGCACTTATTGAACATCAAAGAAAGTACAATACCGAATCGCCACAAAATATGTGGACTCAAAAAGCCTTAATTACTACTCAGCGTCGTATACGTGAGGACTCGCGCGTGAAATGGATAGAAGTTTTTGACGAAGAAGAGCGTCAACGCCAACGTCAAGTGGGCCAACGTTTATTGGGATTAATTATGCAACATATATCTATGCCCGAAGCCGATGATCGATTGCTAATAGAGGCGCAAGACATTGCTGAGCATTATGCTGAGAGTTGTATGCGACAGGGTTTATCGGCTGCCCAAGCCCTAGAAATTGTGATTTTCTTTCGTGATGGCATTGTCGAGTCAGCACTACAAATGCCTCAAGTTGCAAATTATGATGATGAAAACCGACTTCGTCTTTTAAGGCGATTGAATCAGATTTTCAATTTGTTGCAACTGACATTGATAAAACATTATGAACAACTATCATTAGAGTGAAAACATAATTATTTTTTACAACTTGCAAAGGAAGTTTATTACATGAAATCACGCTTTTTGATAGTCTTGTTGTTGCTATTTCTATCGGCAGTAACTACGCATACTACGCTTTGGGCACAAGAAGGTGGTTCGGAGAGTGATATTGTCGAAGCGTTACTAATCCAACTTCGTGCTGCTTATGCTCATACGGCTGAACAATCAAGTTATCAAGTGACGGTTGAAGAAACGACAACGCAATTTACTTCAATTCGGCGTTTTCATTCAACGTCCTATCTAACGGATGTGACGCTTTATGAGTCTTATGTAAATACTCAAACGCTAGAAACAAGTGTTGAAGGCGTTGTTGTCGAGGATGATTTATCTGCAACATTTGATATGAATATCAGCCAAGTGCAAGGATTAGGTTTTGAATATGTCCGTAATGATACTGTCTTGGCTACCCCCGAAGATACTGAAGACGAACTTGAACTTACTTTGCAATTGGTAAAAACAGATGATGGCATATACATTAATACTGACGAAACCGATCCTGAATACCGAGAAGGGGTACCTGTGGGATGGCGTTTGCTAACATCAGATGGAACGCCTATTCTCAGTAATGCATCTATCACTGACGTACAAGTGGCTGAAGTTGTAGATGGATTGTACTTTTCAGCTACTAGTGTTCAAATGCAAGCGTTATTGCAACACCATAATATTCATAGCATTGATATTTTAGGCTTAGACGAAATTGATGGCCAATTGGTGCGTCGGTATCAAATCACATTTGATGGAACGGCAGCATTGGAGTCCTTAGGGCTTGATTATGATCAAATACTTGAAGAATTAAGTGCTGCTGCCCAAATAGCATTACCTGATGCAACACCAGAGCTAAGGATTAATTATACGCTTGAAGTTGCGATCGGTATCGAAACGAACTTAGTATACGATCAAATACTTACTCTAAGCATTGAAGGTGTTTTTAGTAGTGGTGCTGATAGTGCTGCCTATCAACTAGAGCAAGTTAATGCGAGGACATATCGCGGCTTTGGAGAAAGCTATGCAATTCCATCATCCGCTGAATTGCTTGAGTAGAGCAACAAAAGTTGTATAGAGTGTTGTAGTGTATCAGCATTTGCTGCTATTCTGTTAAAGGCAACCTAAGATGAATATATGTTGTTGATGGCAAAAATCACTTAACCTCTCATAGAGAGTATGTTCACTTGTGAAAATCAACTTGCGGTTTCGATTTTTTTGGGCCGCAAGTTGATTTTTTGTTGTTGGGTGTTGTAGCTACATACGCTCAGGGGTATTCATGCCCATTAGTGTAAGTAAACGCTTAAAGACGAGCTTGGTAGCTTTATAAAGTCGTAGGCGAGCTTTGGCTAAATCTTCAGGGACATCGCTATGTAATACGCGAACTTGCTCATACATTGGATGAAAAGCACGAGCTAATTCTAATGTATAAAACGCTAGTTGGTAGGGCGACAGTGTATCATGAGCAGCAACCATTACTTCTGGCATTTCCAATATTTTGAGAAGAAAAGCACGTTCTTCATTGCCCAATAGGGATAAATCAGCATCTGCGTCCCAATCAGCAGGATAGCCACGTTCTTCAACTTGGCGCAATATGCCCGCACAACGGACATGCGCATTTTGAATGTAGAACACTGGATTTTCATTGGAACGTTCAACGGCTAAGTCCAGATCAAAAGTTACATCATTATCTGTGCTGCGCGCAAGCAAGAAGTAGCGAATAGGATCGGGGCCTGTTTCATCAATTACCTCGTCAAGAGGGATTATATCCCCTTTACGAGTACTTCCCTTGATTTCTTGACCATCTTTGATGATGAATACCATCTGATGCAAAATCACATCTACTTTGCTGGCATCATATCCCAAAGCTGTAAGACCATATTTAACGACCTGTGACTCTGTAAAGTGATCTGCACCTAAAACGTTGATGATGCGGTCAAAGCCGCGCTCTAGTTTGTTTATATGATAAGCTATGTCGGGCAAAACATATGTTGGCTCACCATTACTACGTACCAAAACACGATCTTCACGGTCGCCAAAGGCTGTGCTACGAAACCATACTGCCTCGCCCTCACCTTTGTGTTTTGCGCGCTCGATCTCTTCTGCGCTTGCATTTTCGCGTGTAGCGCTTTTATAAGTATGATTGGCGGCACTCAGCTTTTCGAGGGTTTCCCAAACGGCATTACTCTCATAGAGATCAAGTTCGTTAAAGTAGAGGTCGTGCCGAACGCCAATCCGTTCTAATGTCGCTCGAATCATCTCGAAAATGACGTTTTCAGCATAAACTTTGAAGTCTTGCCATGATTTATTGCGCCAACCATCTTGATGTTGCTCAACCAATTTTTGTGCCATGTCGATCAAGTATTCGCCTTGATAACCTTCTTCAGGTAGTTCTACTGAGTCGCCCAGCGCTTGCAGATAGCGTGCTTGAAGGCTTTTGCCCAGCATTTCCATTTGTCTGCCACCATTATTGAAATAATATTCACGATGAACAGACCAGCCACATGCTTCCATTAAGCGCGCGGTTGCATCCCCTACTACAGCACCACGAGAGCGCCCAATGTGGAGCGGCCCAGTGGGATTTGCACTCACAAATTCCACCATCAGACGCTTACCTTGACCGATATTTTGACTGAAGACATTTTCATCGGCTTCAATGATGTAGTTAATTTGTTCAACTACCCAACTAGGGTTAAGCCAAAAGTTAATGAAGCCGGGAGGAGCTACTTCCGCCTTTTCTATCAATTCGTTGGAGGGCAGATGCTTAGCGATGATTTGCGCGATGTCTAGCGGCTTTTGGCGGAACAATTTTGCATTAGCCATTGCAACCGCTGAGGCATAGTTACCTATTTTAGAAGGTTTTACAGGTGGCAACGTTACTTCTTGTTCAACTGCGGGTAATTCATTACTTTCTTGGGCATTTTTTATTGCTGTAGATATTAGATTTTCAATACGGGTAGGAATTGGTGTAAAGTTCAAGCGTTCAACTCCTTGTTCTTAGTGCAAAGTGGGTGTTTTTTGCTTTATAAAAAGATTGTGCCATGATATTGCACGAATCGAATGGCGAGAACAAGGCTCATTATGCACAATATCATTGGAACAAATAGATATGCTGCTCCATTATGAATCAGTAAATCTGATTGTTGGTATATATCAGTGTTGAGCCAATCATAAAATAAAAACCAATGAGGGCTTAATAACCGTATGACTTGTTCTGTATTTCCTGTACGATCTACTAAGAAAGAGCTATTTTCTTCTATCAATAACACAGCAGCAACGCGATGAATAATCCAATATAGCCATATGCTTATACTTGTATGTAGACGTTCCTTCATGAATAATGCAAACAAGATTCCTGTTGCAGCGATATTAGCCAACTCTAGAAACGAAGAAAAACAAAATAATAGTCCTGTGAAGAGCATTATATGGATATTTTGCAGGCTTTGTCTTAGCGTGACGTATTCTACTAGTAAGAGGCCTATAACAACACATCGACCAACCAAAAGTGGCCATAATGCGTAAACGTGATTCCAGAACAACGCGCTAAACTTGCTCAATATAATGTGGTGGCGAGGTATGGGAGTACTAAGCAATGTTTCCCATGTTTTTCTCACGCGCTCACCTAAAATAGCATCACTCGCTTGGAATGGTATACTGAAGAGAACACGCCAAAATAATAATTCTCCAACAATGATCACAACTACCACGACAAAAACGGTGAAAGGATAGAGAATGAATCCGCCTAGCTGAGTTCCTGCAATGCCAAATATGGCAATGATGATCAGGAGTAGCACGCTGCTTCCTCTTAAGAACATGCGTAAGATATAACCTAATTGCATGAGGCGATAATCAATTAGCCGAAGATGACGTATTTCTTTCGCCACAAGCGGATAACGAGGATGAAGCCATGCGGGCAACGTGTTTAGAAGTTTCTCTTGCATGAGTCATAATCATAGCATACACAAGAATGGCTGGCGATAATGCTATAACACCTTCTGATAAATCGCTAAGATTTTTTCTGTAGCTATTTTCCATGTAAATTGCTTGGCGTGCGCTAGGCCTTTTTCAATTAAAGTTTGACGTAAATGCTCATCTTTCAATAGTCGTTGTAAGGCTTCTGCAAATCCTTCAGCATCAGTTGGGGCAATTGCTAATGCTGCCTCGCCAACCACTTCTGGCAAAGATGAAACGTTAGATACAACAACTGGCGTTCCGCACGCCATCGCTTCAAGAGGAGGTAAACCAAAACCCTCATAAAGTGATGGAAATCCAAAAACATCAGCGCCATTGTATAGGTAAGGAAGAGCTTCTTCAGCTACATGCCCCGTTAAGATGATGCGTTTCTCTAGGCTTAATTCATGAATGAGTGGTTCTAGGTTAGAGGCACGAAATGTGCTAGGGCCTACAATAACCAGTTGATATTCTGGAAACTCATCAGCGATGAGTGCAAAGGCACGAAGGTAAGTTGCAAGATTTTTGCGTTGTGTGAGATTTCCTACATAAAGCAAATAAGGGTAGTCTATTTGAAAATGAGCGCGTAAATAATTTTTGACTTCTTCAGTTG
>RFGP01000070.1 GCA_003697365.1 Chloroflexota bacterium | reverse complement strand
GGGCATCAACCCTGTCGGAGACGGTGTAAGACGTGTTTCGCACGCGACCGTTGTGGATGGCAAGAATCCCCTGCCTTTAGGCATGGGGAGTATGTCAAGTATCTAACTACGAAGAAGTGGGACACGGTAGCGCTGGAGTTTTTCCTGAAACACTGGATGAATTGCTTGCAGTTGATATGGGAGCAATGGGGATTGGACAAAGTACTGATGAATTTAGTGTCAGCATTTGTGCCAAAGATAGTTCTGGACCCTATCATTATGAAATGACTCGTGAATTACGCGAACTAGCAGAAGCACATAATATCCCTTATCAAATCGATATTTACCCATATTATGGATCAGATGGTTCAACATATTGGCGTGCTGGTGGCCAAGCGAAAGTTGCCCTCATCGGTCCGGGCGTAGATGCTTCTCATGCTTATGAGCGTACTCATCAAGAGAGCATACAACATACTGCGCACCTTATCGCCCAATACTTGTGCAAGCATTAAAGGGTTAGACAAACTCTTTTAGAACCTGCTAAAATGCATGTCGCTAACCAAATATCAACGGTAATTGCTGATTAAAAGGGGAAGCCAAAATGTTAAACAACAAGAAACGACTACTCATTATAGAAGATGATGTTGACGTCGCCGAAATGCTAGTTACTTTTTTCAACAGTCAAGGCTACGAAGTTTTTCATGCCGACATGGGCAATGATGGAGTTACTTTAGCGCGCCAAAAATTCCCACACCTTATTTTGTTAGATTTAATGTTGCCAGATATGACAGGCTTTGATGTTTGTCGTATATTACGCACTGCTAATCTAACGAAGTTTACGCCTATTTTTTTCTTAACACAACGTGATGGCCGCAGCGATAAACTTACCGGATTTGAGCTCGGCGCTGATGATTATGTCACAAAGCCTTTTGATATTGAAGAGCTGCGCTTGCGTGTGCAAAATGCCATTAAACGTGCAACTCGTGATAACTTACACGAAGCCCGTACAGGACTGCCGACGGGCCCCTACATCCGAGAAACCTACAACACCATTCAATTTGAAGATGGCTGGAACTATCTAACTATAAAGGTGGAACATTTCCAAGAGTTTAGAGATCAATATGGCTTTATAGCGGCTGATGATGCGCTTGATCTCATTGGGCAAATTTTGCGTTGGGCCGTAAGCGAATATGGCACTGTCAATGATTTCGTTGGGACAGATAGCGAGGCGCATTTTGTACTCTTTACACAGGCAGATGTTGAAACATTGAAATCACAAATCAATCTTGCCTTCAGTGAAAATGTCCTCTCGTTGTACAATTTCAATGATTTAGAGTCAAATCTTAAGCCAATGGAACTTAAGTTTGGTGAGTTTACAGTTGATGCCTGAGTTACCTGTGTGGGACAGTGCTATATTACGCGAACAGCTTCAACTTCAGCATGTTTTATCTGCTGATGAGCGTACAATTCTTCTTCGCTTATTTCAAGTAGATGAAGAAGCTATACATCTAGCACTCACCTTAAAAGGCTTAGCAAATTATGCTGCAAGCTGGGGAGATGATGCCGCTGTTTGGCTTGTACTAGCTGTTTTGAGGCTTATTCGTGAAGTGAGTGCTGACTATCCTCAAGTTCAATTTGGTTGTGTTCCTCCTGCTCAATTCCTGATCCAAACACATGAAGAATATGCTCAAGAAATTGCACATCGTTGCTTAACAGCATATCAAGAATTATATGATATTTTGCTGCGCACGCACCATAAGGCCAGTTCCCCTATTTGGCATCGACGCGCGGTTGTCAAACATTTTCCAGAGCTCATAGTAGAAATTGATAATCCAGAGGGGTTGATTTTTGATGCTGATCTAAGCGATGATTAAGTCATAAATCATGATTGTTTAAGTTTAGATAGATATTACTACAATGTACGAGGAAAACGCACTTTCTCTAGCTGCTGTTCAAGCTGCACTTGCACTTAAGTCTTTTGATGTATATCGTGCACAGACGAGCATGGCCCCTTTAGGACGACGGCTTACACGAGCGTCAAATCGCACAGGCACAGCCAAAGAAGCTGCAGTACTTGTCTTGCTTTACCCGCATCCAATAGATTTACATTTAGTGCTTATTCGTCGCAACACCTATAACGGTGTTCATAGTGATCAAATAGGATTGCCGGGTGGAAAACGCGAATATCAAGAAACTTTTCTACAAGCAGCATTACGTGAAACAGAAGAAGAACTAGGTGTTTCCTCAAAATCAATTCAATTGATAGGTAATTTAACACCTATCTATATCCCTCCTAGCGATTATATTGTTCACCCATTTGTGGGATATGTGATGAGCCGACCTATATGGATACCTGATCCTAAAGAAGTTGTAGAAGTTATTGAAACGCCTCTTGCAATATTGCTAGATGATACTATCAAGCAACACCAACATATGAACATTCAAGGCATTACGGTGCGCGTTCCTTATTACAACATTCAAGGGCATCAGGTGTGGGGAGCAACGGCTGTTATGCTCAGCGAGCTAGAAGGACGTTTACGCTTCGTCTTGCATCAGAACAATCATTGACCATACCTACATCCACATCGATAAATCATAGGGCTTTGGACGTACTGTTGATAAAAAAACGCCTGTCATGTGAAAACAGGCGTAATTTCCTCTATAAAAGAGATTTTATAACAAGCCCTAAACATCCAAATTACGAACATTCTTAGCATGAGTTTGGATAAAGCGCTTACGCGGTGGAACAGCACTTCCCATCAGCATATCAAAGGTACGGTCTGCCGTTGCTAAATCATCGATAGTCACCTGTAAAAGCACGCGATTTTCAGGATTCATCGTCGTTTCCCATAATTGTTCGGGATTCATTTCACCCAAACCTTTATAACGTTGGATCATTACTCTATCGCCAATTTCCGCGAGAATCTGATCACGTTCTGCTTCATTATAGGCATAATAAACAGACTTGCGCGTTGCAATGCGATAGAGTGGTGGCTGAGCAATAAATAAATGCCCATTTTGGATTAAGGGAGTCATGTAGCGGAAGAAAAACGTGAGTAATAACGTCGTAATGTGAGAACCATCCACATCAGCATCTGTCATGATGATGACTTTATGGTAGCGTAATTTAGTAAGATCAAAATCATCACCAATGCCTACTCCCAAAGCCGAGATCAACGCTCGAACTTCGTTATTGTCAAGGACTTTATCAAGACGTGCTCGTTCTGTGTTTAAAATTTTACCGCGTAGAGGCAAAACGGCTTGAAAATGACGATCTCGTCCCTGTTTTGCAGAACCACCAGCCGAGTCGCCCTCAACAATGTATAACTCAGCTTCAGCAGGATTATTGCTAGAACAATCCGCCAATTTGCCGGGCAATGTTGTATTCTCAAGGAGATTGCCTCGGCTACTACGTACCAAGTCGCGCGCTTTTGCAGCAGCATCACGAGCACGCTTAGAAAGCATACACTTCTCAACAATACGACGTGCTTCACGTGGGTTGTTTTCAAAAAATTCGCTTAGAACATCGCTTAAAACCTGAGAGACCGCCCCGTTCATTTCTGGGTTCATCAACTTAACTTTGGTTTGGCTCTCAAACTGCGGGTTAGGATGCTTGATACTGACAACAGCAGTCAACCCTTCCAGCGTGTCATTACTGGAAAAATTAGAATCTCGTTCTTTCAAGAAGCCCGCGTTCTTAGCATATAAGTTGATAGTACGAGTGATCGCTCCGCGCATACCTGTCATGTGGGTACCGCCATCAGGCGTGTTAATTGTATTAGCAAACGATAGCTCGGTAATCGTCGAGCCATCCGTATATTGCATGGCGATTTCAATCCCTACCGTAAAAGACTTTTTAGGATCGTCATCCTCAAACGTAATTTCGCGCGAAGCATAAATGACATCATGCAATGGCTTACGATTCTTATTCAAGTATTGAACAAAAGATTTCAGCCCTCCCTCAAAATAAAAAGTAATTTCTTCAGGGAAAGGCGAGCAACGCTCATCAATGACTGAGATTGTAAGCCCACTTACCAAAAACGCGATTTCTCGAAAACGATTAACCAACGTTTGATAGTCAAATCGCGTATCTGGAAAGATTTCAGGGTCTGGCAAAAAACGTACCATTGTCCCTGTTGGTTCGTCGGGTTGCATCTCCCCAATTTCTTCAACCGCCGAAGTTGCATAACCACGAGAGTAGGTTTGTCGCCAACGCTTGCCATTACGTCTGACAATAACTTCTGTTGCTTCAGATAGCGCATTAACAGCCGACACACCAACCCCGTGCAATCCACCTGAGACTTTGTATGCGCTGTTGTCAAATTTGCCCCCTGCACCGATCTCAGTCATTACAAGCTCAAGCGCAGAACGCCCAGATTTATGCAAACCTACTGGAATGCCCGCTCCATTATCATTGACGCTTACCGAGCCATCAGCGTGTAAACGTACTTCAACAAAGCTGGCACGCCCCGCAAGCGCTTCGTCAACGGCATTGTCAACAACTTCATAAACAAGGTGATGCAAGGCCTTTAGGTCAGTGCCACCAACATACATGCCCGGACGCAGTCGGACATGCTGCACCCCTTGTACAAGTCCAATAGCAGACTCATCATAATTTACGGTTGAATCAGGTTGTTTAGGCGCATTGGTCATGCGAAGGTCTCCTAGAATTAAACACCATCGTTGCTAGATTCATCTTCCATGCGAATTGCGTGGATGGTTTGCAGGGTGGCCGATGCTCAGAAATTCTGGTGGAATCATGCTTTTATCGAGAATAGTAGCCAACACCATGCCTTAACATTTGTTCTATAATTATACTCTAAAACGCGCCTACAAGCAATGTAGACGCGCAGAGCTGAATGGCTTATCCATTAGGAAAAGCAGCTTTAACGTTTAGGGACAATAGTCACCCGCCGACGATTGCCTTCACCTTTACTGACAGTTTCAACGCTTGGATGATCACGTAAGGCCATATGGATGATGCGACGTTCATTTGGTGGCATAGGCTCCATTTCTACGGTGCGGCGGCGACGGAGTGCCTCTTTTGCCATACGATGTGCCATGCGCTCTAGAGCTTCTTGGCGACGAGCTTTATATCCTTCAACATCAACGATAAATTCAGCACGTTGTTGTAAATCACGACTCGCGATTAGGCGCGATACATATTGCAAAGCGGCGAGGGTCTTACCACGATGACCGATCAGTACGCCTAAATCATCACCATGAATATGTAATACCCATGGCGCGCGTCCTGTACGGCTATCAGTGTTCGCACGTTCTACTTGAACATTCGCAGACACACCCATTAAATCTAGTAACTCTCGTAGAGTTTTAAGCCCCGCTTGTGCTTCAGATTCCAATTGCGATTCATCTACGACAACACGCACTTCAGCATAGTCATCCTCGTCATCATCATATCCTCCATCTTCATCTTCATCAGATGAAAGATTTTGTTCTTGGCGTACTGATGAAGGCACAAATTCTTGGCGTTCACTGCGTGGTGGCACAGTTGTCGTTAGACGCACGCGCGCCATACGCGAACCAATACCTAACAGCCCACGAGTGGGCTCTTCTAAAATTTCAACAATGACTTTTTCTCTAGAGACATCTAACTGCTTTAAGCCTTCAGCGATTGCTTCCTCAATATCAGGAGCGGTACATTCAACTGAACGTGTTTCGCTCATAGTCCTCAACACTCCCCGTTAGCGCTTTTTCGATTTGTCAGTAGCAACTTTAGGCTTACTGGTCGATTTTTGAGATTTGGTTGCACGATCATGCGATGCCGATGCTTTTGATTTCGATGTTGCAGGTTCTGGTTTAAGCGTCACCACACTAATCCCATGACGCAATTCGCGTTGGGCTTTCTTAGGGGCTGCAACAGCAGCGCTGGCCTGAGCCACAACCTGTTCTTCTAAACTTGCATCAGCAGCAAGTGCTAGACCTTCAGCGGGGGCGGTTTCTGGTTTAGGCGTTTCGCGCCCGATTAAACGTCGCCAGTCGGCCTTGCCCATTGCTACATACTGAACAATGCCAAAGATGTTAGACACAATAAAGTAAATTGACAAGCCCGATGCGTAATTTAGGGCAAAAAAACCAACCATTAGTGGCATAAAAGTTGTCATTTGGCGTGTGATTTGCTGGGCTTGTTCACTTGGGTCAGGGGGTTCACCTGCCTTACGCGGTTTTGTTGATTTAGGCGTTACAGGCATCACAAGTTTTTGTTGCACATAACTCGTGATCACTACCAAGATCGGCAAAATGAAATAGGGATCGGGCAATGACAAATTCAACCACAAAAAGGTGTTTTTCATGGGTACTAAATGATCAAGCCCACCAACCAACAAACGGTTTTGCAAATCTAGCAATTGTTGTGGTGTAGAAGCAAGGGTGGCAATAATCACACGCCACATCGAAAAGATGATTGGCAACTGAACTAATACAGGTAAACACCCTGCAAAAGGATTAATTCCCTGCTCTTTATAGAGGTTCATTTGCTCTTGGGCAAGGCGTTGTCGATCATCTTTATACTTCTCTTGAAGTTCTCGCAGTTTTGGTGACAACTCTTGCATTCGCTTCATTGAGCGTTGGCTGCGTAGTGTCAATGGCATGAGGGCCAGCCGCACTAAAACGGTAAACACCACAATCGCCAACACAACACTTTCGCCCAAAGCACCATATAAGATGATCATGAAGGTACTAAAGGCATCAATGATAATACTCATATAATCTTTGCTCCCAACCCCAACTTAGTCATTTTCATACTTATATGCCCACTCAACACGGCCGCCATCTTCCAAACGTAACGCTACCACCATTTGATTATCAGAGTCGGTTCCTGTAATGATGAGGCGTTCGATTTCCCCTTCTTCAGTTTGATGATCAACCCATGTGAGATTAGCCAGCGCTCGGCCATCAATTTCTCTCACCCAACGCAAATCTTCACGATTATCAGCAACCCCACTGGGTGAAGGAGTTAAGTTGATAGCGTATACACGTTGATCTTCAGAACCAACCACTAAAACAGATTCACCATCTAAAGTTTCTACGATTAATGGGGTGGCGCGCAATGGCTCATTAGACAACCGTCGTTTGAAAGCACGCTCGCCAAAGCCATCTTCAGTAAGCGATACCTCATAGACATATCCTGCTAAGTCGCTGAAATAGATGCGGTAGGGATCATCAGGATCGCCTGTTTCATAGATAACAGGGCCTCCCCACACCCAACCTTCTGTTTCAAAGCGGTCAATGACTTTTTGCTGTTTAATATCAATCGCAAGCACTTGTTGATTCATTGTGCCAACATAGATACGTTGACGTAAGCAATCAAGAGTTAAGTTACCAGCAATGCCCCCGTCTAGATCGAGAGACCAACGCAGATCACCACTATCAGGATCAAGCGCATAGATATGCTGGTCTAAAGAAACCACAAAGAGCGTGGGGTCAATGTTCCAGTCAATATCCCAATCGGTTCGCACATTTGGGCATAGTTCATTTTCTACAGAAGTTTGACTAATATACAGAGGACGAGACCAAACTGCGTGCTTGGTTTCAAACTCCCACAATGTATTGGGGGGTGTTTCGGACATATCAAGTGCGAAAACACCGTATTCATCACCGGCAAAAAGTGTATCTTCACCAATGGTGACTTGGCCAATAATACGGTCGTTGCGGCCCAGCTCAAAAAACAGAAATTGTGTGCGTTCTGGCTCATACATCCATAAACGTTCACCGCTTTCTGCATCAATGGCATGAATGCGCCCTTTGAAATCGCCCACGTAAACAATACCATCTATAAATGTTGGTGTAGCATAGAAACTCGTATCATTTTCGCCATTGTAAGCCCAATTACGAGTTTGATCAGGATTTAAACTGACAACTGTACGCTTATAAGCGGCAAAAATAGCGGTATTATCATCAGAAGCACTGATGCCGGGCCAAGATTCACTTCTAGTGCCACAGGCGGTGATAACAACCGCTAAGAAGATAAACATCCACCAACGAATGGGTGTTAAATGGATGGACATAGAATTCAGTGTGTACTCCTCAACTTTGACTTGCGTTTAGGCGGAACAGGATCATAGCCACCGGGACTGAGACCATGACATCGGGCAATTCGCCTCATCCCTAGCCACACTCCCTTAAAAAAGCCATGAGTCTCAATTGCCTGATAGGTATAATGAGAACAGGTAGGATCATACCGACAACCAGACGGTACACGAGGCGAGATAAAGCGTTGATAGAATCGAATAAAGTATAATGCAAGATATTTCATTGTTTACACACTTATTTCTATCTTATACTCATTGTCTGGTTAGTAAGCCTGCCTGCTCTAAAAGTTCCTCCACAGCTGTTTTTAACGTCTGAAAATCAGCCCGCATGGCCGCTGGTTTAGCGATAAATACCATATCATAACCAATGGGGGACTGATTGGGCTGCTCAATAGCTCGCAGGGAAATCTGCGAATCAAGCAGCCGTAGAATTTCACGCAACTGTCTGCGAAGTCGATTGCGTTGGACAGCCTTACCCAGCCGCCCGCTAATGATAAAACCATAGCGATGATGTGCCAACTGTGAGGGCGAAAAACTCATTTTTAATAAATGATTTTGCACAACTTGGCCTTCTTGGCGCAGCCTTGCAAAATCTTGACGATGGCGCAAACGTAAGTGACGTTTCATGATTGAAAGTCGGCTTACGATGCGTTCCAGTTCGTCTTCTTTACATGATTACGCTTCACAGTCAACACATGACGGCCTTTAGCACGGCGAGCCTTTAGCACATTGCGCCCATCTTTCGTAGACATGCGCTTACGAAAGCCGTGCTTGCGGGCGCGACGGCGAATCTTCGGTTGCCATGTACGCTTTGGCATTGTCGCTAATCCTTCTTTAACTCAAACAAAAGAAAAACGCCGTTGGCGTTCGTGCACTATAGTATAACGCACGGGGATAAGCATGGTCAACGGTTTTTCGTGAGCTTCAAAAACTAATGTTATAATTATCTCCATAATCTATAAAGTATCATCAAGGAGACAAATGTGGCGCGTATTCTAGTCGTTGCCAATCAGAAAGGCGGTATTGGGAAGTCAACTTCTGTTGCAAATTTAGCCCGTGCTTTGACCGAACGTCAGTATCGTGTTTTAATTATTGATCTTGACCCACAAGGTGGAGTCAGCGCAACAGTGGGAGTTGATTCTTTCAATGTAAAGCGCAGTACTTATACCTTATTAATGAAAGACAAAGTTAATTTAGAAAAAGTGATGCGGCGTGTTGGGCCAAATCTTGCTATTGTGCCAGCAAGCATTGATCTGGCCGCTGCTGAAGTGCAATTAGCGAAACAGTCAAACCAAGTACAACGTTTACGTTATGCATTAAACCATAATGCGCTCCCCTTTGACTATATACTTATTGACACGCCACCCACTCTTGGCATTTTAACCGCAAATGGATTGGTCGCAGCACAAGAATTGTTGATCCCCGTACAAGCTCAATATCTTGCAATGCGCGGTATACGTGGATTGCTACAAACAATGGAGCAAATTACTAAAAAACTGAATCCAGAGCTTCGACTTCTGGGTATTTTTGTCACAATGTTTGATGCAAGGGCTCGACATGCCCAAGAAGTTCTAGATGAATTACATACTGTATTTGGCGCTAAAGTCTTTCAAACGGTGCTGCCTTATGATGAAGTTGTTGCTGAAGCCCCTATCGCCCATCAATCTGTGCTTGACTATGCGCCTGAACATCCTGTCTCTCAAGCCTATCGCCAACTAGCCCAAGAAATCATCCAAAGAGGAGAAACGAACAATGTCTAATCAAGAGGATAAGAAATGCGCTTCGTTGCGCGGACGTGGCGAAGAGATCATACATGGCAAGACAGTATCAGAACAAGGCGTTAGCGAAGATTTATCACCAACTTTTGACGAAACTAGTGAGTTATTTAGCATCGGCCATGCCATAGGATTTAGCGAGCCCGACAATATCACCATTGATGATCCCAATATCCCCCCCCTACCAGAAGATTTTGCACAATATGAACTAGATTTGTTGCCTGTTGAGGAACCATCCGAAAAAACAGAGGAATTAAGTACCCCTTCAGATACTTCAAAACATTGGGAATGGCTAGAAGAAGAGTACGCTTCAGCGCCTTATAACCAAGAAACAACCGAGATGCCAACAACATTACACACAGAAGAAATAGGTTCTGCAGAATTGTTATTCTCATCTTTAGGGGTTCAAGAAACAGAGCCATCTGATGATGCCCCTCAAGTTGTGGTAGAAACAAAACAATATACCCCAGAAGTAAATGTGCAAAGTGCGCCTAAAATAGCGGCTTTTGAAGCGCTGACAGAAACGCCTACTGATCCGCCGCCTGTCGTGCGTCCAGCGGTAGATGCGGCCTCTATTCTGATAGGTGATGATACTTCTTTTGAAGGCGTGGTGAATTTAAGCAACTTGGATGAAAATCTAGAAGCACTCAACCGTGACTTAACATCAATTCTTGATGCGGATACATCGCCACAGTCAGAGCAGGCAACTTCAGAAATCCCCATTAAGCCAGTGATTGCTTTAGAAGAAGCAACCCCACCAGTTGAAATGCAAGTATCATCGCCTATATACCTACGCGGTCAAGTTAAAATTACTGCGGCTGATACAATCATACCTTTGCAACCTGAAACAGTTGAACGTATACATAGTGAAGTTACTAGTAGCAGTATGCCACCTCAGCACATCCCAGAAGAGATAACATCTTCCATAGAAGGTGATGATGAAGAGCAATCTGGAGGAGGAGCTGCGCTTGATCTGGCGGATATTATCAATTTTGATGATGATGAGGAGGAGGACATCATCGATAGCCCATTTGATGATGATGAGCGTCCTTCTGCTGAAGAGCTTTTTCCGCCATCTGTGGATGCCGATCCGGAATTACTGCAGAAATTTGTTGACGATGCTAGCTTACAAGCACTTTGGGATGCTATCGAAAATTTACAGGCGGAAATTGCGGCAAAATCATGGCTCACTCGCAAACAAGCCGACACTTACCAACGCGAGCTATTACAAGCTAGCAATCTGCTTTTAGAATCACGTGATAATTATGATGAAGCACGCGCGATTTTATATCGTATTCGTGGTGAACTTATAAGAGACGAGCGCGCCAAGAATGAAATTGAAGAATTCGCACCACGTCTGCGTCGCCTCATTTTATTGTGGTTTGCTGTCATATTAGTTTTGGGCTTATTAAGCGGTGTCGTAGAATCAGTGCTTGA
Source organism: Chloroflexota bacterium (assembly GCA_003697365.1). Lineage (GTDB taxonomy): Bacteria > Chloroflexota > Anaerolineae > Aggregatilineales > J027 > J027. Next base: position 9,346 of record RFGP01000070.1, on the reverse strand, counting down.
AGATGCAAATGCTCATTTTCTTGCTGCGGCATATGTTCCCGTTTTGTTTGGCATTGCAGGTGGGTTGTTCCTCGCCTATACCACATTAAATCGTCATACAGCTGTGTTACGCAATTTTGATCGTGCTCATTTGGGCTGGTATAGATTCGCGCCCATCATTGGGGCACTGATGGGTTTTCTTGTGTATACATTATGGATAGCAACAATTGTGACCAGTACAAGCCAAAATGTCACAGACCTAGAAGATTTGCAATATCCGGCAATTGTGTGGATACTCGCATTCTTGGGTGGCTTACAACAAAATTGGGTCATTAATCGGCTGCGCAATTTACGCGATGGTCGTACATCTAAACAATAATTAAAAAATATCCCTATGTGCAAAAATATCAAGGAGTTGTAAGTATCATGGTTATACAAGATTCAGTTGACGCAAGACCAATTACTCAAGAAGCTGATTTTTTGCGTTTGAAGGCCTTTGATCACGTAGAATTATGGGTAGGCAATGCCAAGCAAGCAGCTTATTTTTATCAACACGCTTTCGGATTCACCCCAATTGCTTACTCTGGGCTAGAAACTGGCAACCGCAAGTTCGCATCCTATGTATTGCAACAAGGCAAGATTCGTCTTGTTGTGACTGCACCATATCATCCAAACACCGAAATTAGTGCGCATCACCTAGTACATGGTGATGGTGTGAAGGCTATCGGTTTAGAAGTGTTCGATGCTGCTGAAGCCTATGAAGTCACCACGTCACGAGGCGCTCGCGGTGTTCATGAGGCTATGACGCTTAGCGATGACTTTGGGCAGGTGAGCATCAGTGCCATAGAAACATATGGCGACACCATTCACCGTTTTGTAGAGCGAAGCGGATATGAAGGGCCATTTTGGCCGGGCTATGAACCCATTGGGGATGGCAAACCTCGTAAAACAGTAGGATTAGCCGCAATTGATCATATCGTTGGCAACGTTGAACTTGGCAAAATGAATTATTGGGTGAAGTTCTACCATCAAACAATGGGATTTCGCCAACTCATTCACTTTGATGATGCTGCCATCAGTACAGAATATTCGGCGTTGATGTCAAAGGTAATGGAAAATGGCAATGGCCGCATTAAGTTTCCGATCAATGAGCCCGCCGAAGGTAGAAAGCGTTCTCAAATAGAGGAATACCTAGATTTCTATCATGGCCCCGGCGTACAACATATCGCCATGTTGACAGATGACATTATTCACACAGTGGCAGAGCTACGAGATCGCGGTGTTGAATTTCTTACGCCGCCACCAGATGCTTACTATGACGAAGTAATCATCCAAAGACTCCAAGAAAAAAATGTCAAAGTCAAAGAAGACCTTGAAGCAATTCGCAAACTCGGCATCTTACTTGATGCGGATGACGAGGGCTATTTGCTTCAAATTTTCACACGGCCAGTTGGTGATCGCCCAACGCTTTTCTTTGAAATCATTCAAAGACGCGGTAGTCGTGGCTTTGGCGCTGGCAACTTCAAAGCGCTTTTTGAAAGTATCGAACGTGAGCAAGCTAAGCGAGGCACACTTTAGTATCTTCAGTTGGGCGCAATACCTATATATTGTGCCCAACTTATAGTTAAAGGATGTTATATGCCCCAACCTCTCCCTTCGATGATCCGTTCTTTGCGTGACTTTTATGCCTTTGAACAGCACGTTAAAACAGCACGTGCACGACGCGGTCTTGATGTGGTGCCTGAATGGTATGAATTTCCTGTTTTTTATTTTTCCAATCACCAAGCCATTTTTAAGCACGATGAAGTTGTTCCCATACCGCGTTATACCCAAGCCTTAGACTATGAGCTTGAGATCGCCTTCATCATTGGCAAAGAAGGTATAAACATTCCCGCCAACAGAGCCATAGAGCATATTATGGGTTTCACCATTATGAATGATTGGAGTGCACGTGACGTACAAGCAAAAGAAATGCGTGTTGGTCTGGGGCCTGCTAAAGGGAAAGATTTTGCAACATCATTAGGGCCATTAATGGTCACCCCTCAAGAACTGCAACGCTATCAGCTGGGTGAAGGCGCAGACTTGCGCTATGACCTAAAAATGCAAGCCCGCGTAAATGGGCAACTGCTTTCTGAAGGAAACGCGAAAGATATACACTTCACATTCGCTCAAATGATAGAACGCGCATCTGCTGATGTGATGCTACATATTGGCGATGTATTTGGTAGTGGCACAGTGGGATCAGGGTGTCTGCTAGAATTAGGCGGCCCAGAAAGCCCGTTAGGTCGATGGCTACAGCCAAATGATGTTGTTGAGCTAGAAATTGAAGGCATTGGTATTTTACGCAATACAATAGGGAGTTCACGTTGAGCCAGCCTTATCGCCTTTTCATTTTATTATCGATACTTTTGGGAATGATGTTAATTGCCTGCACAGATAATGATCCTATTATCCCTAAAAATAAGATAGCAATAGATTCAAGCACAACCCAAATATTTGACTTTGAAACGAGCGCTGGGGGCTTTGAAGTCGGGCAGTTTGGGGAATCTAAAATTGAATTAGAGAATGGTGCATATCAGCTAAGTTCATTTAGTGATAGTGGCAATCACTATCTTGTAGGCAAAAACCAAGAGATTAGCCTTAAAGATGTTGCGGTTGAAGTCACAACTACCCCCATCAGTGGCTCAGAAAACAATTGGTATGGTATTGTTTGCCGAACAGATGATGCTGACACAGGCTATGCATTATTGATCAGTGCAGATGGTTTTTGGAGCATTGCTAAAATCACACAGAGCGGCAATCGTCAATTTCTCGAATATCTACAACAGTGGCGAGAAGATGACAATATTCGCCGCAACCAAAGCAATACTCTTCTAGCTTATTGTGTTGATAACTACCTTGCATTATACGTAAATGGGGAATTTTTGGGTGATTATGAAGATCAAAGTCTTGACCGTGCAGGTGGGGTAGGCTTTTTGGCTGGCGGAACACAGGGGGATACAGTTATTGTCGCCTTTGATAACGCCAATATATCTTCTGTCTCTCAAGATTAAACAACATTGTACTACAACAAGGAATATTTTCCTCATCATAGGTTAAAGATACTTAGCATACACTCACCTAATACTGCACAATTACTTAGCTGCTTGTAGGCTGTTTTTAATCTCCAACTGGCATTCTAGTGCATGTGAACAATGTTAACAAATTTCACAAGCACGGAAAATTGCATCAGTTAAACAAAGGAGATTTAACCTTGCGTAAAGTAACAGTTTTATTGACCATATTCGCCGTACTTCTCGTCGCTATCATGCCAGCCTATGCTCAAGATGGTGACTCAGCGCCAACTATTGCTGATATTGTAGTCGCTTCGGCAACTAGCGATAATCCAGAATTTACAACCCTGCTCGCAGCAGTACAAGCTGCTGATCCTGCCGTTCTTGAAGCGCTTAGCGATCCTGAGGCCGAGCTAACTGTATTTGCGCCTACAGACGAGGCCTTTGGGCTTGTTATCGAAGCATTAGGCGAAGAAGCCTTTAATGAGATTCTTGCAGATCAAGAGTTTTTGACCGAGATTCTTCTTTATCACGTTATAGAAGGTGCCGTTTTCTCTGAAGATGTCGTTGGCTTATTAGAAGAAAATGAAGGCGCTTTTACTGTCCAAACCCTGCAAGGGCAATATCTTGATATTTCACTAGATATGGACATGGGCGACATTTATATTGACGATGCTAAACTCATCTTAGATATGGTCGATATTGAAGCTGCTAATGGTGTAATCCATGTGATTGATGCAGTCTTACTGCCGGAAACAAACACTATTGCTGACCTTGTTATTGAAGCTGCTAGCGATGAAGAAGCTCCTGAATTTACAACTTTACTAGCTGCTGTACAAGCTGCCGATCCTGCTGTTTTAGAAGCACTTAGTGATCCTGAGGCAGAATTAACCGTATTTGCCCCCACTGATGAAGCCTTTGCTGCACTCGGTGAAGATACTATCAATGCTGTACTCGCTGATCAAGAACTTCTTACAACTATCTTGCTCTATCATGTGCTGGATGGCGTAGTGAGCGCTCAAGATGCTTTTGAACTGCTTGAAAGCGAAGATATGGAAATGATGAGCATCGAAGTTGAAACACTCTCTGGTGATATGATCACCGTCAGCACCGATGAAGAGGGCAACTTATTCATCAATGATGCGACTGTCGTTATCAACAATATTGATGCAGCTAATGGCATCATTCATGTTATCGATACAGTGCTTATTCCAAGCGCTGAAGCCGCTGAATAAGCAATCGCAAAATCATTGCTCCCTTTAACAAATGCTGTCAGGATGCTCTGGCAGCATTTTTATTCCCCCTTCTGCATCAAACTATTGAAGAGATGTTGCCACGCCCAATATGTTTGTGGTACTTCAAAAGGTAAGGCTTTTAATTCGTCAGAATCTTTTGAGAGGGTCGGCAATGGTGGCACTGAGCCCACCATGATCAACAATATCACCCCAATACCACGTGCCGTAATAAGATCAAGCATAGAATCAAACCCTGCTGCAGGGCGATCAAGCAAAATATCGCCTACTTGGCATGATACAAATGCAGCATAAAACTTCGCTATATCCACGCCTTTCTGATCCTGACGAAAGCGATGCACATCTTGCCAAGGCTTTGAAGGATTATTGTAATAATCATTTAAGAGCGCCCCAGTTTTCTCAACCGTAACAGAATCTGGGGAGAAAAAGAACACATAGCTCTCTTCAGTAATTTTGCGCATTGCTAAAGCATTTTCAATCATTTCATCATAGTCAGCTTCTGTGGGTAACCCAACCTGTGGCACTCCAAAATCATCATAATCATTTACGACTGCCATTTTGCTCTGCCCCAAAAACCCCTTTGCCCACCGTAGACCCGGCAAGTCGTAGCGGATAAAACAAGCCATATCGGCACCAGTTTCTTGTTCATAAGTTTGATAGGCGTTGCCACGATCCGTGAACGCAATAGCTGAGATGCGCAGTGGTTCAACAGCTTGTACGATTTGACGATCAAGCCCCATTTCCATATATGCTAAGAAGCGTTCTGTTAATGTTTTCTCTTGGCGAATCGCTTCTACTCTGAGATTTCCCATTGTGCGTGCTGCAGCTTCTACCGTAACATGATAGACATAAGCTGCTAAGTCTTGTAAAGCATTTGATGCACGCGCTAAGGCTTGTTGCGGATCAGAATTAGAATTTTGGGACACCCTATATTTTCCTCAATTGAACCCTACCTAATATGCACTGTTTTCTACTATAACATACTCATTAAGGTAGCAGCCAAATTGTGATATACGCCAAACCATTTCCATTGCGAGTTGTGGGTTGAATGATAGTACGATTTAATCCTATATATACCATCGTATTTGTACTAGCTAAGTCAAGCCAATAACGCGAGGCAAGACGCTCTGAGCTGGTTTCGGTATACCATGTCACCTGTTGATGTGCGATGTGTAATATGATTTTAGCATCTTTCTCATCTAGCAAATTTGGAATACGCGCTAGCTGGGTATGCTCGTTTTGCGCATTGCTATAAATCAATAGATCACGACCAAAAAAGCTCAATTGAGCATCATTTTCGATGCTACTAATATCATTAGTGCCATCGTTTTTGGGCGAACCACCTAAGTTAAACGTCCAGTTTTCAGGTATACCCAAATATTCAAGTTGCAAAAGGATTTGTCCATAGTTTTGCATGTTAATCTGCAAAACAGCTTTGCCATTTTCTGGTATGCGAATAAATTCAATGGCATCTACTTCATCACAGCTCTGCTGAAGAGCTAAGAGATCAACCTGACAGCTTACAGTTACATTTTCAAGCATAATAGGATCAAATGGCATAACTTGTTCGCGTGTTGTAGCTGGCCCGCTGGGCGTAAATGTAGGTGTAATAATCACTTTTTGCGTGGATGGATTAGGAACACGTCGGCGGGCACTTGCATCATTTTCGATAATAGACACTAATATCGCTTGAGCAAAGATAAGCAATAACGTGAATAAAAGTCCTAAAAATGTATAACGTACAAATTTATGAGTATTGTCAGGTTTTAGGTTAGCGGATTGAGTTTTGTATAAGGTAGTGTTAGATTGTTGAGACGATGCTGATGCAGCACTATATGCCATACTCTGCTGATATTCACGCAATGCCAGATCATAATGTGCACGTCGTTCAGTGTTGATAAGTGTTTGATATGCTTCATTGATCTGCTTAAAATAGTCAAGAGCATGAGGATCATCTGGCTGCGCATCTGGGTGATATTTGCGAGCTAACTGACGATATGCGCGCTTAATCGTTTCGCGATCAGCGTCAGAAGTAATACCCAATAATTCATAGTAGTTTTTCAAAGGATTATTCCACCTACCATTATTTAGGTCTGCTATAGATGGTTAATTATAGAGAAATTTACCAAACACGAGCTGAAGCGTATGAACAGCTCATTCGTCTTGAAGATCACGCTAGCAATATCGAAAAAACACTATACTCAATTATACCAACAAGCACACAGCATATTGTAGAATTTGGCGCTGGCACAGGACGTATTACGCGCCTTATCGCAAAGAAAGCGATGCTTGTGACTGCTTGTGATCAGTCTATTGCGATGCTCAAAGTTGCCCAACTCAATCTTCGTCAATACAAGAATTGCCATCTTATCGTTGCTGATAATCGTCAAATGCCTTTGGACTCGCAGTGCGCCGATGTTGCTATCGCAGGTTGGAGTTTTGGCCACAGTATAGGATGGTATCCTGAGACATGGCAACATGAAATTGAACAGGCCTTGCGATCAATGCAACGTATACTAAAGCCAAAAGGTCTTGCTATTATCATAGAAACTTTAGGTACTGGCAGTGCCCAACCCAACCCGCCAAATACAGGGTTAGCAGCTTATTATCATTGGCTTGAAAACACCCACCATTTTCAGCGCCAAGTTATCCGTACAGACTACCGTTTTTCTTCTCCACAAGAAGGTGCAGACAAACTACGCTTTTTCTTTGGTGATGAACTAGCTGATCGAATTGTACATGAACAGCTCACCCTCCTTCCAGAATGGACAGGCATTTGGACTCGATACTACTAACTTGGAATTGGCTCAAAGTGAAAAATATGAGCATGAAAAGGTTCTAACTCAATATAAAGCCCATCTGTCACCATACGATGCCCTTCGCGCTCATAAACAGCGTTGTTGAGAACATCTGTTAACTTCCATAATATAGGCTCAAGACCAAAGTTAGTAATAGGCACACGCCCTTGTGATAAGGTGTTAGAATAGTTTACGACAATCAACCGCCGATCATTGCCTTGCTCCCAAGTATACGCAATGAGATTTCCGTTACTTTCGTTGCCCGGCCATGCGGGTATGACATTACGTCGCACCCATGCCCCTAATTGATATACAGAATCTTGTGCTTCAACCAGTAATTTCCGATAAAAAGCATATAATTGTGCATTTGAAGACTCTTTTGGACGACGGCCAAGTTGTACGGGAAGTTTGATCTTGTGTCCTTGAAATTGTCCTTCATGCCACAATTTTGCGCCGGGCAATGTAGCAATAAGTACCGCAGCCATCTTAGAACGCTCAAGCCCTAAAGTTGTAATGGCACGTGGTTCATCATGATTTTCGATGAAGCGAACCAATTTTTGCTGATAGCTTAACTCAGCCTGCAAATGTGCATTGATGCTGCCCGCGCTGTCATGTACAACACGATCATAAAAGCGCTTATCGTAGCAATAATCAAAGCCTTGTTGCTGTAATGTAAACTCCATGTCCCAATATACTTCAGCTATAAAGAAGAATTCTGGACGTACATGCTTAACTGCTTGAATTATTTCTACCCAAAATTCTTGAGAAGGAATTGCGCCTACACGATTAAGACTCCACGTTTTCGCAAAGATTTCATTTGTTAAAAGCATGGCCATATCACAACGTACGCCATCACATAAGGAAGAAATCTCTAGTAATGTTTCGGTAGCAAGGCGGCGATATGTCTTGCTAAAAGCGTTGGCTTGAGCGGTATCTGTCCATGCAGGATAATATGGGTCTCGCCCATGCGCAAAAATATATTGCCCTGCACGAAAGAAAGATTTTGGATCAAAAGTTTGTTCAGCGACTGTTCCTTGTACAAAAGCATCTGGAAATTCCATAAGCCAAGGATGATCGAGGGCCACATGATTAGGGACAAAATCAAGAATGAGTTGGATGCCCATTTTCTTGAGCCGTTGGCGCAAATTTATTAAGCCAACACGTCCCCCTAAATGCGGATCAACCTCATAACGGTGCACTGCGTAAGGCGAGCCAACAACATCTTCAGGCACAAAATCGGGCAAAACACGTCGATACTCTGCTTGTAGATCAGGGTGTTCTAAGGCTATTTTTCGACCTTTAGGACTTCGTTCCCATACACCCATTAACCATATAGCGTCAATACCCATATTTTGAATACTCGCAAGCGCGTCTTCAGGTACACTGTCAAGGGTAATTGCACGTTTTTCTTTGCGGGAAAGATCGTTAAGCCATGTCCAAGTATTAATTTCATAAATATGCACAGCAATAACCTCATCAAATATTTTGATAGAAAACATAAAGCCCCTAACATGATACCATGTAGGGGCGTTTTTTGTGGTGCCGAGACCAGGACTCGAACCAGGGACCCACGCATTTTCAGTGCGTTGCTCTACCAACTGAGCTATCTCGGCTCCTTGATGCTCAACAGTATAAAAGATGATATAGCAATTGTCTAGGGGAAAATTCCTCTTTTTAGGCCATTAATACTTATGACACTCCGCACCAACTAAAGTCAGGCGACTGTATTTCGCCCTAGCCTACACCAACAATATATTGATCGTTTGGTTCAGCTTTAGGAACGTTCTCCGATTGTCAGTTGAATATCTTCTAGCTTGCCTGCACGCAAAATCTGCGCAGCTACTGTTTTACCTACATACTCGTTCGTCAACATGCTCATAAGATCGTCAATAATACTGATACTTTCGCCATCAAGGCGCACAAGTACATCGCCTAAAACTAAGCCAGCATTTGCGGCAGGGCTATTAGGTTCAGTGGCAATAATCAACAAACCTGATTCTTGATTGAGTTGTACCCTAAATTCTTCTGGTAGGGCAATAGGCTGTGTAGTGATACCTAAATAGCCGCGTTTAATACGCCCGTGAGAAAGCAGCATCTCAACCGTTTCTCGAATGGTTGCAGTAGGTATTGCGATACTCACGCCTCCCATCACCGAAGTATTCATACCACGTACAACTCCGATCGCGTCAACAAGTGGGCCACCCGAAAAGCCCGGATACATCACAACATCAGTACGAATAAAACGTTCACCAACACGCCTACG
>RFGP01000069.1 GCA_003697365.1 Chloroflexota bacterium | reverse complement strand
GTCGCTACATCATTCCGTCCGGGAGAAGTGTATACAGCTCAAAATGTCGCCGGACTGCCAGCAGGTCAAACGATTACAGTCACCCTAACAAATACCGTTGTACAAACGGGATATGTTCCTGATCTAGCAATTATTGTAGACTTGAATAATCAAGTGGCAGAAGGCACTGCTGGTGAAAGCAACAATATCTTTACTGTTGCTTACAAAGTAGATCGTCCTGTTGTTGTTGAGGCAACTGCCACGTTAGTAGGCACACAATCCATTGATTTCTATGGTGGCACTACAGACCTCACATGGGACGGTAGTTCATTTAATATGAACAGTGGTGCTCTGATCGGCCAGCTTACAGGCGTAGACTATCTCACATCTCACTACGATCAGGTTGCCAGTGCGGCTACGGCCACATCATTTGCAAATCCACAGCCTGCACAAATATTCGCTATCATTACTGCAGAAGGTAATCGTGGTATTTTACGAGTCGATAATCGCAATGGGGCCACCATTGTCATAACTTATCGCATCTATCAGTAAGGATCATCAATGGGTATTGTTATGTGGTATAGCAATACCCAACATCATGATCATATAAATATCAACAAATTATTCTGCATACTGCAAACGCCAGCGCTCATTGCGCAATAAGAAATTTGTCCACCAGCGCACAAAATAATAAAGCCATGTATAACTGAAACGCCCAAAAGAACTTTTAGGCGTTGCAATCAGCACACTTTCTGCTATATCTTGCGCAATAAAATCTTTGACTTGGCGAATAAATGATTGGTTGCGTGTGAAAATATTCAAATCTTTCTGCGTTAAGCCCTCTAGTTCAAACATATTGAAAGAGCCAAACGTGACAACCTCATCATCGACCATCATCAACTTAGCGTGTGTCATATCATGCTCGCCACGATAACCGTAAAGCCTAATGTTAGGGTGATTGAGTCGGCGATAAAGTTTGCGCACCCACACTCGATAAAGCCACTTATTACTGCGAAAAGGTAAAATAATAGTAATCTTCACTCCCCGTTGTGCTGCTGCAAGTATTGCGGACTCTATACGTTCACCCAGCAAATACGGTGACTCAATCACGAGCGTCTTCTCGGCAGAGTCAATGAGCTGCAAAATATGCTCAAAGAGGGAATAGCGCCCTGCACATTGATTAAGCAGAAAATCTGTATCTGGAGAGGGTTTATCATAAGCAAATGTTTGGCCTTCCCACGTAGAAAGATAGTCTTGTGCTAAATCTTGAACTATTGGGCCGCAAACTTTCACCATAAAATCATGCCAACGATAATTGTGATCAGAGACATTGATCCCCCCCACAAAAGCGAGCTGATCATCGATGATGATCATCTTTTTATGATTACGATAAGGAAAATAAATACCCAGCGGCCCCAAAGGAGCAGTATATTGCACCGCTACACCTGCTTCTTGAAGCGATTGAATAAGCTGGCGCGTTTTTTGCTTTTCAGCAGAAAGCTCAGCGCGTCGATGCAACAAAATAGGATAAATATCATCTTGCACCATACTGCTATAGTGATCGATCATCAAGCGGACATCAACGCCTAGTTGCGCACGTTTGATTAATAAGTCGGCAAATGCTCTACCGCTAGAATCACCTTCAAAGGTAGAAAATTGTATATATAGCCGTTGAGTACACTGTTCTAGGGCTACTCGCAAAGCACCAACAAAGGCTTCTGCGCCAACGAGTAATTGGTATTCATTGGTCACGTAATTCTTCTTTCATTGTTCAAAGTTTATGACTTTAAGTAAGGGAAATTATGCCACAAACAAACCAAATTGAATGTTTTTCTTCAGAATGGCTTGCTCATCGCAAAAGAGTATGATATATTGATTTTAGTACGTCGCAAAATCCACTTGTCAAGCGTCTTTTCAACCCCCATCCACATTATTGAAGTCGCTTATAGAAGCCAAACTGGGCGTGTGCGCGTACATAACCCATATCTAACTTTAATGTTCTTTTCTAATTCAATAAAATAACTTACCCATTTAAAGACAAAGCATGTATTTTCTAGAACAAACTATACGCTAACAACCACAATAAGATAATCATATTTAGAGAAAAAACAGTACAGGAGACCTTCGTAAACATGGTGCCAGTTCTAAACAGCCTCAATATTGGTGAACTTGATCTAATGACACTCACCGATTTGCGCAGCCTCGCGCGCGATCTCGAAATTAATGGCTATAGCCGACTGAAAAAAGAAGAACTTATTCTACGCATCTTAGGTGCAAAAGCTGAACAACAAGGACACGAGCTACGCGGTGGTGTCCTTGAAGTAATGGACGATGGCATAGGTTTCTTACGTTCACGCGCTTATCGTCCCAGCCCCGAAGACATTTACGTAAGCCAAGCCCAAATTCGCCGCTTTAATTTAAAGACAGGTGACATGGTGATTGGGCAAGTGCGCCCACCAAAAGATAACGAAAAATATTTCGGGCTGTTGCGCGTCGAAGCCGTAAACGGGATGGATCCGGAAACGATAAAATATCGTCCCACATTCGATCAATTGACCCCCATTTTTCCTAATAAACGTTTTAACCTTGAAACCAGCCCTCATATTCTTTCTACTCGCTTATTAAACTTGATTGCCCCTATTGGTTTTGGGCAACGTGGCTTGTTTGTTAGCCCCCCTAAAGCAGGTAAGACCACCGTTCTGAAAGAAGTGGCAAACGCGATCAGCATGAACTATCCTAGCGTACACCTCATGGTCGTTCTCATCGGCGAACGCCCTGAAGAAGTTACAGACATGGATCGCTCGGTTGACGCTGAAGTCATTAGCAGTACATTTGATGACTTGGCCCAAAGCCATGTGCGAGTTGCCGAAATGGCGCTAGAACGAGCAAAACGTCTTGTTGAAAGTAAGCGGGACGTTGTCATTTTGCTTGATAGTATTACCCGACTAGCTAGAGCATATAACCTAGTTGTGCCACAAAGCGGGCGCACCCTTACTGGTGGTATCGATCCTTCAGCCCTATATCCACCTAAACGATTCTTTGGTGCAGCGCGCAACATCGAAGAAGGTGGCAGCTTGACCATTGTTGCAACATGCTTGGTCAAAACAGGAAGTCGGATGGACGATGTCATCTATGAAGAATTTAAGGGTACTGGTAATATGGAACTACACCTTTCCCGTGAATTGCAAGAGCGTCGTATCTTCCCTGCCTTTGACATCACACAATCATCAACTCGTAAAGAAGAGCTACTGTTAGGGCCTGATGTAACTCAACGGGTTTGGCTATTACGCCGTATGTTTGACATGCTCGTTAAAGAAGCGGATGGCGACATTGTAGACGCAACAGAACGCTTGTTGCAACAAATGCGCCGCACCGAAACCAATGAAGAATTCTTAGAGAGCTTGCGTGCTTATTAGAATTTTTGGCTTTCTAATAAGCACCTACACCAAAAATAACACGAGGCGCAGTTTGTAGCAGAATCTGAAGATCAAGCCCCAGCGACCAGTTTTCAATATAATAAATATCCAACAAGCACATTTCATCAAAAGGAATGTCGCTGCGGCCGCTGATTTGCCAAAGCCCGGTCATACCGGGGCGTACCTTAAGACGTTGATAGTGCCATGTTTCATATAATTCAACTTCACGGCGAACTTGCGGACGTGGCCCAACAAGGCTCATGTCCCCTTTCACTACATTGATCAAATTGGGTAACTCATCAAGGCTTGTTTTACGCAAAAATCGCCCCACACGTGTTACTCGTGGATCATCAACCACCTTAGGACGACGAAGGTCTGTTGTGCCGCTTTTCTGCAAAACTTCGTCCCAATGCTTCTCAGCATCATTTATCATTGAGCGAAACTTATAAATGCGAAACGGGCGACCATTCAAGCCAATACGCTCTTGTCCAAAAAATATTGGTCCCGGTGAATCGAGTTTAATGGCAAGCGCTATAACAGCAAAAAGCGGTACCAAAAGCGGCATTGCTATGAATATAATGGTCAAATCCAATAGCCGCTTCAGCAGGCGATTGGCAGGGTGAAATTCTAGCTCGCGCTGAAGCCCAAAAAGTGGAATTCCGCCTAAAAATTCCATTTGCATTTGTGATAAATTCAACTGAAAGAGATCGGGCACGGCACGCACAGCAATGCGACGATTTTCACACTCGCGGATGATATTCACAATCTGTTGATGATTTTCCCATGGCAAAGTAACAATCACTAAATCAACAGGGTGCTCATCAAGAACATGAGATAAATTACTAATGGGCCCCAAAGCGCTAACACG
>RFGP01000068.1 GCA_003697365.1 Chloroflexota bacterium | reverse complement strand
TTACGATACCTAGAAAAGTTATTAGTAAACCTAAGCGAGGACGACGACGTTTTGGACGATTAAGTGTCATTGTAGTGATTGATACTCCAAAACTATATACAAAAAAGCCAAACATTCCACATTCTAGCGGAACATTTTCTTAATGGTGAGAGTAGTTTTTAGCAAATCCGCTTATTGCAAGATCGGAAAATTTTTCTTAAACTTGCATTGTTGCTGATCCCAAAAATAAATTTAAGGAGATTTTGACAATGCAACGACGGTTACTACTTACTTTCACTATTCTTATCTTGGCAATAGGAATTGCTTTTCCTGTAGCCGCCGCGAATCAGCCTCAACAGGCAAGTGAAGGGCGTGCACAAGTAGTCGGCGAAGTTATTCGCGTCGGAACAGATGCCGCTTATCCTCCATTTGAAGAACTCAATGAAGATGGTGAATTTGTTGGTTTCGATATTGACTTGATGGAAGCTATCGCAGAAGATGCTGGTTTTGAGATTGAATGGATCAACGCGCCATTTGACACAATCTTTACAGCATTAGCTGAAGGTGAATTTGATGCTGTTATTTCAGCTGCTACCATCACCGAAGAACGTGAAGAGATTGTTGATTTTTCAGAGCCTTATTTTGTCGCCAGCCAAAGTATTGCTGTATCGCTAGATTTAGCTGAAGAAGTGTTTGGCCCAGAAGACCTTGTCGGCCTGCGCATCGGGGTACAACTTGGCACTACAGGTGAACTCTATGCCCAAGAAGAATTAGAAGGTGTTGAAATCTTCAGCTTTGACACTGCACCACTGGCATTTCAAGCCTTAGGGCAGGGCGATGTTGATGCTGTTATTGTGGACACACCCACTACCGAAGAAATCCTCGCCACCAATCCTGACTTGGAAGCAGTTATTGTTGGCGAACCTTTAACTGAAGAGTTTTATGGTATTGCCGTCAATGAAGATTTCCCCGAATTGCTTGAAGCTATTAATCTTTCATTGGAAAATATTATCCAAGACGGCACATATGCTGAGATTTATGAAGAGTGGTTTGATGTTCCTCCGCCTGAAGACTTCTTGCCCGACGAGGAAGATGAAGATATGGCTGAAGCAACAGCTGAGCCCACAGAAGAAGCAACTGAGGAACCCGCAGGCTAACTAACTCTCGTCTTTAACACTTTACATGGAGCCGCCAATATGGCGGCTTCATTAACTAGTAATTACTTATTACAATACTTAAGGACACTTAAGCATTATGGCATCATCAACAACAGAGCCCTTATTAGAGATCGATCCACCTTCTTGGAAAGATCGCGTTGTTTTCCTCTACCGTAGCATCCCATGGTGGATGGTCATTTTAATTATCACGTTGACGGCCGCACTTATTTATATGTTTGGCGATGAAGACCGCCGTCAAACAATGGCCTTTTTAGCAGATCAGCCAAAGCTCACCACAGAAAATAAATTTGAAGTTACTTATGAAGTACTAGAAGATGTACTGATTGTACAACAGTCATCTCTAGTACTCGATGTCGAAAATCGTCGACATACAGTGCTCGATGACGATATTGTTGAGAGCATTCCCGAAGGTATACTAACTTGTCCTCCAGATGCGCCAGCCGATTGTGTCAGCAGACGTGGAAAACTCATCACATATCGTGAGTATGAAATTGCCTCCGATCTCACCCCTGACGGAATACTTACAGTCGTGGGACTCATCACGGATGAGCAAGACAATTCCATCGAAATTACTCTGCGAGATGGTCGTCAAATTCAAGTAACCCCTGAACAAATCACAAAACGTGAGAATGGTGAGCTTGCTTGTGATAGGGTAATCAATCCTCTATGTGAACCATTGGTAGGGGAAATAGCAACCATTGAACGTCCCTACATTCTTGAAAAAGGAATTGAAGCACGTGGCGATGCTCTTGTGCGATTTGATGATGGTTACGAGACAACTATCCGTACACAGATTATTCGTAACATCGACGACATCGAAATCGGTTGCGATGAATACCCCTATGAACCCTGCGAACCTATTCCAGCAAAACGTGCCACCATTCCTGATAATATCGTCGGCATAGAAACAGGGCGCGATGGTGACGATATACTAGTTAGGACAGTCGAACAACAAACTATCACAATTGATGCAAACCGCGTACTAGAACGTCAACCAACCATTGTTCAGTGTGATAAAGAAATTGATCCACACTGTCAAAACTTTGACGGTGTACGACTAGAATTGTCCGGTGAGGTTATTAGCGGACGCTTAACACAAGAAACAGATGTACATTATTTCATCCAACAAGAAGGGCGTTCCGAAGCCCTTCGCTTTGTACGTAGAGACATCGTGAACGAAGTTCGTACACCGCCAGACTGCGTAGACAGGGACCAAAACCCGCCATGCATGATCACCTTTACTCTCATTGGAGAAACAATTGAAGGTCGTATACTCTCAGAAGATAACAAGCAAATTGTTCTTGAAATCGTTCCAGAACGCATTGTACGTATACATGAAGGTGATATAACCGCAGTTAAACGACGTGTACCCGCTGATTGTGCTCTTAACAATCCAAGAGGGTGCAATGAAGGGATTTGGCTCACAATTATTGTGACTTTTGCTGCCTATAGTTTAGCGCTAGTCATAGGTCTTATCTTTGGTATGTTCCGCGTATCGGGAGTTACATTTTTAGTTAACATCGCAACTGCTTATGTGGAATTTGTGCGAGGCGTTCCTCTCGCCGTCTTACTCGTCATTTTTGCTTTTGTAATAGGACCTCGCCTAAGAGACACTGAAGGCATCATTGGAGATATTGCAACAGAAGTCTATACAGGTTTAGATGCTTTTGAACGAACAGTATTTGGCACAGAAAGCCTACTAGCTGAAGCCGTCATTGGACTTGCTGTAGGATACGGCGCTTTTCTTGCTGAAATATTCCGCGCAGGAATTCAGTCTATACATCGTGGCCAAATTGAAGCAGCCCGAAGTTTGGGGATGTCTTATCTACAATCCATGAGGCACGTTATTCTACCGCAAGCGATACGAATCATTCTTCCGCCGTTAGGCAACGATTTCATCGCCATGCTTAAAGATACTTCGCTCATTGCCTTTCTAGCTTTACCTGACTTGTTCCAAAGAGGACGTGCAGATGCTGCTGCCTCTTATCAAGTTATTGATGTATACATTGGCGTAGCTGTCTATTATGTTCTGATGACTTTATTCTTATCTTTGCTTGTACGTTATATCGAACGACGTGTTCGCCTACCATAATAGCCTCACAGGGAGAAGCAAAAATAATGGCTGAAGAAAAAACACCAATCATCGAAATTCGGCACATTCATAAACGTTTCCACACTCCCAGAGGTATTGTACATGCCTTAAATGACGTTAGCTTAACGGTACATGCCGGAGAGGTCGTGACTATTATCGGGCCAAGTGGTTCTGGGAAGAGTACTTTACTGCGTTGCATAAATCGCCTTGAAACATTTGATAGCGGCAGCATTGTCGTAGACGGTATCCCTCTACGTGGCGCTAAAAATATTAATTTAATTCGCACTGAAGTTGGCATGGTATTTCAAAGTTTTAATTTATTTCCACATAAGACAGTGCTAGAAAATATCACACTTGCTCAGCGCGTCGTGCGTAAACGCAAAAAAGATGAAGCTATCGAAAAAGCACGATACCTACTTCAAAAAGTAGGTATTGCCGACAAAGAGGATGTATATCCAAGTCAACTTTCGGGCGGACAGCAACAACGCGCCGCCATTGCACGGGCACTAGCAATGGATCCAAAAATTATGCTTTTCGACGAACCTACATCCGCTCTTGATCCAGAGATGATTAATGAAGTCTTAGATGTGATGAAAGCTCTCGCCAAAGAAGGCATGACGATGGTTGTTGTGTCTCATGAAATGGGGTTTGCTAGAGCAGCATCTGACCGTACGATTTTCATGGACGCAGGACAAATTGTTGAGGAAAATACACCAGATGTATTGTTTGATAGTCCTCAAACAGAAAGAGCACGAATATTCTTGAGTAAAATTCTGTGACATAGATCAGCATTTTCTCGTATTTACAGAATAAAACGATTTGATATTATCAGCGCGTACTTTTGCACTCCACTAATAATCAGGAGTATACAATGGCTTTTCAACGTTCAAGCGGCATTTTGCTGCATCCAACTTCGTTGCCCGGACCTCATGGTATTGGCGATTTAGGTGATGCAGCCTATCGCTTCATTGATTTTCTAATTGAAACAAAGCAGCAATTATGGCAAGTATTGCCACTTGGCCCAACAGGCTATGGAGATTCACCTTACCAATGTTTCTCAGCTTTTGCCGGCAATTCTCTTCTTATAAGTTTAGATCGTCTTCAAATAGCAGGTTACCTTCATGAAAGCGATCTTTCAGATGTTCCTGATTTCCCCCAGCAGAAAGTAGATTATAGCTGGGTCATAAACTACAAGACCAAGAAGCTGAGGCTGGCTTTTCAACGTTTTAAGGCAAATATTGAACACAACACAGAATTTCAGTCCTTTGAACAACAAGCGCGTTGGCTAGAAGACTTTGCGCTTTTTATGGCTTTGAAAGAGCATCATAACGGCAGGCCTTGGGTTGAATGGCCTAAAAACCTCGTCCGACGAGACCCTGAGGCAATAAGGCTTGCAAGGAATGAATTAGCAGAAGCAATTCTATATCAAAAATTCTTGCAATGGGCATTTTTCAGCCAATGGCGCGAGCTAAAACAAGCTGCCAATAATTCTGGGATTCAGATCATCGGTGATATTCCCATTTTTGTTGCTCATGACAGTGCTGATGTATGGGCAAATCCTGATCTATTCTACCTAGATGAAAATGGTAACCCAACGATAGTAGCCGGCGTTCCACCTGATTATTTCAGTGCAACGGGGCAACGATGGGGTAATCCTCTTTACCGATGGGACGTTATGGCACAACGCGGATACCGATGGTGGATTGATCGCTTCCGATCTATGCTTGAATTAGTTGATATTATTCGGATAGACCACTTCCGAGGCTTTGAAGCATATTGGGCAATCCCAGCTGAAGAAGAAACCGCCGTCAAAGGTGAATGGGTTAAAGGCCCCGGTGCACCATTCTTTGAAGCAATCCTTAACGCAATCGAAGGCGATGAGTTACCCCTCATTGCAGAAAATCTAGGCGTTATTACACCAGAAGTCGAGGCACTACGTACACAGTTTAATTTACCGGGAATGCGTATTCTCGTCTTCGCCTTTAGCTCAGGGCCTGATAATCCGTTCTTGCCACATAATTATGATGCAAACACAGTTGTTTATACCGGAACACATGATAACGAAACAGTCGTAGGATGGTTTTTCCGTAAAGATACTACAGGCACCACTGAAGACCCTAGTCAACTAGAAGGTGAACGGAACTATGCGCGCCAATATGCAAAAGTATTAGTAGACGAAGAAATCCACTGGGACCTCATCCGCCTCGCACTTTCATCTGTCGCCAATACTGCGCTTATTCCTTTACAAGATGTACTAGGACTTGATAACTCTGCACGAATGAATTATCCCAGCAGTCTTGGAGGGAACTGGCAATGGCGGTATGCGGAATCACAAATTAACGATGAAATTAAAAGACGCTTGCGCGAACTAACCGAAGTGTATGGACGCGCGCCTAATAAAAATAATCACCAATAAACGGCAGGGGAGAGATTTCTTAACAGTCTCTCCTTATGCCTCAGGACTAGGTAATGTGAAGAAGAATGTTGAACCAACACCTAGTTGACTCTCTAGCCACATCTTCCCACCATGTTGTTCAACAATGCGCTTCGCAATAAC
>RFGP01000008.1 GCA_003697365.1 Chloroflexota bacterium | reverse complement strand
TCACGCTGCACGCCCAACAGCGGCTGAGCATCACAACGCTCAACTGCTGCCGCATAGGTAAACGCATCAACCCACGCCAACGCATCTCGTTGTATACAAACCGCATCAAGTGCCGCCAACATATTCTCAACAGGCTCAAGCTGAACTTGCATAGTCAGTCCAAGTTCTTCAAGTCGTATGTTCGTCAAATTTGTATTTAACGCTTCTGATACACTAATTTCAGCATCTGTCACATTGCTTGCGCCAGTTGGAGGTATGTACAAAACACGTAGGGGTAAATCAGTGCTACCATAGAAAACAGGCGTATTCACTGGAGGCAAGGGTGTAGAACGTGGTGTAGGAGAAGCCACAATAATAGTAGATGGTGGTGCTGTATCTTCATCGCCGCCACCACACGCTGTTAATATAAAAAGTGCTAAAATAAAGGTTAAAAAAACGGTCATTGCCCGCATGAGATAATATCTTTGACCTTTTCTGCAACCAACAAAATTTGTTTCAATGCTACTGTATTATCATCTTATCGGCAAACTTCACTATATTCAGTGTATAATGAACTTAAGTAGGTTATAAAATATACCAAGTTTAATGAGCGATGATAGACAAAGACTCAGTTCTGGACAAGATTACCATTATGATAGTTGATGACCACCCACTTTGGCGACGTGGTTTACGGGATGTCTTGTCATCAGAAGATGATCTTGAGGTCATCGAAGAATGCTCAGATGGGCAAACAGCGCTGGAGCTAGCCCGCGAGCGTCGACCTGAAGTCATCTTATTAGATGTCAATTTACCAAGTATGAATGGGCTACAAATTGCAACACGCCTACGTAGCGAACGCAATGAAGCACGTCTTATTTTGTTAACAGGTTATGATGATGAAGAACAAGCGCTTCATGCAATCCGCGCCGGATGTTCAGCTTATTGTGTAAAAGACATAGCGCCGGCTAAACTCGTTTCGATCATTCGACGTGTCGTTGAAGGCTACTATGTGATTCGTGAAGAAGAATATGATTTTAACAAATTGCAAGAATGGCTCAATCTGCGCATTGAGGCCGCCACAGGCCCTTATATGGTAAATCCTGAAGAACATTTTGTACCTCTAAGCCCGCGCGAAATGGAGATTTTGCGTTACGTCACACAAGGCAAAACCAACAAACAAATCGCGCAAAGTTTAGGGATCAGCCATCAAACAGTTAAAAATCACGTCAGTTCAATTCTGACAAAACTAGATGTAGAAGATCGAACCCAAGCGGCAATTTATGCAATGCGGCGTGGTTGGGTACGGATAGATGACTAAATTCAATGAAGCTACTTTTAGAGAGAGTGCAAGATGAGCGACATAGATTTTGATTTTAGCCCTCCTGATTTCGATGATTTTGAAACTGACAGTAGTTATGCGTCACGAAGCAGCATCTTTGCTGATGATGACGATGAACAAAATGAAGATTTGCTAACACAACTACGTGATGAGTATCAATCACTTCAAAATCGTATTCAGGAATCGCGGCTACAAATTAGCCAAAATCAAGCTGAAGTAGAGCGTATGGAAGCTGAATATAATCAAGCCAGTATTCAGCTACGACGGGTACAAGATGAATTTGACACACGCCCTCGTCAGGATATTCGAGTTGCTTATGATACTTTCATTAAGATCAGTAGCCGTCGAATGGCCATTCAAAGCCAAATGCAAAAATTGCAAGAAAACATCGCTCAACTAGAACGTTATGCCTCGCTTATTCAGCAAGTTCTCGAAAATTTTGATGAACGCTTACTTGCTGGTTCAACAACTGCTAAAAATACAAACGCAAGTGTAACAACCCTTAGTGCCTCTGGTGAAATGATTATCCGTATTGTGCAAGCCCAAGAGGATGAGCGCCAAGTTCTCGCCAAAAACTTGCATGATGGTCCCGCACAATCGCTATCCAATTTCATCTTACAAGCTGAAGTTTGCCAGCGATTGTTTGACCGTAACCCAGACAGAGCTGCCGCCGAACTAGATAACCTCAAATCAGCAGCAAGCGATAGCTTTCAGAAAGTGCGAGATTTTATTTTTGATTTACGCCCAATGATGCTAGAAGATCTCGGGCTTATACCAACATTACGGCGTTATGCAGAGAACTATTCACAAAAGCACAACATTAAAGTTGAGTTCACCCCCACTGGTGAGGAACGACGGCTGGCCCGTCACACCGAAGTTATGATGTTTCGCAGCATCCAACAACTCTTAACAGTAACGCGCGAATATTTAGGTGCTACAGAAATCAAAATACAAGTTGACATTAGCGCCGAGCGAGTGCGAGGGATTGTGAACGCTAATGGCAAAGGTTTTGATGTTGATACGGATCTAAACCCAGAGTATGGTCATTCTAATGTACAAGTTTTGAACACGTTGAAAGATCGTATTGAGTTGATTGGTGGCGAGCTAGACATCTTCAGCGATCTGAAAAATGGTGGCAGTCGCTTTGATGTGATCTTGCCAATTTTTGAAGAAACACTAGTTGAGTAGTAGTATCTGTGGGGAATTTTGCATCCTATAGGGCAAAATGGCCCCCTTAAGGATTGAGCTAGTTGTCGAAAATCAGAATTTCAAGGACAATGCTACACATCAAGTGATTAAACTCTATAGGACATTCGGCATAGTTGCATTATTTGACTTTGCCACTACACTTAAGTGAGAAGAAGTACCTTAGTGATCCTTAGTTTTATTAGAGGAAACTTGGAGATAAAAAGCGAATGCGTGGTCGTGTACTCATTTTATTGATTATTATCATTATTGCCGCAGGTGGTGTTGGTGCATTACTCCTTCTAAATAGCAGTGGTGATACTACTGATACAGCCACTCCAGAAGCAGGACAAGTTCAACCAACAGCTCAACCGGGACAACCAACATTTACGCCGTTGCCCCCGCCTGTTACTGAAATTGTAGACTTAGTTGAAGTGGTCATCGCACTACAAAATATCCCGCGTGGCTCAGTCCTCACTGCTGATGATATAGACACCTTCAGCAGCAATCCAGCAAATGCTTTGTTAAGCATCCGACGCTTACCGCTAAGCTATGCACCAGAGACATCCATCCAAGACCCACAAGATTTGGTCGGTTGTGTAACCCGTACAGATATTCCGCGAGAATCGATTATCGTACAGGCACAAGTCGTCCCCGATCCTAACTTGGTTGCTGCTGGTCTCACTGGTGGTCTAGCGTGTCAAGCCGCAGCACAAGGACTATCACGTGTAGGCTCAGACCTTGCGCTATTCTTGCCACCTAACTATACGGCAATTTCTGTTCCTCTTGATCCAACAGGTTATGGACAAGTTGCCTATGGTCTGAAAGCCGGTGATCGTGTTGATGTTTATATGTCATTCTTGTTCATCGACGTTGACGAAGAATTCCAAACACGTAAACCAAATACCATCAACTATGTTACTGTAACAGACGAAGGACTCATCGAATTTTCTGAGGCACGTCTTGGTCGTGAAGAGCCTAGCCAAATCGTTGACGGTGTTGTTGTTGGCCCCAGTGAAGATCGCCAACGGCCGCGTCTTGTTACGCAACGTACTGTCACAGATGCCTTAGTACTTCATGTAGGTTGGGTCCCTGAAGATGGTGTGATCTATGGTGCAAGCCCTACCCCATTTGAAACACCAGCAGCAGTTATTGATCCAACACAAGCTGCAGCTGATCCTGTAGGGGCAATTCTTACCCTAGAATCTATCATTGGTACGGATTATATTCTCGTTATTATGGTATTGGGTATGACACCACAGGATGCATTGACTGTTACATGGGCTATTGATGCTGAAATTCCAGTGCGATATGGCTTGCGTCCTGTTGTAGCAGATGATACGGTCTTTGGCCCCGGTTCCACCACAGCGCCAGTAACATTACTATATATTCTAGAAACTTATGGCATTGATCCTGCAAACGATGCCGCTAAGCTACCCTTTGCAATTGAACCAGCCGTTGAAGATATTCGTCGCTTTGACTTACGCAACTTACGCACATTCGTAGACTTCACCGCAGGCTTCCAAGCCGGTAATTAGATTCATATGCTCGAATACTCTTGTTAAGGGGTATTCGAGCTTTAAACGTTTTATAATTCTATGATGAAATAAAATGCAAAATTATCTGTATAATTATTTATAAAGCATACTTCATTTGATTGAGATAATGCATAACTAAAACAGCAAAATTAATGAGTAAAAATACAAGCCTTGCTATCATTTAGAAACAATTATTAAAGATGAAGTCTTGGTGTCAGGATGCTGACTGAAAACATGTGTACAACAATTAAGTTGTACATCACACAGTTAAAGTGATGAGGAGTTATCTAAAATGTCGTTACTTGATCGTATTGGTAAAGGTGGAAGTGGTGGTGATACTGGTGAGCGCGGGACTTCAAAACTTGATGAATTGCGCGTCAAAAAGGCCCCCACAAGTGCGCCACAAGGCCCTAACCAGTATAAAGACTTGCGAACACGCATTCAGAATAAACTTCTGAATGAAATCGACCCATCAACAGACCCTAACTCGCCGAATGTGCGTGCGCAAATTCAACAGCTTTTTGAGACCATTTTGGCAGAAGAAGGTCTGATTCTCAGCAATAAAGATAAGCGCAGCCTATTTGAAAACATTCTCGCAGAAATTTTGGGGCTTGGCCCACTTGAAATTCTGATGAAAGAAGAGTCCATCACAGAAGTGATGATTAATGGCCCCAAAAATGTTTTTGTAGAAGTCAAAGGTATTGTAAAACGCTCTAATATTACCTTTGAGGATGATGCCCATGTGATGCGCATTATCGACCGTATCGTTTCTCCTCTTGGTCGGCGCGTAGACGAATCACATCCTTATGAAGATGCTCGTTTGCCAGATGGGTCGCGTGTCAATATTATTATCCCGCCCCTTGCCCTTAATGGTCCCACCGTCACTATTCGTAAATTCTCTAAGAAACCTTTGACCATAGAAGACCTCATCCGCTTTGGTTCAATGACACCAGAAATTGCAGAATTCTTACGTGCTTCTGTGATTGCTGCTGTTAACATTGTGGTATCAGGAGGTACAGGTTCTGGTAAAACAACGTTGTTGAATGTGTTATCAAACTTCATCCCTAGCGATGAGCGTGTTATCACTGTTGAAAATGCTGCAGAATTGCAGTTACAAGGTGAGCATGTCGTAACACTAGAATCGCGCCCACCCAATATTGAAGGTAAGGGTGAAGTCACTATTCGTGATTTAGTCATTAACTGTTTGCGTATGCGCCCTGACCGTATCGTTGTTGGAGAGTGCCGTGGTGGTGAAGCACTAGACATGCTCCAAGCGATGAATACAGGTCACGAAGGTTCGCTCACCACAGCACACAGTAACAGCCCACGTGATACAATCGCGCGTCTAGAAGTGATGTGCTTAATGGCGGGTATGGATTTACCACAACGTGCTATCCGTGAACAAATTGCTTCTGCGGTGGATATGATCTGCCACCAATCACGTTTGCGTGACGGCTCACGTAAGGTTGTTAAGGTCACTGAGATTCAAGGCATGGAAGGTGACGTTATCACTATGTCCGACATCTTTGAATTTGAGCAAACGGGCGTTGAGGCAGGCAAAGTTATTGGACGTATTCGACCAACAGGTTTGCGGCCCAAGTTTATTGACCGCATCGCTGCTGCAGGCATTCATCTACCACCATCAGTGTTCGGCATCGGTCGAATTCGTCATTAAGTTTAAAAAGTAGACTGCGAAAGGTATGCAGTTATGGAACTTATCATTATTGGAATAGCGGCATTGGTGGCAATTGTCGTTCTCATCTTCGGCATTTCACGGCTACAAGCAAGCCGTGAAGCCGATATTGAACAAGTGCTAGGGCGCTATACCGATTATGACAGCATGATCGAAGCCCTTGAAGAAGAAGAGCTCGAAGGTCGCCAAGAAGCAAATCAGGTTATTAAAAGCCTTAATACAGCCATTCAAGATCGCGAGTTTGCCCAACGTTGGAAAGAGCAACTTGCTCGTGCTGATTTAAAAATTACGCCGGCTGAATATGGATTTTTACATATTGTTTCAGTCGTTGTCTTCTTTTTAGTTGGTACTTATCTTATTTTTGGCACGCCTATTTTAGGTATTGCTGCAGGCATGGCGGGCTTTTTTGCCCCACGCATTTATGTTGGTTATCGTAAAGGTAAACGATTACGTACATTTGAAAACCAGCTGCCAGATACCTTAGGTATGTGGGTGAACGGCTTGAGATCAGGATATTCTGTTTTGCAAGCAATGGAAGCTATCGCCACAGAAGGCCCAGAGCCAACAGCTACTGAGTTTCGTCGTGTTGTACAAGAAATTCAGCTCGGTATTCCTCGCGAAGAGGCCTTCGAGCATATGCTTCATCGTATACCTAGCGAAGACCTTGATCTCATTATTACCGCCGTTAACATCCAACAAGAAGTTGGTGGTAACCTAGCCGAAATTCTCGACATCATTAGCCACACTATCCGCGAGCGCATCAAGCTAAAAGGCGAAATTCGCGTGCTTACCGCTCAAGGGCGTGTCACCGGATATATCATTGGTGGTTTGCCGATAGCGCTTGCTATCTTGCTCTATATCATCAGCGGTGATTATATGGGACGTATGATTGAAAATCGTACTTGCGGTTGGCCAATGTTGGGTTGTGGTGCATCACTCATTGGACTAGGTACTGCAGCTATTCAAAAGATCGTAGATATTGAAATTTAGAGTTGCAAGAGGACATGTAAAATGGATGCTAGTTTGATTGTCACGATTGGTATGCTAGGCAGTGGTATAGCACTATTAATCGGTTTAGTATGGATTGGCATTCGCAATCGCGATGATGTTGACCCCTTGCAAAAGCGATTGGCAGAGCTAAGTGATCTGGAAGAGATGCCAAAATCTCTTGAAGAATTAGAAATGTCTCTTAGCCGCAGCGACCGTATTTTAATGCCGATCTTTGAAACGCTCGCCAAATTCGTGATGAGCTATACGCCTGAAAATCAGATTGAGATGATCCGCAAAAAGCTGGAACGCGCAGGGAAAACAGACACCGATCCGGTTGCATTTTTTGGTCAACGTGTTTTCCTAACGATAGTGTTGGGTGGAGCAGCATTTTTCTTCTTCTTCATCTATGCAGATTGGCCTACTTTCCGTGCTACATTAGCGGTGCTAGCTGGAACAGCATTGGGGTTCTACTTGCCAATTATGCAGCTTTCTAGCCAAATTGAGCGGCGGCAAAAGCAAATTCAGCGTGAATTGCCAGATGCCCTAGACTTATTAACCATTTGTGTTGAAGCAGGGCTTGGCTTCGATACAGCTATGGGCAAAGTTTATGAAAAATGGGATAACGAAATCTCTAATGCCTTTGGACGTATCCTACAAGAAATTCAGCTAGGCAAGTTGCGCCGTGAAGCGTTGCGCGATATGGCGGAGCGCCTTGATGTGCCAGACTTTACAACCTTTGCAGCGGCTATTATTCAAGCCGATCAACTTGGTGTAAGTATTGGTAAGATTTTGCGCGTACAATCTGATCAAATGCGAATTAAGCGCCGCCAACGTGCTCAAGAAAAAGCGCAACAAGCCCCCGTAAAAATGATGATCCCGATGGTGTTCTTGATCTTCCCTAGCATTTGGATCGTACTCATGGGGCCAGCGCTGCTCATTTTGATCGAAACCGGTACATTAGGAGGGATATAGGTTCACGTGACATCCCTTTCATCCAAGCCCAATTATCATGAAAATATTCACACAAACTCGCCCCCACAGGCGAGTTTTGTGTCTTCACGGTTTTTAACCGCGTTGAAGATATTGTATAGAGAGACAAGCAGCGCTTTGATTGACCTTGTCTATCCACCACGATGTGTGAGTTGCAGAAGGCTTCTGAATACACTTTTCTGCCAATATTGCATTGCAGAAATTATCCCACCCAATGACACTGCCCCTATTTTAGAGCTTGATGATCATATAGCAGTAGGCATTCATCGCGGCAGTCTGCGCCACGCAATCCACGCATTAAAATATGAAAACTTACCAGAAATAGCCAATATTTTAGGTTATTTGCTTGCTCAAGTAATCCAACAAAAAAAATGGCATTTTGACACCTTAATTCCAGTACCTTTACATGCTGATCGCCAACGAGAAAGGGGGTATAATCAAGCTATAGAGTTGGCACAAGTTGCTGCAAATTATCTGGAGTGTGCCATTTTGCCAAACGCATTATATCGTAGCATTGCAACGACATCTCAAGTTGGTAAAAACTTCTACGAACGCCAACAAAACGTAAAAGATGCGTTTGCTGTCGCTCCCGAATATGTCGCGCAACTTCATAATACCCATGTGATTTTAATCGATGATGTCTGTACGACAGGCGCTACGTTAGGGGCTTGTGCTACGGCATTGCGTCAGGTTGGTGTCAAATCTATATATGCGGCAACAGTCAGTCGCGCCGATATGCAAACATCGGCATCTGTTGCTTAACCGTTTTAGCCAATCCTTTTTTCTTATTTATTTAGAGGATTTGGTGTTCAAAAAGGAGCTCAAAAATGCAGATCAAGGTTCATACAAAAAATATCCAACTCTCAAAACGGCTCGAGGAATATGTTAACAAAAAGGTTAGCCGCCTTGATCGTTACTTGCCGAATATCCAAAGCGCAGACATGGAGTTGCGCGTAGAAGGACGAAGCCAGCAACCTATCGCAGAGCTAACAATTCGTAGTAAGAGAGGGGTCATCTTTCGTGCAGAAGACAAAAAGCAAGAAGATATTTTTGCGGCTATTGATGTCGTAGTAGATAAGATGTATCGTCAAATTCGCCGCTATAAGACGAAAAAGCAACGCCGCCGTAAAGGTGCAGAGCGTTGGGTAGAGGCAGTAGAAGAGTTAGATGTTATCATTCCTGAAGACGAAAGTGACTTAGAACTTGAAGACTTCGAGGAAGAAGGGCTCGCTGAGGTTGTGCGCCGTAAACACCTTGAATTAAAGCCAATGAGTGAGGAAGAAGCCATTGAGCAAGCAGAGCTTCTGGGACATAATTTCTTCGTTTTCTTAAATGAAGAGACCGGCGTTATAAATGTTCTGTATCGGCGAGAAGATGGTCATTATGGTGTGCTGATTACAGAAGGTAACTAAACTAAATGCGCAGCTATGCCTCTACTTGGAGGGGCATAGCTGCCCGTAAAAATCAATTTTGCTCAAAACTCTCATATGGCTGCACTTGGAAGGTTATAGGCTCACTTTTCAATATTTCCCCATCTCTCAATGTTGCTTCTGCAACAAGTTGATATGTTCCAACTTCTAAGGGCCACCACCATTCAAATGGAGCGCTCTCTATGGTTGCCATGACCTCGTCATTTAGGCGATATTGAACTGAAAGCGTATCTGTAGGTACGGCCACACGCCATCGCACTCGCTGATAGATTTGTGGAATCAAAGGTGAAACCTGAAAAATAGTATAGGGATCAGGAGCTAACAAACGAACTGGCGCTAGCTCTTCCTTATGTAAAGAAAAAACGCCATCTGGTGGTGGCGGAATGCCTTCTCTTGCGGCCCAATCGCGCGCTTCTGGTGGCAACACTAAGTAAACTTCAGTGGTACGATATTCTTCGGGTGTTTCATCTGTGGCAAGTGTCCCGCTGCGGCTATCGATTTCATATGGGCGATAGAAGGTGTCCTCTTGAGTTGGCACAGTCCCCTCAATAAACCATTCCCATAGGCGTTTTGGACAATATTCAGTAGGCAATAAGCCCGATGTCACACACACTTGAGCACGCACTAAACCTTCAGGTATAGGAAAATCAAGTACAGGCTTTCCATATAACACTGCGCGCATGAAATCATTCCAAATAGGCCCCGCCCCGCTAATACCAGAGACATCGCGCATGGGGGTATTATCAGCATTACCCACCCATACGCCAACAACAAGGTCTGGTGTATAGCCCACTGTCCAATTATCCCTATAGTCCGTTGTTGTGCCTGTTTTAGCCGCAGCTATTCGTCCTATATCAAGCGCGCTGTTAACACCAAACGATGGAATACGAGCATAGGGATCAGACAAAATACTCGTAATAAGATATGCCACGCGCGGATCAAGTTCTGGCTGGCCTAAATCAGGAGGATGCCATTCATAAATTGTTTGCCCTTCAGCGTTTACAATTCGTTGAATGTAAACAGGCTCTACTCGTTGCCCTCCATTAGCAAAAGCTGCATAAGCTGCTGTTAAATCCAACAAACGAACTTCGCCACCACCCAAAACTAATGAAAGATCGTACTTGGAGGGGTCTGTGAATGTCGTGATCCCTAGCCTTGAAGTAAGAGCAATAAATTTTTCCACGCCTATATGTTCCATCGTTACAACGGCAGGAATATTGTAAGAGGAAGCGAGTGCCTCTCGTATTAGCACGGGGCCATGTTCTACTAAGCCAAAATTCGATGGTACATAACTTTCTAGCCTGCGCGTAACAAAAGGTGTTTTAACATCTAAAATCATCGTTGCTGGTGTCCAAGGCGATGACATAGTGGGATCAAATGCAGCGGCATAGGCAAAAGGCTTTAGTGTAGAACCGGGTTGGCGTGGTGCAAGCGCTGCATTGACATTTCCATCGATGCTCTCATCAAAATAATCTGGGCTTCCCAACATTGCCAAAATCTCGCCCGTAAAGGGATCAATGGCAACAAGGGCAGCGTTGTGCACATTACTGGGTGGTCTTCCATCATGGGTATCATTTAGCGCTTCTAGATGTCGATTAGCAATAAATTCAGCTTCTTCTTGCCAGTTCAAATCGATTGTTGTATAGACTTCCAAACCACCTAACAGTAGCTCATCGCCAAAATCGCGTTCAAGCTGTGTCCAAACAGCTGCCACAAAATGCGGTGCACGAATATCAAAACCTGCTGATTGGTAATCAAGAGGTTCATTTTTCGCAATTTCCGCTTCTGTTGCTGAGATATAGCCATGCTTGACCATCAAGTCCAGCACAATTGCCTGACGTTGTTTTGCTAGTTCAGGATTAATAAGAGGGTTATATAAGCCGGGCGCTTGTGGTAATCCTGCCAACATGGCACACTCGGCTAGGCTTAACGCAGAAGGGTCTTTACCAAAATAAGCCCGCGATGCAGCACTAATACCATAAGCTAAGTTTCCATAGTAAGTTTGGTTTAAATAAAGCTCAAGAATTTCATCACGCGAATATTGCTGCGTCAGTTGTAAAGCCAAAATACTTTCTTGTATTTTGCGGCGCAGGCTTCGATTCAAGGCAGGATTTTTGGTGAGCAATAAATTACGGGCGACTTGCTGAGTAATGGTACTTCCACCTGCCTGTATTTCACCTCCACGTACATTTAGCCACAAAGCACGTAGAATCCCTTCTATATCTACACCCGGATGTTGATAAAAATTGGCATCTTCTGTAGCAATCGTAGCATCAACAATGCAAGAAGCCATCTCCCCTAAATTTAATGTCTCATGGCTGCCCCCATATAAATCGACAATTTCATATAATAACCGCCCATGTCGATCATATATTCGCGTGCTTGGTACAGCAACGCCCTGTTCAAGATTATCAATGCTGGGCAAACTTGCAAAAATCCAAAAGTAGAAGAAAAGGAATGTGCTCACCAAAACAGTACTAAGCATAATTGCCAAACGCTGTCGCCGACTACGATATTTCCAAACATATTGATATATGTATTTAAGTTGCCGCATAGAGCATCCTTTTCATAATGAATAGCACCTAATTACATTCTAAGGTCGTCTAAGTATGTAACATAGACAACAAAGGCAAAACATCAAGAAAACGTAGCCTATCAATAATTAAAATAGTATTGTGTTATTTTAAAATTTGGCAGTGAGAACAAAAACTTGGCAAAATTTACGGTCAATTTTCTAAGAAAAACTATTTGATGAATTCCAATACTTATGATATAGACTAGGTTTTTTCAGTATCTATACCAAATATTAAGGAAGTTGCCTGTGCAAAACTTGTGCAAAACCTGTGCAAAACTTCGGCTTGCCTGTGCAAAACTTGTGCAAAACTTTTTGATTTTGCTGTGAATTCTTACACAGCCTGTGCAAAACTCGTACCTTTTGCACAAGAAATGCACAAGAAATGCACAGGTTTTGCACAACCTAACAATATCTATTACAACCTGACAGGGCCAATAAAAAGTGCTTATCATTGTTTTTCTTTCTCACGTTTTGCACAGTTCTACTACGGCTACTAATAAACATATAGAATAATAGGGGAAACTTGAGTTCTGTTAGAGCAAACGAGAAAAGACAAATACAGATGAATTGGACAGAGGTTACAGGGAATTTGCACATGCATACGCCCTACTCAGATGGTAAAGCCTTTCATGCAGAAATTGCACGGTTCGCACGAAAAGCGGGATTAGACTTTGTGGTTGTCACTGATCACAATGTATTGGTTGACGGTGTACAGGGATATTACGGCAGTCCTGAGGAAGGTTATACACTGTTGTTAACTGGTGAAGAAGTACATGATCGTCAACGTTTACATCAAAACAATCATTGCCTTGTGTATAAGGCAAATGCTGAAATGGTGCAACACAGCTATGATCCGCAAACGCTTATTGATGCTGTTAATGAAGCTGGTGGCATGACATTTCTTGCCCATCCTTTTGACAAAGCGATTGCATGGATGCCAAATGATAAGAGTATAGGTTGGGTTTCTTGGGATATTGATGGCTTTACAGGTTTAGAAATATGGAACTATATGTCGAGTTTCAAAGAAAGTGCAGCCAATCCGTTCATTACAGCTTGGTATGTGCTTAATCCGCAGTATGCAATTAGTGCCCCTAATCAGGAAACCTTAGACAAGTGGGATGAGCTTCTTGCAAACGGAAAGCATGTCATTGGCATTGGCAACTCGGATGCACATGGTCAAAGGTTTCAATTTGCTTTTCTTAAGCGCACAGTCTTTCCTTATGAGTTTTTGTTTCGTTGTATTAACACACATTTATTACTTAATGGGCCATTACAAGGCGAGCTAGAAGCTGATAGTCAAGCCATCTATAGCGCTTTACGATCTGGACGTGCGTTTATCAGTTATGGTTTGGTGGGGGATGCTCGTGGTTTCCGTTTCACTGCTCAAGGAACAAGTGAATATGTCACAATGGGAGAAACGATTGCTTTAGGTAGTGGAGTCACTCTACAAGTCATAGCCCCACTAAAAGGACGTATCCGCTTAATTCGTCATGGAGAGGTTCTAGCAGAAGAAACCAATGTAGAAAATTTAACTTTCTATGCCAA
This sequence comes from Chloroflexota bacterium, assembly GCA_003697365.1. Lineage (GTDB taxonomy): Bacteria > Chloroflexota > Anaerolineae > Aggregatilineales > J027 > J027. The sequence goes on along the minus strand of RFGP01000008.1, from coordinate 11,134 downwards.
TCAATTGGGCGCATATCGTGTTGAAGTGTGGCGTAATTACAAGGGAAAAGAACGCTGTTGGATTTTAAGCAATCCTATTTATGTACGGACTACATCACTTTAAGCAAGCAATGTAGCCCAGTAAGCTCTTAGCTGAAAAAAAGGTTATTGAATACGAACAACAATTTTCCCTTTGTTACGCCCTGCGTGAAGGTGCTCAACTGCATCAGGAACAGATTCTAGCCCAACAAATTCAGTTGGATCGACAATAGCTTTCAGCTTACCTTCAGCAAACAATGTGATTACATGCCCCATGTGTTCAGGAATATCACCTACATAATCAGAGAACAAGAATCCGCGAACTCCTGCAGACTTCCAAAGTAATTTATGATAAATGCGTGGTTGGGTAACCTCTATTGGGTTACCTTTATACTCAGAGACAAAGCCAATAACCACAATACGACCCCGCACCGCGATATTATCTACTACAGCATCAAACGTTTCACCACCAACGCCTTCTAAAACAAGATCAACCCCTTGTGAATATTCTTTGCTTAAAGCTTCGCCTAAGTCTTCTTCTGTGTAAACTACAACACGATCACAACCTAGCTCATAGAGGAGTTCGGCTTTTTCTTTTGAACTACATGTACCAATAACATGATTACCAGCTTGTTTTGCAATTTGTACTGCAAAATGTCCCACTCCACCGGCAGCGGCAGTAATCAACACTGTTTCCCCTGTTGTCATTTGCCCACCGATGCTTAATGCCATTGATGCTGTTAATGCACCAATAGAGACAGCTGTAATTTCTGCTGAAGCCTGTGGGATAGGGATGGCCATTGCAGCATCAATAGCATAATATTCTCGATAGCCGCCTCCAAGCATGGTGGTGAGTACATGATCGCCAACTTTGAAGTTGGTGACATTTTCCCCTACTGCCACGACTTCACCTGTAGCTTCAACGCCTGTATCCCAAGGGGGTTCACTCCCTACGAAATAAACCCCCGCTGATATGTTCAAGTCTGAGGCATTGACTCCTGCGTAGTAATTTTTAACGAGAATCTGGTTAGGGGCAAGCTGTGGAATGGGCTCTTCAACGATCTTTGCTACTTGTCGAAAATTGCGGCTGGGCTGTGTGATAACAATTTTACGATAGGTGCTTGGTAAGTTGTGCATTTATGGCTCCTTATAAGTGTTAAATAGTACTCAACAATGAGCATTTTAACATAGGATATGCACAACTAAACTTTCTGATAATAAGATGAAAAAGCCCCGCTTATATAGCAGGGCTTTTTAGATTTAGCCTTCATCATCAAGATTATCAAGGTCTAGTGTATCAACAAAGTCTTTGAATATTTGGAGTTTGTCGTCGGGGATTTCTTCGCTTTCATCAAGCGTTTCTTCTATGTCGAGATCATCTTCTGGCACAACGGATGCCATTTCCATTACTTCTTCTTCAACATAGATGGGAGCACCAACACGCACCGCGAGCGCAAGAGCATCGCTCGGACGTGAGTCAACTTCAACTTCATGATCATCAATTTCAATAACGATTTTGGCGTAAAAAATATCTTCAGGGCGACGCAGCTCACTTACAACGATGTATTTTACTTCTCCGCCCATTTCTGCAATGACTGATTTTAACAAGTCATGCGTTAGGGGGCGTTTATGGACGATCTCTTGCAATTCAAAAGTAATCGCGTCAGCCTCGTATTGGCCTATCCAAATCGGCAAATAGCGTTCTTTAGTCTTATCTTTGAGAATCACTACCCGATTTTGTGACATCAGGCTCATACGAATGCAATCAATATCGACTTCTACCATCATCACAATGTATCCCTTACCAATAGATACTATGTTTTTTATCAGTATAGACCAATCTAGGCTCAAATTGCAAAAAATATTGTTATCAACTTTCTTTCACTTCTCTAATTGAGTGCATATGAACACTATGTTATGATGGCAAGATAGAGGAAATATTATTTTATTGAGGAGTAGCCTTAACATTTTTGATATAGAAAAAGGATTATAGACCTCGACTATGGCTTCACGACTTAAAATGGATGCACACAACCTATTTGAATTAACGCTGCCTTATATGCTCAATGATGTTAGTGATAGCGGCGAACCAGTAACTAGGACGGGCGCTACACAAAGTGGTATATTGGAACAACCCGATGGCGATGAACCAATGGTTCCGCAAGTTCTGCCCATTTTGCCGCTGCGCGGTACGGTTGTGTACCCGCTAACAGCTTTACCATTAACGGTAGGGCAACCTCGCTCAATTCGTCTGGTGGATGATGTGGCATCCGGTAGCCGTATGGTCGGGTTGTTTGCTGCAAAAGACCCTCAACTGGAGATGCCAGCACCTGACGATATTTATACGGTTGGCACTTTGGCGCAAATTCATCGTTTATTCCGCGCACCTGATGGCACGATACGCTTATTGGTACAAGGAATGTCACGTATTGAGATTGCAACATATGTTGCCACCGAACCCTACTTACAAGCGCATGTTGTGCCCAAGCCTGAGGCAGTAACTCATTCTCTAGAAACTGAAGCATTGATGCGTAATATTGTTGAGCAGTTCTCTCGTTTGCAAGATTTGTTACCGAACTTGCCTGCAGAACTGATTACTTCCACGCTCAACATGGATGATCCGCTTCAGCTCGTTTACACCATTGCGACCTATGTTCGCTTAGAACTTGAAGAACAACAAGAACTTCTAGAGTTAGATCGCGTTGAAGACAAGCTCATGCGCTTGATGAGCTTTTTGGCAAAAGAGCTTGAAGTCTTAGAATTGGGCCACAAAATTCAAAATGAAGCCCAATCAGAGATGGAAAAAGTTCAACGCGAATACTTTCTACGTGAGCAGCTAAAAGCGATTCAACGCGAACTGGGGGAAGGAGACGAGCAACTCGTCGAGATTGAAGAATTTCGCGAGAAAATTGCCAAAGCCAATATGCCCGAAGAAGCTGAACGCGAAGCGCGCCGAGAACTTGATCGGCTTATGAAGCTGCCAGCGGCCTCTGCGGAATATGGAGTCATTCGCACTTACTTGGATTGGATGGTTTCCTTGCCGTGGCAAGAGCGTACCGTCGATAATCTTGATATTTTAAATGCGCGTGATGTGCTTGACGAAGACCATTATGGCTTAGATGACATTAAAGATCGCATTCTAGAATATCTATCTGTGCGAAAGTTGCGCCAAGAACGCGCCGATCAACTCGAACAATATAAAGCGGATGATTATGTGCGTAGACGACGTGAAGGCGCTATTTTAGCATTCGTTGGGCCGCCCGGCGTTGGAAAAACCTCACTTGGTGCGTCTATTGCACGTGCAATGGGGCGCAAGTTTATTCGCATGAGTTTAGGCGGTGTACGTGATGAGGCTGAAATTCGCGGCTTCCGCCGTACTTATGTAGGTGCAATGCCGGGACGTATCATTCAAACCTTACGCCGCGCAGGCAGCCGCAACCCGATCATCATGCTTGATGAAATTGATAAGTTAGGGCGTGATTTTCGTGGCGATCCTGCTTCAGCGCTCTTAGAAGTGCTTGATCCTGAGCAAAATAGCGAGTTTCGTGACCATTATCTGGATGTTCCGTTTGATTTGTCGGAAGTGATTTTTATCACAACAGCAAATGAACTTGATCCGATACCGCGCCCTTTGTTGGATCGCATGGAAATTATCGAGCTCAGTGGCTATACCGAACAAGAGAAGCTGCAAATCGCAAAACACTATCTTGTTCCGCGTCAGATAGAAGAAAACGGATTATTCCCACAAGAAATCACGTTTAAGGATGATGCTTTATTAGAGATCATCCAAAATTATACGCGCGAAGCAGGTGTACGTAATTTGGAGCGCAATATCGGCAAAGTGGCGCGCAAAATTGCAACCCAAATTGCCGAAGGGCGTATTAAACACGCTGAACTAGGAGCTAAACAAGTACGTGAGCTTCTTAAGCATCCACCCTATGGCTATCGTACTGAAATCAAAGAAAGAGTTATGCGCCCGGGGGTAGCGACTGGCTTAGCATGGACACCTGTAGGTGGTGATATTCTATTTATTGAGGCGATTCGTATGCCCGGTAAAGGAAGTCTGCAGTTAACTGGCCAGCTAGGCGATGTGATGCAAGAAAGTGCACGTGCAGCATTTAGTTATTTGCGCTCCTTAGCCGGCGAGTTTGGTATTACCGCGAACGATTTTGACGCATATGATTTTCATCTTCATGTGCCAGCGGGTGCTATTCCTAAAGATGGCCCTTCAGCGGGTATCGCTATGGCATCTGCGCTTGCTTCTCTGATCACAGGGCGCTTAACTCGCCGCAATGTTGCTATGACAGGAGAAATTACGCTACATGGGCAGGTGTTGCCTGTTGGTGGAATCAAGGATAAAGTGTTAGCAGCACACCGCATGGAAATTGACACGGTGATCTTACCAATGCGTAATGAACCAGACCTAGATCAATTACCAATTGAGGTGCGCCGTCAGATGCGGTTTGTGTTGGTACGCGATGTACACGAGGTACTAGAAGCAGCGTTAGAGCCAGAACACTTTGACCCAGCGCTGCGTCGTCAGTATGTACCTCATACTCAATTATGGTCTTAACTTATGCAAGGAGTGATGAACTTGCCAAAGGTAATGATTGTTGATGATGACAGAACGTCGACTTCGCTTTTGAAGACTTTACTCGAAATGGATGGCTTCGATGTTGTGGTGGTGACTGTTGGTCAAGAAGCGATGGAAGAAGCCCATAGGTTTTTGCCAGATATATTTTTAGTGGATTATCACTTAAATGACATGTCTGGCATTGATTTGATTCAAAATTTACGCGCTTCGGAGCAGTTTCGCCATACGCCTATCATTATGGCATCTGGACGGGATGTCGGTAAAGAAGCTAGGGCAGCAGGAGCAGATTTGTTCTTAGTAAAACCCTATGATCCTAGCCAACTCTCGGAGCAACTCGCGTCCTTAATTCAATAATGGAGGCCATCAACGTGGCTGGAAAACAAAGACGATCTCGAATGCAGTGGTATCGTATGGATTTGCATATCCACACACCGGGATCACGGGATTATCAAGAACCAAATGTCAGCATGATTGACATTTTGCGGCGCGCAGAGCTACGGCATTTAGATATTATTGCTTTTACAGATTACAACACGGTTCGTGGCTATGCGGCGATGATGCGCGAAATTGAGCAACTCGCTTTTTTAGAGCGATTGAATCGTGCAGAGCCTGAGGAAAGTCGCCGTCTTGCCGAATATCGGCGTTTGTTAGATAAGATTCTAGTGTTGCCGGGCTTTAAGTTTACGGCAATGTTTGGTTTTCGGATATTAGGTATCTTTTCCCCGAAGATGCCTCTACGACAAATTGAACATATTCTGTTGACGTTAGGGGTTCCGCCTGAGGTCATTGATGAGGGGATTCCTTACAGTGCTTCTACGACGGATGTATTAACTGCCTATCGCGTTATTAATGAAGCTGGCGGTATTGTGATCGCTGCTCATGCAAATGAAGAGTATGGTGTCGCGATGCGTGGGTTTGACTTTGGTGGCCAAACTAAAATTGCGTTCACACAAGACCCTTATTTGCACGCTCTAGAAGTTACTGATCTAGAAGATAACTCGCGACGGAGCACTGCGAGATTTTTTGATGGCTCTAAACCAGAGTATCCACGCCGAATGCGTTGCATACAGGGCTCAAATGCTCATGCATTGAGCGCAGTATCCAAACATCAGTTAGGAATCGGCGATCGCGTTACAGAAGTTCTATTACCTGAAAAGAGCTTTGAAGCACTATTAGAGATGTTTCAAGGCACGGATTTTGCGCGCACACGTCCCTATCGTAGTTCGCTTGATCCATATGATTATATTCAAGCCGCACGTGAAGAAGGCCCCAGTATTGTTCAAGCCTTCCATGATAATATTGCGCGACGTGGTGGATTGTTTGACGTATTGGCTGATGTTTGCGCTATGGCCAACACAAACGGCGGGGTTATCTATATTGGTGTGAGCGATAATCCTCAAAAAACACCTACAGGTGTTCATAATCCCAGCGCAACCATTGACTTGCTTTATTCTGAAATTGATAGTCGCATTACGCCAAAGCTAGATGTGGAGATCGATACACAGGAATGTCAAGGAAAGAGCGTTGTACGTATTCAAGTACCGCGTGGCCCAGACATTCCATATGCCATTGATGACAGCAAGATTTATGTACGTGATGATACTGAGACCAGCCTAGCTGTGCGCGATGAAATTGTGCAAATGGTGTTAAAGCTGCATAAACGCAAAGAGAAGAACGCGGTTTCTGTACAAACTAACTTGACATCATCAGCTAATCTCAACGGTAATGATGCACATGAACAACCCGTGATTGAGCCACCACGCACAGGGGTAGAAATCATCGCGAGTGAGGAACGCAAAGGGCGCTTCTATCATACCGTTCGTGATTTGCGCAATGGGAACACAGTCCATAATGTGACTCGTGCATCAGCTCGGCGGTTGTGGCACTATGCCATCACTGAGCATGAAAGCCGCACTATTAAACCTAAAGATGTGCAATGGCATGGTCAAATTGGGCTAATTAAAAGCTATCAGCGTGGTAAGGATGTGCGCTACGATCTTGCCATGTATGATGGCGATACTATTCGTGTATTTTATGGTGTAACCGATGAGGGCTTACACGGCCCTTGGCAACAGTTCGCTCGTCAAGACAATGAAGTTGAAGCCTAAGCATACGACACTCACCCCTTTAGAGTGGGTGGCAATAATTGGCATTTTGCTATTGGCGGCATGGCTGCGGTTAGGGTACACAGGAGTGATTGAATTTAAGCGCGATGAGGCCACCCTCTCGCGCTTAGCTTTGGATATTGCTCAAGCTGAACATTGGACATGGCTTGGCATTGGCTCTTCTGTTGGGTTTCCTAATGCACCATTGAATGTTTATTTGTTCGCTATTCCCTATTTTTTCAGTGATAATCCACTTATTGCAACGCTTTTTGTGGGCTTCTTAAATCTTATTGGGGTTGCACTTGTTTGGGCAATAACCCGCCGCTATGTTAACCAACATGCAGCATGGATAGCGACCATACTTTTTGCAGCAAGCCCTTGGGCAGCGCTATATTCGCGTAAAATTTGGGCACAAGACTTATTACCCCCATTTGTGTTGCTAACGGCATTTACGGGCTTTCTGGGCTTTCTGGAGGGCAAACGTTGGGCACAATTACTTCATTTGCCATTGCTTGCAATTACAGTTCAAATACATTTTGGTGCGCTGACATGGATACCTATATCGCTTGTATTGATAGTGATGGGCTATCGGCGTTGGTCACGATGGTTTTATGCTGGCATTGTTGTTGCGGCTTTAACTTGTTTGCCTTATTTGTATGGCCTTTATGAAGCTGATTTGCTGAGTATATCAGCCATACGTGAAAGCCTTGAACAACCAGCAGAAGGTGCCTCACTGCGTGAACGCCATCTGACAACGACAGCGTTTGAACATGCGTGGTTAATTATTGCTGGACGTGACATTCATGCTCTCGCAGGTGAAGCAGCTTTCCAGCAATATCTTAAAACTATACCACCTGTATATAACTTATTTTCACTTTTGCCGACTTTGGCTTTTTTAAGCGCGTTCATAGGTGGTTATGCTCACGTCTATAGACGGGGCAATTGGCGTTTTGGGCTCATTTTAACCTTATGGCTTGTTGTTCCTATTTTGGGTTTTAGCTATACATGGGCTGAACCACAACCACATTATATGCTGCCTATGTTGCCTGTGGCATTTATCTTGATCGGCATTTTATTGGCGCAGTTTGGAAAACGTACTTACATACGCCGTGCCATCTATTTAGGGGTGCTGATGGTGGTTGGGTTACAGGCTTTTGTTACTGTGCGTTTATTAGATTTTTTATCAGTGACTTATACCCCCGAAGCCTTTGGTACTCCGCTTGCTTACCAATTACCTATTCGTGCCACCATCCTTGAAGCTAAACCTCGGCGCGTTATTGTAGTAAGCGAGGGTAACTCTAAACAGTTTGATCAAACGCCTGCTGTATGGGATATTTTTCTAAACTCTGTGCCTAATGTTGATTTTCTAAAAGGCGATCAATGGTGGATTCAACCCAACGATCAAGCGCTGATTCTAGTTGCTCCACAAGTATCAACAACATGGACAACCCGTCTGATTGGTCAGCCAATGCTGTTTGAACTGCGCAATGGTGAGGGTGTTTATCAACTTTGGCGAGATACGTCCATACAGTGGCCTCCAAATCTTATACAGATAAATAAGCATTTGGCTAACGGAGTTGTTTTGGAATCAATACAACGTGAGGGAGATGTATTGTGGTTGGTGTGGCGACTGCCGACTCCTCACGCTTCAACTTTCCCCATAGCCTTTATTCATGCGCTCAATATAGACGAACAACGTATTGCACAAGTTGATCAGCCGTTTCTTGCTGAAGAATATTGGCATGAAGACGACAAGATTTTATGGCGCGTAGAGTTACCGCTTGCTGATGTAAAATCACTACGCATTGGGCAGTATTTATTAAATGAAAACGGACAATACCAAAATATCGAGCATCTTACACCAGAAGGTGCTTATGTCGATCAGTGGATCACTTTTCCTGTCACAATATTTGATTAGCCTGCACGTGTCCAAATACGATGTACAATCAGGGGCTTTTTCGCAAAAGGCAGGCGCATCTCATGGCGTGAGATTTGAACTACTTCAAGATCACCAACATCGCCAAGTGTAGTGATGTATTTTTGCAGCGCTAACCCAGTTGGCTGTGAGATGATAATGGCTAAAACGGACAGAACCAGCATCGTAGGAATTCTATTCAAGCGTTCTTGCCAGTTGCCATTTGCGCCAACACTTCCTAAAAGTGCCGCGAATGTGGTCATTAGGCCTGTTGTAACTAGGCCAGTACCGCAATTAGGATGTACGGCAAGCCCATGTTCGCCATTACGCATTCGTTCAATAGCTTCTTCGACAGATTTACGAATGTCTTCAGTTTCTGCTTGTCCATAAATGTAAAAGCCATCAAGCACTGCACGTCCGCCATTGATCTTAAGCTCTTTCACGTGCTTAGCCATCATATGCACTGTTGCATGTTCCAATCCATGATTACGTCGAATTCGACGAATAGGCTTAAACATCAAGATTGGCGAAAAGATGGTAGCGATAGCTTTGATCATAGGCGCGAACTCCAATAAGACTGTACAACATTGATTTAGCAAGATGTGTTTCCCTTTGAATAGTAGCATTCTAAATCTGTTCGGGCAATACACATAATCGCTAAGTGAGACTTGCGTTGAATATAGACGTAGGTGGGGTTATGATAGATGAACATTCGACAAATATTGTAGGTGGTTAATATGGAATTATCGTTGGTTATTCCTGTTTATAACGAAGTTGAGAGCCTTCCACATTTATACACAAAACTTGTTCAACAACTAGAAGCGTTGGGTAAAACGTGGGAGATAATATTTGTTGATGATGGCAGCAAAGATGGCTCTACAGAAGTTCTAAAACGCCTACAATCTGAAGATTCACGCATAACTGTTGCTATTCAACGCCGCAATTTTGGCAAAAGCCTCGCACTTGCAGTGGGATTTGAGTTGGCGCGCGGTGATGTCATTATTACGATGGATGCCGATCTTCAAGACGAACCATCAGAGATTCCGAACTTATTAGCTAAGATTGATGAAGGCTATGATCTGGTGGTTGGGTGGAAGAAAAAACGCCATGATCCGCTATCAAAGACAATCCCTTCATATATTGCAAATCGTATCACTCGTTTACTGACAGGGGTTCAATTGCATGATATGAACAGCGGACTAAAAGCAATGCAAGCTGAAGTTGCGCGTACCATTCGGATATATGGCGATTTGCATCGTTATATTCCCATCATTGCGCATTATAACGGTTTTGCTGTGACGGAAATTCCAGTTGTGCATCATCAACGCCAATTTGGGCGTTCTAAATATGGCCCCGGCCGCCTTTTGCGAGGGGGGTTCGATTTATTAACTGTTGTTTTTGTGGCTAATTATCGCTATCGACCTCTACACCTATTTGGCGGAATAGGATCACTCATGACGTTTTTGGGGCTTGTCATCAATGCTTATCTAACAATAGAGTGGTTTCGGGGCGATCGCCCTATTGGAGATCGTCCTCTTCTTACATTAGGTGTGCTATTAATGATCGTCGGGGTTCAGCTTTTGACTATTGGCTTATTAGCAGAGCTTCTCGTATCTTCTATCCAACAACGTGCAAATCCATTAGATACTGTACGGCAAGTTCTCTCAGTTTCATCGGCACAAAAGGAATTCAACCGTGAATCTTGAAGCATTTAATGATTATATACAAGCGCAATCTATCCGTTTTCTGGATGAATTGGAAGAATTAATAGCTTTTCCTAGTGTTGCTGCACAGCACAGAAGCATTGAACCTTGCGCAGATTGGCTGGTGGCACGCCTAGCGACACTTGGTGCTAAAGTGCAACATTTTTCTATTCAGGATGGCAGCCCCATCATTTTGGCTGAAATCGGCACTGGCCCCTATACACTAATGGTTTATAACCATTATGACGTGCAGCCAGAAACTCCTGCAGAAGAGTGGGATACCCCACCATTTTCACTTACACGTCAAGATGGCCTACTCATTGGGCGTGGCACCGCAGATGATAAAGGCGAGTTATTAGCTCGTATCCAAGCAGTAGAAACATGGCTTGCCACTCAAGGCCCATTACCGATTCGTATAAAGTTCATCTATGAAGGCGAAGAAGAAATTGGCAGCGTACATTTGGCACATTGGGTGCATGAACATCGTGAATTATTAAGCGCCGACGGCTTATTATGGGAAGGTAGTACTTATGATGAAGCGGGGCGTTATCAGATTGCCGAAGGGTGTAAAGGCATTGCTTACTTTGAATTGCATACAAGTGGCCCTAGCTATGATTTGCATTCCTCGCTTGCGCCAATCGTACCTAATCCTGCTTGGCGCTTAGTGCAAGCACTAAGTACCTTAAAAGATGCTCATGATAATATCACATTGGATGGGATACACGATTATATCCGTCCTATGCCAGAAGAAGTATTGGCTCAAATTGATGCTATTCCGTTTGAAGCCGAGAAAATGCGC
>RFGP01000067.1 GCA_003697365.1 Chloroflexota bacterium | reverse complement strand
TAATTTGGGGCCAAACCCAGAAGGATTGACACCTATAAACAGAGTTGCACCTAAAAGCAAGATGGTGATGATAAATCCATGATAATAATAATGCTCAAGTTGATAGATTTGTTTCTTATGCTTAAAAAGCGCAATTGCAAGGCACGTTCCTAGTATAAGCCATATTGTTTGTCGCTGAGCGAATAATGGCGCAACACGGTCAATGGTGACGAGCCCCCATCCAATAAGTAACATCATAATTGGATATAAGTATGGGTCACGTTTAGGTAACTGATAATTTAAAGACCAATGTCCTATAAATGCGCAAAATATCCATATAATTGGAATGAATATATGCTGCCAAGAACGCTCAAAAAGATAGAGCAGCAAGGCGTAATGTAACGTTATAAAAGCACCTGCTATGAATAATAACAGGCGCTCAATGTAGGTTGAATTAAAATCTTCTGTTCTCATGCCATGATTGTAGCGATAGTTTGGGGGAAAATGCTACTATCGTTTGGCAATCGTTGATGTGTTAGTGGATTTCTACCAATATGGCGCATAGTCTATTGTCAAAGTGGCATCATATGTCTGGTTTCCGCCAAGATCGCAACTTGTATTCAGATGCCATTCTAAAACATCTTCGCCGTTCCACATATACATATAACGCACTTCCACTGTATAACTTGATGCATTTGGTTCTAGATTGATGCGACCTTCATCCACAAAGATAATTGCAAAAGTGCCACTGTCTACTGTGCTTCCACTTGGTGACCAACCCGTTGTGCGCCAATGATGTTCACCTAATGGATTATTATAGTGATCGTAAGTTGTAACAGTGATCGCGTAGTAATAGGTGGCATCAAAAGAGAAATTTCTCATATAATCATAAGCAAAAGTGATTTGATCGAGATCACAATAGTTATCACTTGGTAGGATATTGTAATATTCTCTAAATGTAATTGTTTGTGCACTTGTTGGATGAACAACGCTCGTAACAAACAGCAGTGTGATGAAGAGGGTAGCTACTTTGATTTTCATTTCATGGCTCCAAATTTTAAAGGTATAGATTTAAATATAACTTTATAAAACGAACGTTGCATTATCGTTACAGTAGAGGCAGATATACAAATTATGAAGCTATTCTTGCTGGGAACTCCTTATTTGCTAAGTGATGATGAGGTTTTGGTAAAACTGAAGCGGCGCAAATCTTTTGCTTTATTGTCTTTTTTAGCGATAAAAAATCAACCTATTAGCCGTGATGTTGTCGCAACATTACTTTGGGGTGACTATGATCAAGAGCGTGCTCGCGCTGAACTACGTGTTGCAATTCACGATATTAAAAAAACAGTCGGTGAAAATGCTTTGCTCGTCAATCGTGATATTGTTCAGCTGAACCCTGATTTTCCTTTGTGGATCGATGCTCTCAACTTTCAAGGCACTATACATGAGGTGTTAAAGCATCATCCTGAACACAGAATATGTGCTGAATGTCTGGAAAGATGTATTGTTGCTTACGAGTTATATCAAGGCGAGTTTCTGTCAGGGTTCTATATTGCCGACAGTTTAGAATTTGAATCGTGGCTAACTTCAGAACGTCAAAACTTTCAACAACTTTACATCCAAACCTCGAAAAAAATTATTATTGGGGTTTGTGCAATAAAACAGTTTGAACGTGCCATTTCATATGCCCAGCGTTGGATAGACAGTGATCCTTTTGATGAAGATGCCTATCGCCATTTGATGTTGGTTTATGCTTGGTCGGGGAATAATGCTTCTGTTTCTCAGGTATATAGCGCTTGTGAAGAATTTCTTGCCAACGAGATAGGTATTGAACCATCTGAAGAAACAACCGCCCTTTATGAAGATATTTTATCTGGGAAGGTTTTAGAACTTCCTAAACTTCAAAGTAAACCCTCTATGCCTCGTCACAATTTGCCACCTTTGCCGCGTCCATTTCGGGGACGTAAGAAGGAAACTCAACAGCTTATTTCGCGGTTGCAAGACAAAGATTGCCGTTTGTTAACTATTTGTGGCTTGGGTGGGGTGGGGAAAACATACTTAGCTGTGCATACGGCTCGCCAAATGTTGAACAACTTTGCTGATGGCGTATTTTTTGTTCCTTTATCAGGTACTTTTACCTTCTACGCTATTTTGACACACATAGCTGAAAGTATTGGGTTACAGTTCGAGAAAGAAACTGATTTAGAGTTACAGTTGTTTAATTATTTATCTGGGAAAAATCTACTGCTCATATTAGATAACTTTGAGCATTTGCTAGAGCACACTCACTTTATTGAATTGCTGTTAGATCGTGTGAACGCTGTTAATGTATTAGTAACTTCTCGTTTACCTCTTAAGCTCAAATATGAGTATGTTTTCACGTTAGAAGAGATGAGAGAGGGTGGGGTCGAGCTATTTATTGATAGTGCAACTCGTGCCAATGCTTCTTATTCCCCAAAGTCAACAGATATGCGAATTATTGAACAGATTTGCGAGCAACTTGCGGGGCATCCTTTGGCAATTGAATTGGCTGCAACATGGGTAAGAGTTTTAACCTTGCCAGATATTTTAACTGAGATTCAACATAACGTCAGCTCGTTAATGACTGAGTGGATAGATGCACCTCAACGGCATTTATCTTTGCAAAATATGTTTGATTATTCATGGAATTTGCTCGCACCTGACCAACGAACAGCTCTTGCAAGATTATCCATATTTCCAACAGATTTTAATTTTGAGACAGCGAAAAAGATCACAAATATTTCAGCATCAGATTTGGCAAGTTTGGCAGCTCAACAGTTAGTAAAAAGAAATAGTGACAAGCGTTATACCATACACATGCTTGTTCGACAGTTTGCGTTCGATAAACTACAACAAAATGCTGAACTTTGGTCTAAAACTGTAGTGCAGTATGTGAAGTATTGGGCGCAATTTCTCTTAGAACGATATTCTATGCTTATAAGCGAAGGCCTTCCCCAAGCTCAATATGAGATTGCACAAGAATTAGATGCGATACGTTATGCGTGTGCTTTAGTAGTTGAGCATAAACTATCGCGTTTATTCGTGGATGCATTACCAGCCCTAGCAATGTTTTTTCAGCATCAAGAGTGGCATGAAGAGGGAATTTCTATTCTTGAATATCTAGTACAACATGTAAAAGGTGATCATTTATTTATTCAGCGCGCTAACATATATCAAGGTGCATTGCTAGCATATAGTGGAAAGTTTTCAGAAGCACATTCAATGCTCCTACACGTACGCTCACAAATACAATATAGCCCTTCTGATCTTGCTTTTTGTGATCTTTGCTTAGCTTATATCAATGCACATCAAGATAGTGAAAAGGCGACTGAATATGCATTGCAGGCACTTAATATTTATGAAGAATTAAATGATTCATTTGGAAGTGGACGATCTTTGTATCTGTTGTCAGAGGTTGCGATGGGGAGGTATGGTGCTAATGAAGCTATTGAATATGCTCAAAAAGCTCTCGTTGCATTAAAACCACTTGGACAATGTTCTCAGGCAGGGAATGTGAATCGTGCTCTTGCACGCATGTATCTATATCAAGGTGAATTAGAAAAGGCTCTCATTAGCGCCGAAAAATCTTTAGAAATATTTTCTCATCTTGGATTGCAAGAGCCCAAATTAAAAGCTGTAGTCATGGTAGCAACCATATTAAATCGCATTAATCAATATGAAAAATCTGAATATCTTTTACAAGATGTTATTGATGAAGCAAGAGAGCGGCAATTTGATGAACTTCTAATGTATGCCTTAATGGAATATGGAACCACCAAATGGGCTTTGAAGGATTATCCTGCTAGCGTAGAGGCGATTGAACAAGCGCTTACCTTAAGCCGTTCTTTGGGGATGACTGATTTTGAGCTTTATCTAAAAGTGAATCTTGCTGACACTTTAGTTGATATGGGAGAGGGTGAGCGGGCTATCCATTTAATAACTTCTTCACTAGATGCAATTGTCAATCAGTTAAAAGATAATTTATTTTTGAACATTGCGCGACGTATTTTAGGGAAAGCCTATATTCAACTATTACAATATTCTCAAGCACAGGAAATTCTTTATGAATGTATTCGAGAGTCATATAACCAAAATATGGTGCTCATTTGGTTAGGTGCCGCTTTTGAGTTAGGGCGTATACATTATGCACTTGGTTCTTATCAGACAGCCTTTTGTATTTTTGATGCAATCCTTAAAAGCCAGTCAGTAGAGGGAAATGAACAAGCAGAGTCTGAACAATATGTTGAACAAATACTTGGCTCACTAAATGAAGAACAAAAGACACAACTTTTAACTCTAGCAAAGAAATTTGATCTCAAAGAATGGCTTGTGCAAGAAGGTATCCTATCACAATAGCGATGATGCTTAGTATTGGTTTAGCATCATCGCAGAATCTGTGTTTTTATTCATTAAATAAACTGGATATGAATGGTTCAAGGCGCTCTCGGTGTTCATCTGTGATGTGAGATTTACCAGTTGTCAAAGCTCCACGTAAGGCATAATGCGCCGCAGTTTCGCCTAGTTGGGCAACTTTGGGTACAGCATGGATCAAGGCTTGTTGAGCAACATTCAGGTTTTGCTGAAAGGTATGCATAACCATTTCAACAGATACCATTTCTTCATGCCACACGTCATAATCTGTGACCATTGCCATAATGCCATAACAGATTTCTGCCTCACGCGCAAGGAATGCTTCTGGCGAAGTAGTCATTCCGATAATGTCCATACCCCATTGTCGGAAAAGGTTGCTCTCTGCTTTGGTGCTAAAACGTGGCCCTTCTACAGTAATAAAATTTCCTTTGTGATGAACAACGCCCCCCGCTGCTTCTACTGCTTCAGCTAAAATCGGACGCATTGCTTCACAAAATGGCTCAGCGACTCCAACATGTGCAACAACGCCATTGTCAAAGAAGCTGCTTCGGCGTTTTCCTTTGGTAAAATCTACTAATTGATCAGGGATTACAAAATGGCCGGGAGCATAGTCTTCACGTAAAGAGCCACAAGCACTTGCGGCGATAATGTACTGTACCCCTAGCATTTTCAATGCATAGATGTTTGCTGCATAGGGAACTTCACTTGGTGTATATCGATGTCCGCGTCCATGACGTGCAACAAAAGCTACACGTTCTCCATTTAATGTGCCAACAACAATAGGATCACTTGGTTTTCCAAAAGGAGTATCAATATCGTACTCTTCAATATCTGTAAGAGCGGACATTTTATAAAGGCCTGATCCACCAATAATACCGATCCGAATCATGCTTATCTCTCGCCTAGACTATATTTAGATTAAGACGTAAGCATTGTAACACATGTTATATATTTTTTGTGATTTTAAATTAGCAAAAGTTGTCATCTCTGTAGAGAACGTCTAGGATTAAACTATAGATATTGATATTTAGCAGAAGGTGAGCATCATGACGACCCCTTATGATGATAAAATTGCACTTTGGCACTGGAAAGGTTCTTCTGTTGCTGAACAAAGCATTGAAGACTTTGTTCGCACGCTTCGGCAGTGGGCTCCTTATGTGAAACAGCTTTTTGTTAAAACCTCTGATGGCAGCGATTGGATGGGAAAGTATGATAATAGCCCTCTAGCGATACATGGCCCAGCAACAATTCAGCGATGGGTGCAAGTATTAGAAGCTAATGATATGGAATTTCATGCGTGGGCTGTACCAAAAGGCGTTGATGTTGTTGCTGAAGCTGATCTGATTATTGCGGCTGCAAATGTTAAGGGTGTTCGGAGCGTGATTCTTGATATAGAACCTCATCCGGGCTTTTGGCAGGGCGGAAAAGACCCTATCCGTCCTTTTATGGTGAGGGTGCGGCGTGGAGTAGGGGGGGATTTCCATATTGGTATGAGCGTTGATCCGCGTCGTCATCAATATGCCCCAATATTTCCTGCAGAATGGCGACAATTTGTCAATAGCATTCACCCGCAAGTTTATTGGGCGCTTTTTGAACGTAATTATGATGATGTGCTAGATGAAGCCTATGAAGTATGGGGAGATTATGGCTTGCCGATATTCCCCGTATTGCAAGGTAATGCACCTGTGAAGGAAATGGAAGAAGCACGCTCATATGTAATTAACTTCCATAACGCAAAGGGGTTAAGTTGGTGGAGAGCTGGCATTATTAGCGCAGCACAATTTGCAATTATTAATCAACCAATCACACCTGTACCTTCACCTGTTGATCCACAACCACCTGACACAGGACTATTTGGCAAAGAGATTGTGATTACTCCAGAAGACCCGGGCTTTCGAGCGGGTTCACACGTTGCAACCCCTGTTGATGATTTGCTACGCACTTTTAATGGCACTTGGGGCTGGGATGTACGTTATAAGGCTACTCGTAATGATGCTAGCCACGTCTGGGCGCTTTGGGACCCTAATCTCACTGAAAGTGGTTGGTATGAAGTATCAGTTTTTGTGCCAGCACGTCATGCAACTACGACCAAGGCGCGCTACAAACTGCATGGTGCTTCTCCTGATGGAAAAGAATTGGTCATACCTATTAACCAGTCTGCATATCATAACTTATGGGTACCACTAGGTGTATTCCAATTTGATGCTAATGATCCAAAAGCTGGGGTAGTCTTCCTAAATGATCTAACTTATGAATCGGATCGTGAGATAGCTTTTGACGCAATTCGGTATCGGCAAATTTTAGGCCGCACACCAACAACAACTTATCTTGCCGATAGCTTTGATGCGCCAATTGGTACTCGTGAAGAGCGCGCAAGTGAAAAGGTTTGGCCCGGACATTGGTTTGATGCAACAGGATATGCTGCACGTTATTTTATTGGCACACCTCAAGAGGCTTATCATACAGGAGCAGATCTAAACTTAAATCGTCCTTATTTTGACGCTGACGCACATAGCCCTGTCTATGCAGCAGCTTCAGGTACTGTTACCTTTGCTGGGCGCTTGGCTGGATGGGGTAATGTGATTATTATCCGACACGATCCACTTTTGAGTACTGGACGTGTGATGTATAGTCGTTATGCACATGTACAAGATGTACGTGTAAAAGTTGGGGATCGTGTTCAGCGTGGCCAACAAATCGCAAATGTTGGTAATGCTGAGGGGTCACAACCCTATCATTTACATTTTGATTTAAGTCCTACTGATATTTTGGAAAAGGCCCCTTGGGATTGGCCACGCCTTGATTTAGAACGACTTAAGCGTGATTATGTTGATCCAAAAGAATTCATTCAACTTAATCGCCCACCACAAACTTAGATTAATTGATACCTAAGGTTGCACCGTCAATTTCGCTGAAGCCATTTATAAAATCTTGGGTATTCATCGCTTTGCGCCCAGCTAATTGTAATATGCTGGGTGCATAGCTTCCCTCGCCTGTTCCAATTAACATCGAATATTGGTTGTGGTTAATTTTGACCATACCTGCAGGAAGGCTGGTTTCTAGTACGGGGTGTCCGGCTATGATTTTCAGAAGCTGGTCATTCCAATTTGTAAAAGTACCCGGCCATGGAAAAAATGCTCGAACACGTCGATCAATTTCAATAGCAGATTGTGTCCAGTCTAATCGCCCATCTTCTTTGTTAATGCGCGGTGCATATGTGGCAAGTGTCTCATCTTGAGGTTGAGGGGTAATTTTGCCGTTGATAATGTCTCTGAGCGTTTCAACCAACAGCGGCCCTGCAATTGCGGCAAGTTTGTCATGTAATGATTGCCCCGTATCTTGTGGCGAGATCGGGATGGCGCGCTTGCTCAATATAGGGCCAGTATCAAGACCAGCATCCATCTGCATGATGGTGATACCGCTTTCTGTATCTCCATGTAAAATTGCGGCTTGAATAGGTGCGGCTCCTCGCCAACGTGGCAGTAAGGAAGCATGAACGTTTATGCTGCCATATTTAGGTAAGTCTAGTACTGTTTGTCGTAGTATTTGCCCATAAGCAGCTACGACGTGAAAATCTGGTTGCCACGTACGCAGTTGCTCTAGCACTATTTCCCCTCTTAATTTTTCGGGTTGAAAAACGGGCAAGTTGTGTCGCTGTGCTAATTGTTTGACAGGGCTAGGGCGCAACTGATTACCACGTCCTGCAGGGCGATCTGGTTGTGTGATCACGCCAACTACTTCTATATCTTCTGCATCAATAAGCGCTTGAAGAGAGGGGATTGCAAATTCAGGGGTTCCCATAAAAACCACACGCATGGACAGCTCCTTAGATTCATAAAGTGTTTTGAGTTATTGCTAAGTTTGACGCTCTATTGTACTCTAATAATAAAAGAATTCATCAATGGAGTACCAAATCATGAGCGATCCCCTACGTAAACTTAGCCAAGCTGAACGTCAACTCAATAATGTTGTGCGTGCGCCTCAGCGTCAAATGCGTGGCGCTGAACGCCAAGCACGCAATATAGCTCGTATGCCCGCGCGCAATGCTCGCATGGTGCGTAATCAAGCACAACAACTGCGCAACTTGCCGGGACAAAAAGCACGTCGAATGCGCAATGCTGTTGGTCGTCCAATGCGCGGTATCAAGAATAATCTTGATTACATGAGCGGAGCTGTTCCCAAAAAATATAAGCGTAAAGCAGACCGAATGTCAGGAACTGATCTAAGTATCAGTGCTATGATGTATCCGATGGCGTGGGTGCTAACACCAATTGCTGGGTTTGTGGCTGATTGGGATACTGCATTTATTAAATATCATGTGGCCCATGCGCGTTGGATGGGGTTATTTGCCTTTTTCTTTTTACCGATTATTTTTGTTGCCGTGCTGATCAACCCTGTTATCGCGATTGTACCGCTTGTTATATTGATGTTGTTTTGGTTTTATATGTGGTACTTAGGCTTTAAAGCCTATGGAGGCCAACTGGTCATTGTTCCTTTATTAACCAATATGCTTATTCGGCGTAATGCGATCGACATTGTGACAATTGAAGCCATGATGGGAGGGGCACAGCCACAAGATGTGCGTGTGCACTATAACCCTAATGCAAGGTAGTTTGCTTAAAATGTAGGTATTAAGTAATTGAAAATAGCGGAGTATTCATTTATGCCGCTATTTTTTAATTGTTTTTACGAAAGGTATAAAAATGGATTTAGCCCCTGTTTACTATGATGTTGAAGCACTTCGTGAAAATGAATTTCCTCTATCGAAAGAATTTACTTATCTTAATCATGCGAGTATTTCACCATTACCCCAACGTGCTGAAAAAGCGGCGCATGAAGCCATTACCCATCTAGCAAATAATGCCTTCGCTTTTTGGGGAGAGCAAGTTGTCCCAATTTTTAATCAGTTTTTAGAAGAGGGGAGACGCTATCTCAATGCGTCTGAAACCAACGAAATTTGCCCAATTACGAGCACATCAGCCGGCTTGAATGCCGTTGCAAACGCAATTCAATGGCGTGAAGGTGATCAAGTTATTTTATGTGATGTTGAGTTTCCTTCTAATGTCTATCCTTGGTTAGCGCAAGAACGACATGGGGTAGAAGTCAAAATAGTTCCAGCACAACATGGGACGTTAACCGTAGAATTATTAGAGCGTGAGGTAACAAGCCGCACACGTTTAATAGCTGTTAGTGCTGTTCAGTTTTTTACAGGAGCAAAGGCAAACTTACATGCTCTGGGCGAATTTTGCCGTCAACATGATATTTTGTTTGCCGTTGATGCTATTCAAGCCATTGGACACATGCCCATTAATGTTGAGGCGATGCATATTGATATTTTAGCTTCTGGTGGGCAAAAGTCGTTAATGGCCTTGACGGGTGTTGGGCTTCTGTATGTTCGCCGTTCAGCAGCTGACAAGATGATACCGTCTAGTATTGGGCCGAATGCAACCGAAGATTGGGAATTTTGGCTTCATTATAACCCTAAGCCATTGGAAGGTGCGCATCGTTTCATGTCTGGAACACTTAATGTTCCCGGTTTGTTCACAGTTGTTGAGAGCTTGAGATTATTCGAGGAACTGGGCCGTGAACATATTGATGCTTATACAACAGCACTTTCTACATTAGCGATAGAAAAACTTGTTGAGAAAGGATTTACTGTTTTAACACCTTATGCTTCTCAATATCATGGCCCAATTGTGACTTTTCAGTATGCCACTTCAATAGAAGAAACAGATGCTTTTATCCAAAAATTGGCACAACAAAATATTGTGGTTACTCGTCATCTCAATGCAAAGGGTGAACCTTTCATTCGTTTATCAATTCACTGTTATAATAATGAACAAGACATAGAAACTTTTCTTCATTCACTCTAAATTTTATAACTATTGGAGTTATCAACATTATGACCAGTCCTATCCAAGCTG
Source organism: Chloroflexota bacterium (assembly GCA_003697365.1). Classification (GTDB taxonomy): domain Bacteria; phylum Chloroflexota; class Anaerolineae; order Aggregatilineales; family J027; genus J027. The sequence continues at coordinate 4,235 of RFGP01000067.1, read as the reverse complement.
CCCGCAAACAGTGGGCTCCACCAGCAATGCGGAGTGTGGAAGATACTGGGCTAAACTTTGGGTTACTCAGCGATCTTGCCATTAAGATTATCTACTTTTCAGGGTATTTAAGCGGTCAACAAATTGCTGATCGCATGGCACTACCCTATACCAACGTTGTAGAAAAAGTAATCGAGTTCATGAAACGCGAGAAATGGATCGAAGTACGTGGTTCCTCAGGTATTAGCCAAGCCTCGTATGAATATATTATCTCGCAAAAGGGGTCTCAAAAAGCCCAAGAGGCTATGCAACGTAGCATGTATGCGGGCCCCTGTCCAGTGACTTTACCGCAATACGTATATGCAATGAAGGCGCAATATCGTCGTCCTTCAGTGCATCGTGACGACCTACTTGCCGCCTTTGAAGGGCTTGTAGTTGATGAAAATATCTTGAACAAACTGGGCCCTGCAATGAATTCTGGTAAAGCGATTTTTATGCATGGCCCACCCGGTAATGGTAAGACTACTTTTGCTACTCGTGCTGCACGCCGTATCTTGGGCGAGCATTTGTGGATACCTTATGCCGTAGATGTGGATGGACAAGTTATTCGCGTGTTTGATAATGTTAATCATGAAGTTGTTGAAACGGTAGAAGAGTTTGAACGCTCTAGTGGTACAGGGGTACGCCGTGATCCGCGTTGGATTAAGATTAAACGCCCGGTGATCATGGTCGGTGGTGAGTTGACAATGGCGGGCTTAGACTTAGTCTATGATCCCATCAATAAGTACTATGAAGCGCCATATCAGATGAAGGCGAATGGGGGAATGTTTTTCATTGATGACTTTGGTCGGCAAATGATGCGCCCTCAAGATTTGTTGAATCGTTGGATCGTGCCTCTGGAAAGTCGAATTGACTTCTTAACATTAAGCACAGGCCGTAAAATCGAAATCCCATTTAATGTGCTGATCGTTTTTAGTACAAATCTTCCCCCTAAAGACCTTGTTGATGAGGCATTTTTACGCCGTATTCCTTATAAAATTGAAGTGGGCGATCCAACCTTTGAGCAGTTCCGCGAAATATTTAAGATTATGTGTCAGGTCAAGCGCATTCCTTATGATGAAAAAGGGTTGGCTTATTTAATACAGGAACATTACTTGAAGAAAAATCGACCACTACGCGCTGTGCATCCTCGTGATGTTCTTGATCAGTTAATTGATATTGCTCGTTATTTGAATCAACCTCCACAATTGACGAAAGAACTTATCGATCGTGCTGCAGATGCTTATTTTGTCGATCTCTCTGGTGAGTACAAAGCAGTTACGACAGGTAGTAACAATTCGTGATGAAACAACGTACACGTGCTGTACCGCGTAGCACAATCTTTACTCTTGAAGATGGGTCGTGGGTAGTACAGCGTGGCATTGATCAAGTTCAAGATATTATTAGTGGTCAGATGCGCCGTTTTAGCAGCATGGATAATAGCTATGAGATCACTGATCTTGAACTTGATCTAATGGTGGCACAAGATTTAATTAGCCAATATGATAACTTTTTTGTATGGCTTACGGGCCCATTGGCTGATTTTCGCCCTACAGAAGCACACTTGGGGACGGTAACTTATTACTGTGTAAAAACAGACCTTCCTTTAGAAGACATTACCCTGCTAGAAGATTATCTAGAATATACTGGGCTTTCAGATCGATATTCAGTAGGGATACGTTTTGATGCTGTTACCATCTTGGCCCCTTATGAAGAACCTTTCCTACGTTTAAGTGCTGCTGAAAATGCGCAGACTTTACTTTCTCCATTTTTGCAATCCCTAAATGCAAATATGTCTGTTGAGGCCGTAGATTTTGATGCTTCATACTTTGCTATTGCAACTCATGTTGGGGAGCACCACGCTCAACGTGGCCTAATACGCCGACTTTCTCCTCATGCAGATGAGCGTACTTTGCTATGTATTGATGCAGATTTGAACGTGCACGTTATCCTTAGCCAAGTTTGTGAAGAATTGGGCATTGAATTTGTAGCGGTGTCAACAGGTAAAAAAGGGATCACGGCTATACAAGATGTTGATCCTGATTTAGTTATTATGGATCTCACGTTGCCCGATATTCATGGGTATGAAGTAGTGGCTGCTGTTCGCAATGATCCTGACTTAACTCATACGCCAATCATAATTACTACGGCTTTAGATAGTGAAACTGATCGTGTTCTAGCTTATACTGTTGCGGGGGTGATTGATTATGTCGTTAAACCCCTTGATGTGAACGATATTCGACGACGCATTTGGCGTGAATTTTATCGGAAAACTTGAGCTCTGATGACGACTGTATTTATCACAGGAGGCACCGGCTTTTTAGGCCGTACTTTATTACACTATCTTCATGATCGCACCGATTGGCAACTTCGCGTTCTAACACGTACTCCTGAACGGCATCAATGGTTAAAGGAATTACCTCGCGTAGAGACGTTTGTAGGAGATATTCGTGATGCTGCCGCAATCATAAAAGCTGTGGAAGGGTGTCGCTATGTGGTTCATGCGGCTGCTTATTTTCGCTTTTGGGGAAAGCAGCAACAATTTGAACAAACGAATGTAGTAGGCACAAAAAATGTGCTTGATGCTGCAGTTTTGGCGGGCATAGAGAAATTTGTACATGTTTCTACTGTGGTAGTAGTAGGGAATCCGCAAACAGATGATGAAATTGATGAAACACATCCAACATGCCCTGTTGATGCATACCAAAAAACTAAGTTAGTAGCTGAGCAATTGGCGCTTAGTTACGTAACGCAGCATCAGTTGCCAGTGGTCGTGCTTCGCCCCGGTGCATTCTATGGCCCGTATGGTCACTATGCATTTAATAAAATGTTTTTTGAAGACCCATTACGGGGGTTACGATTAGGGGTGGAAGGTGGGCGTTATTATACAATGCCAACTTATGTAGAGGATATGGCTCAAGCTATTTTTTTAGCGCTTGAAAAAGGGCACATAGGCAATATTTATAATATCGTGAGCCAATATATGACACATCGTGAAGTGCATCATATCATCGCTGATGCTGCTGGCATATCACATTTTCATATCTTCGCTCCTGCTTTTGTGATGGTGCCTTTTGCGAGAGTGTTAACAGTTTTGGGACGCATTTTTAATTTTGAGCCCAAATATCCTCTCACATTACGATCATATATCTTTAATAATTGGAAAGTATCTAATGCAAAAGCTAAAAGAGAGCTTGGCTTTGTTCCTACGCCTTTTGAAGTTGGAGTACAATCAACCCTAGATTGGTATCGCTCAATTGGTATTTGCAAGTCTAGATGAAAGCTAGTTCTATGACCATAAAACTTGTTTCAGTTGCTGAAATGCGTTCCATTGAAGCAGAGGCTGATGCTGTTGGGCATAGTTATGCCCAAATGATGCAATTTGCTGGTAGGGCTGCTGCAGAGTTATTGATAGATTTAAAGTGGGGCGCAAAATTTTTAATACTGATAGGCCCCGGCAATAACGGTGGCGATGGACTTGTAGTGGCTCGCTATTTAATGACCCATGTTGATACAGCGCAAGTGACTTGTTATTTGCTGAAAGAACGTGACGATCAAGTGTATCAAGATGCGGTTGTTGCTGGCGCACAAGTTATCTTGGCGGCAGATGATTCAGATTTTGCTCAATTACGTAAGATTGCCCAACAGTGTGATGTTGTGGTTGATGCTTTATTGGGAACAGGAACGCAACTTCCTTTACGTTCCCAAGTACAATCTATATTGAAAGTTATTCATGAAATCCAGCAGTTGCCACCACAGCCTTATCATGTGCTTTATGGTCTAAAACCAACTCATGAAAGTTCTGTGCCATCATTTCGTGTTTTTGCTATTGATTGCCCAAGTGGCGTTGATTGTGATACTGGTGCTGTTGATCCGTATACTTTAAGAGCTGATTGTACTATTACCTTTGCTGCAGTTAAAAAGGGATTGCTTGCTTTTCCAGCATATGAATATCTTGGTCAACTTGTGGTGGGGGATATTGGCCTACCTTCGTCACTTCCAACATTGGATGGTATTTCTATAGAAATTGCTACTATAGAGGGGCGGTTGCCTGCTCGCCCCAGCAATAGCCACAAAGGTACCTTTGGTAAGGTTTTAATTGTTGCTGGCAGTGGTGAATATATTGGAGCAGCATATCTTTCTGCTTCGGCAGCATATCGGATTGGGGCAGGTTTGGTGACTGTAGGAGCTCCTGACAATATTATTCCTACTTTAGC